>CAUQPE010000152.1:0-2606 GCA_963519915.1 uncultured Campylobacter sp. | reverse complement strand
AGATAAGCATAGACGAGACGCCCAATATGGGCAACAGCCCCGCGGCGACCAAGCTTGCCAAGCGCGCGATGAGCGAGGGGCGGATCACCATGCTTTTTAGCGCGTCAAACGGGATAGAGTGGATGGACATCTACGCTCCTGAGGCGGTGCGGGATAAAATTTTAAAACTTGCGGATGAGATAAACGGGGATGAAATTTAAAATATACGCTTTACGACCTTGCAAGAAAATGAGTCGTCAAATTTAATGACGCATAACGCTTCTTGACAGCACAACCGTGCGTAGTTATCAAATCAATCGACAGCTTTAAACGTGCAACAGACGACAAAATTTAGCAAGAAGCCAAACTAGCGCGCCTTAAGCATTATCAAATTTAATCAAAACGATGTCTACGGGAGAGCAGTCGTCAAATTTGCAGGCAAATTTGTTTTATCTCTTGTGCCGCTAAATTTATGAAGCAAATTCGCCTCAAAAAATCAAATTTGAAGGCACAATCCAAAAAAACAAAGCGACGTAAATTTACCGCCTCATCTTTCTGCCGATTAGCGCAAAAACCACGATCACGCCGGCGATCATTAGCCCAGCCTTGACGTAAAACGCCCTCCTCTCGCGCACGGCTTCTGGCGAGCTGGTTTTGAGCCGCACCTTGACGCTCATGCCGCCCGCGGCGATGCTTAGCGTATCGCCCGCCATGCCTTTTAGTTTCACGCTTATCGTGTTCGTACCGCTTTGCGCGACCGTAGGCGTCATAAAGCCCGAAGCCTTGTAAGAGTAGCGCGTCATGAGGTCGTTGCAGTCCTTGGGACGGAAAAATATCTCGTAGGTCTTGTCCGCATCCACGCCTAGCACGTCGCCGTCACGCGCATCAAAATACGGATTTTGAGGAGTTTTGGTTTTAAAGCTCCACTTTATCTGCTTTACCTGCGAGCCCGCGTTTTGCGCGCTTTGATTTCGCGCGCCTGCTTGCTCGTAGCTAAAAACCGCCTCGTACTGCGCGCCAAAGTCAAAAACATCTCGCGAAAAGGCTGCAAACTGCTTGGACGAAAATTTGGAGTTTATATCGTTGGCGCTCGTGATGATGTGCAAATTTTGGATCTTTCGCCCGTCTTTAAATATCTCAAAATCTTTAAATTTTACCTCGCCAGCGTTCGCGTTAAACTCGATACTAACGGGATTTGCCGTGATCTTGCACTCAGGGAATGGGTCCGGGATCTCGCCGCTAAAATACGGCGTCACCGCGGTGGCGTCCGGAAATTTGACGTAGGGCTTCATCGCGCCCGTGAAGTTGTCAAATCTGGCGTCTTTGATTTTTAGATTTTTATCGGCGCAGACGTTGGTATAAAACCGCCCTGCGCCCGTATCGCCGGCACCTCTGGCGCAAAAGGCGTTGAGCCGCGAGTTACCCATCTCAAAGACGAAGGCATTAAATTTGTCTTTGGACGCGAGCGCGTAGCCGACCTCATCGACGCTCAAATTTAAAAATGCAAATCGGTGATAGATCGCCGAAAACAGACCGTCTACCGCCTCTTTAAAGTCGCTTTTATAGGCGATATTTTCAAGCACCAGAGTTGATTTGTAGCCTACGGCCAGAGCCCTATCGGCCGGAGTCGCGCCCCTAAATTTCGCCCGTCCGGCCGTCTCGTCGTGCCCCATGTATTCGTTTTGGGCGCTATAGTCGGCGTGATTTTTGGCGGCTTGGCTTAAAATTTGATTTGGTTTTAGACCAGAGAGTCCGGAGCCGCGGCGATATTCGTTTAGATACGCGACCGCGTCTGAGTCGGGAACGAAAGAAAACTCGGGCTGCTTGGCGGACTTTAGCGCAGAGCTTTGACCCTGTCCGCCCAAGATATCGCAACCAGAGAGAAAAAAGGCGCAGGCTAAAAGGCCGAATTTAAGCCCGCATTTTACAGAGTAAATTTTCAACCAGCGCCCTTTAAATTTAAGCCTTAGGGCCTGCTTTTGCGTATTCTACGCCCTCTTTTACGTCCTCGTAGCGTTTAAAATTCTCTTCAAACATCTTTGCGAGCTTATCGCGCGTGATTTTATATTCCGCCGGGTGCGTCCAGGTGTTGATCGGATTTAGAAGCTTCGTCTCGACGCCCGCGAGCTCTTTTGGGATCGCGAGGTTAAAAATACCAAAATTTTCAAATTCGCATTTTTTGATACTGCCGTCTAGGATCGCGTTTATGCACGCGCGCGTGGCTTTGATGCTCATTCGCTTGCCCACGCCGTACGCGCCGCCGCTCCAGCCGGTGTTTACGAGATAGACGCTGACGTTGTGCTTGTCGATCTTTTCGCCCAGAAGCTTAGCGTAAACGGTCGGATGTAACGGCATAAACGGCTCGCCGAAGCACGCGCTAAAGGTCGCCACCGGCTCGGTGATGCCGCGCTCGGTGCCCGCAACCTTTGCCGTATAGCCGCTTAGGAAATAATACATCGCCTGCTCTTTGCTTAGCTTTGCGACCGGAGGCAAAACGCCGAATGCGTCGGCGGTTAAGAAGATGATATTTTTCGGATGGCCGCCAGCGGAGCTTGGCTCGTAGTTATCTATGTGATAGATCGGGTAGCTGACGCGGGTGTTTTCGGTCTTGCTGCCGTCTTTGTAGT
>CAUQPE010000151.1:0-2654 GCA_963519915.1 uncultured Campylobacter sp. | reverse complement strand
TCTTTTTAAATGTTTAGCGACTTGCTAAGCACTTAAAAAGATATTCGTGCCTAGCGCCCTAGCTTTTCATTTCGCAACAACACATGTCGCACATATCGTTTTTCATAGCGTACCTTTCGAGTAAAATTTGGCGGTGATTTTATGCAAAAAAAGTTTAAGATAAAATAAATTTATATCAAAATTTCGGATTTTATTTTTGAAATGATATAAATTTTGGATACAAAATCGGCTCGAATATCGACAGGGCCGAGCTATAAGTTAAATTTTAAATTTTACGGAAATTAAAATTTTGATTAGAATTTTTAAATTTAAGTCGCTATCCAGAATAGATCGCGCCTATAAGCAAAATTCGCACGCTTTCAAACTCCAAAAATCGTTTTTAAGCGTCGGCTAAAGCAGTAAATTTACTTGGCTCTCGCCTTTTTGACGCACGCGCCCACCGCATCCATTACCGCCGCGCGAAACCCGCCGTTTTCCAGCGCCTTTACGGCCTCTATCGTCGTGCCTCCGGGCGAGCAAATTTCGTCCTTTAGGGCTGCGGGATGTTTGCCGCTTTTTAGCATGAGTCGCGCCGAGCCTGCAACGCTAGCTGCGACCGCTTCGTACGCCAGCGCTCTAGGAAGCCCCTCTAGTACTCCCGCATCCGCCGCAGCCTCGATAAACATAAAAACATAGGCCGGCAGACTACCCGCAATGCCCGTAAATGCGGCAAATTTAGCCTCCTCCAGCTCATAAACGGCGCCGAAATTTTCAAATATCTCACGCACCGCCGTCCGCTCGTCCGCACTTAAATTTTCGTTAAAGCACAGCGCGCTAACGCCCTCTGCGATTGCCGCGGGAGTGTTTGGCATCGCGCGCGCGATCTTAGCCTGCGCGCCCAAAATTTGCATGCTTTGCTCCAGGCTAAAGCTCGGCGCGAGCGTGACTATAACCTTACCTCTCGCCGCCTCTTTTATCAAATTTAATACACCTTCATACGCCGCGGGCTTGGTCGCCAGCACCGTGATATCGGCCGCCGACGCGACCGCAGCTTCGCTCTCGCAGGCGTTTACGCCGCACTTTTCGCGCAGAGCCGCCGTTTTACTCCTCGCATAGACGAACATACTCTCGCCGCCCAGCCTTTGCGCCAAATTTTCGATCATCGCGCCGCCCATATTTCCGCCGCCGATAAAGCCGATTTTAGGATTTTTCATTTTACCACCTTTCTTAGAGCTCCGATTTTGACCGCCTTGCCCAAAAGCGCCTCGCGTATCGCGATATTTTCTGCCCAGATGGCGCCCGTGACTTGCCCTGGCTTCAAAATATAAACGCCGCCCGTTTGCGCCTCATCGCTAGCCTTAAAGTCGTTGCCCGAGATCATCTCGTACGTATCCTTCGTGTCGTTTTCAAATTTTATCGCCGCTTTTAGCGTCGGCGCTTCACTCTGTTTTGCCGCGCCCGCGTACTGCTCGAGTACGTTTTTGCTAAGCTTGCCGTAGATGCCGCCAAATTCGTCCAGATAGATGCGTACGGCGCGCTTGTCCGAGTTTTTGCCGCCTTTGTCGCCCATACCGACGCTCACGCTCATCTCGTAGGCGGTCTGCCCAGTCGGGAAATCCTTAAATTTTGCGTCCGGGACGAAAACACGCACGTTGTCCGTTACTACTTTTTCGTCGTGCGTCTGCGGTGTTACGTCCGTTAGCACGAGCGTGGATTTCACGTCCGCACCTTTGTCCGAAACAAGCGCAGAGATCGGCACGCGAGTAAGCAGCGTCGTCTCGTAGCAACCGCTAAAAATAAACGCCGCGGCAAGAGCAAAGATAAATTTTAGTTTTTTCATCGGTTTCCTTTAATTTTGCGCCGATTTTAGCATAAATTTCGCCTTTGCGTGCCTGCGCGCCGACTCGCGACGGGTCAAATTTCATCGCCGAAAAAGTCGCCGCGGGTATCGCAAATTTCGATGTTTTGCCGCACCGAAAAAATACTAATTCGGCTTTAAATTTGACCCCAAATTTAAACGTAAAACGATAAGGCGAAGTATCGTGAGATGGATTTAAGGGTTGCGACGTAAAAATTTAGCGAAGATAAGACACGTAGTCTATCAAGCTAAATTTTTACTAGCTCCGTTAAAGACGCTCGCGAAACAAGTCGCTAACGCGTTTGATAATCCCCACGGACGACGTATTTATAGGTCGTAAGCTCCCTCACCCCCATCGGCCCTCTGGCGTGTAGTTTTTGCGTGCTGATGCCGATCTCGCCGCCGAATCCAAACTCGCTACCGTCGCTAAAACGCGTCGATGCGTTGGCGTAGACGACCGCGCTACCGACCTCGTTTAAAAAACGCTCGACGTTTGCGTAATCAGCGCTTAAAATCGCGTCCGAATGGCCGCTAGAATGCACGTTTATAAAGTCGATCGTCTCATCCGTATCTCGCACAGCGCGCACGGCTAGTACGAGATCCAAAAACTCGGTGCCAAAGTCGCTCTCGCCTGCGAGCTTGACGTTTTTCGCGCCTCGCAGCTGCGCCTCGCACGAGCCCAAAAGCTCCGAGCTCACGCGAAACTCGACCTCGGGCATCTCGCGCACAAGCTCCGGTAAAATTTCGCTAGCTATGCGCTCATGTAAAAGCACGCACTCTACGGCGTTACAGACGCTTGGGCGCTGGGTTTTGGCGT
>CAUQPE010000150.1:0-2655 GCA_963519915.1 uncultured Campylobacter sp. | reverse complement strand
GCTTGAGATCATCAAATTTAGCGAATTAACCGGCTGGATAAACTGATGATTTATGCCGCTGATTAGCTCGCCCGCCTCGCTCATACGGGCTTTGTGCTTTAGCAGGGCCTCGTAGTCGTCTTGCAGATTTTTGATTTTTGAGTACATAAAGTTATGGAGGAAATTTGCCACCAGCGCCAGCGCCGCGAATGCAAAAAGCAAGATGAGGGCGTTTTTTAGCACAGAGTTAAGCAGTGCTGCAAGCTCTTTTTCGTTATCGGTGCCTGCGCCGATGAACCAGTTTAGCGTGGGGATCTCGGCGACGGAGATGAAATTTGAGCCGATATTTAGGCTCGTGATGTCCTCGTCACGCAGGAAAAGCTCTTTAAATTTATCCTCGATCTGCTTTTTTAGTGCGGCATCCTTCATCGGCGTTAAAATTTCGCCGCCGTGAGTGACGATGAAGGCGTATGAATCGGGCGCAAGCTTAAATTTTTCCATATTTTTTAGTATGTTTTGCAGCTTCACCACGCCGCAAAACACTCCCGCAAACGAGCCGCCGTCCAGCACGGGCACGCATAAATTTAGCGTCGGCTCACCTAAAATTTTATGGCGCTGCATAAAATTTACCGTGGGCGCTAGCGTGCTTTTGGTCTCCTCAAACCACACAAGCCCCGTGCGCAGGCTCTTTGGCATCGCTTCATCGTCTGCTAGCTCCTTGCCGTCCACGAAGATCTCTCCGTCCTCGCGCAAAAACTGCAAGGCGTCGAATTCCGCTGAGTTTTCTTTGAAAAGTCGTATGAAGTCGCTCAGCTTTTCGCCGTCTTGCGAGATGCCCGCGTTTTGCATAAATTTAGCCGCGCGCACCAGCGAGTGCAGTCGCTCATCCAGCCAAAACGAGAAATTTCCGACCATATTTTCGCTAGCGGCGATCTTGTTTTTATCCGCGAGCGCCGTGATCTGCGCCTTGGCGTCCTCGTAGTTTTTCACGCCTAAAAGCACCACGAAAAGGCTTGCGAAAATGATGATGAAGTAAATTTTAAAATTATGCTCGCGTAAGGCTCTCATGCGGCGAGTATAGCAAAATCGGTCTAAATTTAGACCGATTTAAGCTTTTTTCAGAGTTAAAATTTTGCAAACGAACATCGCGGCGAGCACGACGAAGCAGACGCCAAAGCCGATCAGCGTGCAGTCGGCCATCGACATAAATTTGCTTGATGGGATCAGATACCAGCCGTCCCCATAAAGATCGACGAGATACTTCTGAAAGCCATCTAGCGTGACGCCCTCGGGCACTAGCGGATTATCGTAGCCGCAGTCGCCCGTAGGCAAAAACCAATCCGGCGCCCACCGCTCAAGCGGCAGGCCGAACGGATAGTGCGGCTCGGTCGAGCAGCCCTGCACGCCAAAGGGATCGTCTCCGTGGACGGCGTCGTGGATCTTGGCTAGCTTTACGCTATACATTATGCCCTGGATCGCGCCCCAAAAGGCTAGCAGGTAGCCTACTGCGGCGAGGAGTAAATTTTTAGGATTTATGATCGCGACCAGGCCTCCTAGCGCCATGCACAAAAAGGCAAAGCGGATATAGACGCACTGCTCGCAAGGCGGCATATAGACGTAGTTTTGAAACAGCGAGTGTGCGAGGATAACAAGTCCCGCGCTCACCGCTACGAGGATCGCCCACGGCAGGCGGCTGTCTGCGAATTTTGCTATTTTTTCCGCAAATTTCATGCTCGCGCCCTATTTTTTGAGCAGCTCTTCAATTAGCTGCGCCATGCCGTCGATGGAGCTGATGGACTTCGTCATGATGAGGTATTTGCCGTTTACGACGAACGCCGGCACGCCCTGGATCTTGGCTACGTCGTAACTCTCATCCCATTTTTTAAGTAGTTCGGCGACCTTTGGGTCCTCTAGCTTTTTTTGATAATCCGCCTCGCTGATGCCGGCCGCATCAAGCCCCGTCTTTAAAAACGCAGCCTCGTCCTTGCCGTCGCTCCAGCGCTGCTTTTGATCGTGATAGGCTTTGTAGTAGGCAAATTTAGCCTTTTTAAACAGCGAGTTTTCATCTAGCAGGCTCACGCCCTTTTCCTCGTCCATCACGGCTAAGACGGCAAAAATTTTACTCGCTGCCTCGCCGTATTCGCCCTTGGTTTTTAGATGAAACGGCACGTATTTTAGCCCCGCGACCTTTTCTACGACCTTTGGCGTTACGGTTTTGTCGTATTTGTAGCAAAACGGGCATGCGTAGCTAAAGACCTTAACTAGCGTGTTTTGCTCTACGGGTAGCGGTTTTTCTAGCTTGACGTAGTCCTCGCCCTCGGTAAACGCGGCAGCGCTTATGGCGCCAAACATCGCAACTGCTAGAAAGCCTTTGCTAAATTTAGAAAGTAGGTTCATGGAGTGCTCCTTAAAATGATTTTGTTTGCGTTAATTTTATATCCTCTCGCCGCCGCAGAACTCACGCTAAGATAAATTTTAGATTAAATTTATAAAATTTCGACTAAATTTTGGCACAAAAGCTAAAATTTGAAATTATTTTTTATAATTAAGCAAGTTTTAATAAACGCGTGATTTCTACGTTAGCGAGGTTGATTAAAATTACGATATCAAACCAATTCAAAGGAGAATAAGATGAAGCGAACTCTTTCCTCATTTGCGCTAGCTGTGGCGCTTTTA
>CAUQPE010000149.1:0-2663 GCA_963519915.1 uncultured Campylobacter sp. | reverse complement strand
AGCTCGCAGCTCTCGCAAAGCAACACCGCGCACACGAGCATGGTGCAGATCGAGAAATTTAAAGGCGAACTGCCGAGCGTAACGGCGTTTGATAGGCCCGCGACGATAGAGGCTTAGGCTTTTATGATTTAAATTTGAGCGGTAAGCTAGCCGCTCAAATTTGACTACTTTTTAAATTTACCAGCTCAAATTTAGCGTCAAATTTGACTCAAATTTGACCGCGTCCGCGCTTGCTCCAAGACGCTAAATTTTAAATTTGCTTTCAAATCAGCCGTTTTTTTGCCTAAAATTTGTAAAATTAGCCCAAAAAAAGGATAAAAAATGAGCCAAAAAACGCTAACGATCATCGACACTTTCGGATTTTTTTTCAGACTTTACTACGCGATGAGCGGACTAAAAAACCGCGAAGGCAAGCCAAGCGGCATGGTGAGCGGCTTTGCTAGCTTTATCATGAATTTACGCCAGGAGTTTGCCAGCGACTATATCATCTTCGCGCTAGATAGCAAGGGCAAAACGCTGCGCCACGAGATCCTGGGCGAGTATAAAGCCAACCGCTCCGAGCCGCCCGCCGCGCTAAAAGAGCAGCTGCCCGTGTGCATAGAAATGATAGAAAAAATGGGCCTAGCCGCGGTTAGCCGCGAAGGCTACGAGGCCGACGACATCATTGCTAGCGTCGTAAAGGAGTGCAAGCAGAGGGGTATATTTGTACGTATCGTGACGCACGATAAAGACCTCTATCAGCTCATCGAGGACGGCAAGGTAAGCATCTACAGCCCCCAAAGCAAGATCGACCACGATAGCGCGAGCTGCATAGAAAAATACGGCGTTCCGCCAAGCTGCATACGCGATTTTCTCGCGATCGCGGGCGATAGCTCGGATAATATCCCGGGCGTCAAAGGCATCGGCGCGGTCGGCGCAAAAAAGCTACTAAACGAATTTGGCAGCCTCGAGGGCATCTACGAAAACCTGCCGCTAGTGCGAAACGAACGTATCCGCGGTATGCTAGCAGAAGGCCGAGAGGGCGCATTTTTGAGCAAGCGCCTAACCTCGCTCTTTGACGACGTGCCAGATGTGCTCGATCTAAAAAGGGCGGAATTTCCCGAGCAAAATCCGCTCGTAAAAGTCGCCGACACTCTGCGCGAATACGATCTAAACCGCCTTTTAAAAGCGCTGCAAAATAGCCAAGACGCAGGCGAAAACGCGGATTTTAAGCTCGGCTTTAACGCGCGGCTTTTAACGGACGAGAATGAGATCGAGCGACTGCTGGCAAACGTTGACGCGGACACGCTCGTGGCGTTTGACACCGAGACCACGGACGTCGATACGCAAAACGCCCGTCTGGTCGGCTTTAGCTTTTGCTTTAACGACGAGGAGGCCTACTACGTGCCCGTGTCGCACGAGTATCTGGGCGCGCCGAAGCAGGTGAGCGAGAAATTTGCCGCCTGGGCGATAGGGCAAATTTACAAAGGCTGCGTGATCGGGCAAAATTTAAAGTACGATTTTAAGGTCGTAAAGCGAAATCTAGGACTCGAGCCGCCCGTAAATTTTAAAGACACGATGATACTAGCGTGGCTCATGGATCCGGGCTCAAGTGTGGGTATGGACGCGCTAGCTAAGCGGCTCTACGACTACGATACGATCAAATTTGAAGACGTGGTAAAGCGCGGCGAGACCTTCGCGTCCGTGGCACTTGAAAACGCGGCCAAATACGCCGCTGAGGATGCCTGGATAACGCTCAAATTTTACAAAAGCTTTTTAAATTTGCTTGATCCCGAGCTGCTTGCGCTTGCCGATAATCACGAGTTTCCTTTCATCCTCACGCTATTTGATATGGAGCGCGAAGGTATCGCGATAAACCAGGGGAAAATGCAAAATTTGATCCTGCGAAACGACGCTAAGATCAAGGCGCTGACGAGCGAAATTTACGAGCTAACGGGCGAAAATTTTAATATCAACTCCGTTAAGCAGCTAGGCTCGGTGCTGTTTGAGCACCTAAAACTACCCGTAAAGAAAAAGACCAAAACGGGCTACAGCACCGACGAGGCCGTGCTAGCCGAGCTAATCGATGAGCACCCCGTCATCCCTAAACTACTCGAGTACCGCGAGCTATACAAGCTGCAAAGCACATACTGCGAGCCGCTGCTAAATTTAGCCAAAAAAGACGCCGACAGCAGGATATACACGAACTTTATCCAGACGGGAACGAGCACCGGCAGGCTCTCGTCTAAAAACCCGAACCTGCAAAATATCCCCGCTCGCGGCAGCCTAGCTAAAGACGTGCGAGGCTGCTTTGAGGCCAAAAGCGGCTTTAGTTTCGTAGGTCTTGACTACTCGCAGATCGAGCTACGACTGCTCGCGCATTTTAGCCGCGACGAGGCGCTTTTGCGGGCGTTTGCGAACGACGAGGATATCCATGCGCGCACGGCGATTAGTATATTCGGCAGTGCAGAGGGGCAAAACCGCGCAGTGGCAAAGAGTATAAATTTTGGCCTCATCTACGGCATGGGCTCGAGCAAGCTGGCAAATCAAGTAAGTATCACGCGCGCCGAAGCTAAGGAGTATATTGAGCGCTATTTTAAAGCTTTCCCTACGATAAAGGGCTTTTTAGAAGGGATAAAAACCGCCGCGAAAAACGAGGGCTTCGTGCGCACGCTGCTGGGTAG
>CAUQPE010000148.1:0-2692 GCA_963519915.1 uncultured Campylobacter sp. | reverse complement strand
CTATATAGCCGTTTTCGTTAAACTCCGTTCGCTTCACGCGCGTATTTTCTAGCGTGCCGGAGCCGTCCATTGAGTATTCGTACTCCGTAGCCGCCATGCTTTTTACCTCGCCTTTTAGCTCTCTTTTACTCCAATCGCTTTCGGGCAAAACGGCCGAGTTTAGATAACAAACCGCCGATGCCGCCGCTAAAATAGCCTTTAAAATTTTCATTTTTATCCTTTTTCAAATCACGCAAAGCCTAGATTAGTTTAGGCTAAATTTCGCCTAATTTAGCCTAAAAGGCGGCAATACCGGTAAAATCCTAGCTTCTATGAGTTTAAATTTCTAAGCAAGCCTGAGGCAAATTTTCATTTCTGGGCGGTTTATCAAATTTAAACCTAAGCTTCATTTGCCTTTTTAAAAATTTCTCTCATCTCTTCTTCGCTAAGCGGCTCAACCAGTATATTTGCGGCATCTATGAAGCGATATTTTTCTTTTGGCAGATTTGCCATAAAAGCGCCATATTCGCATTCGCCGAGCACATGCGCGTCCTTATCCTCTATGCCGACGACTAGCATAAGTATCCACCGCGAGACCTTGCGCTCTCCTAGAACTTCTTGCGCTTGCCACGAAGGAGAGGGGGCGTAAGGCAAGATGGTCGGTAAATTTTCGCTAAGCGTATACGCGCCAAAAATTTCATTCCCGTTTTTATCTTCGTATAAATTCTCTCTTGCACTATAAGCGTCAAGATACTGCACCTGCCTCATCATCTCATCAAATTTAGCCACGGGGCTAGCACTTGCAAAAATTTCATCTATCATAACCGCGTCAAACGCCACATCGCGCTCCACGCCATAGATACAAAGCGTTTGATTTTTCTCTTTTGCGTCCTTTAGAGCTTCAAGCCCCCACATTATGTCAGCTTCATAATCAAATTTTAAAATTTGCTTTTCATCGTAAATTTCCTCATTGTCGCACTCTATTTTCGAGCCGGTTTTGGCTGAAATTTTAGAAAGAAACAAAATCGCCGTCTGCCAGTCGCCAACGCCGCTTGGAGTACAGACTCGCACGATATATTTACCGTCTTCATAGCTTAGCTCAAAGCCGCGAGCGCTCTTTTGCCATACGCCAGCAATCATCACGTTTTCGTTTAGCGAAAGCTCGCTCGGCTCGTCGTTTTGGCTATTAAAAAAGCAAAATCCATCTATAAACTCTGAAATTTCGCGCTCGCTTAGCGCCTTTTCATATCCGCCAAAAAGCTTCTTTTTATTTTTCACCTTAAATGTTACACTCATAAATTCTCTTTCGCCTACTCTAAAACGTCATCGCTTGATCGCACTGCCTAACCCACTCGGACAAGATATCCATGCTGCCTTTCACCTCAGCCTCGAAATAAGGCTCTCCCGCATGCAAACCGCACCTCGTTTGGCAGCTACCGCAAACCTTTAACATAGCGCCGCTAGCGTAAAGCTCTTTTAACATCGCCACTAGATCTACGTCGTAGTTTTCCGGCTTTTTGGTGCTATTTCGCGCAAGATCGACCGCGTCGTTCATTAGAAAAATTCTAACCTCTTCGCCTTTTTCTTTTAGCGTTTTAGCTAGCCTTAATGCGTTGTAAGCATTGTCGGTACCGTTGTATGGTTGATTTGTAAGTATAAATAGAAATTTTTTCATATTTTTCTCCTTTTGCCAAAAATGTAGCGCAAACCGGGCAAATTTTAGCCAAGCTATATAAAAAGAGGCTAAATTTATCTAAAAAGTAAAAGTACGCCGATCGTACAAACGATAATGGCGGTGCAAATTTCAAGTAGCCTTAGGTGCGTTTGTAAAAATTTCTTTAGCATAGCTCCGCCAAGCGCGTAGATATTTAGCGAGCAAAACTCGATAAAAACGAGCGTTGCCGCGATCACGCACATACGAGTAAGGCTAAAGGGATCGTCTTTGTCTAAAAATGTAGGCAGTAAAGCCGAGAAAAATATCCATGCCTTTGGATTTGTGACGCAAACGATGAGTCCGTTTATAAACATCTGCTTTTTACTTGGTAAATTTGAGACGTTTGTTACGCTAAGCTCGCCCTTGCCAAAAAAGAGCATTGCGCCAAGATAGAGCATATAAAGCCCTGCGATGATGTTTAGCGCCTTAAATGCGTACTCAAAATGATGAAGCACCGCGCCCACGCCAAGCATACAGCAAAATGCCACGAAAGCAAGCGAAAGAAGCTGTCCGGTCATCATAATAAGCGAGTGCTTGTAGCCAAAGCTCATACCGATACTCATCGCATAGGTCATGTTGATGCCTGGCATTAGCGAGATAGGAGCAAGCGTGACGAAAAAGAGCAAGAAGTCCATAAAAAAGCCTTGAAATTTAGCTAACAAATATAAAAATTTAAGCTATAGATCTGATCCTGCGATCAAATTTATAGCTTAGATTTTAAGATAGAAGTCAAGAGATTTTAACAATTTCTTTCAAAGTGCGGAACGTCAAGAAAGTTTTTAAAATTACCGCCCCAACGATTAAGAGTATTTAAGCTCTCCCAATAATTGCCAATATCTTGTAATTCTAGCTTTGATTGTAACCAAACGTTATTTTTAAATATATGTAAATCTATCGCACATCTTTTTAGATGATTAGAATTCATAGTTTTACTTTTACCACTATTATAATAAATTTCTTGCTGGGCTTGTGTCCTTTCTAATTCGCCACCCCTTACAG
>CAUQPE010000147.1:0-2829 GCA_963519915.1 uncultured Campylobacter sp. | reverse complement strand
AATCTAAGCGAGATTTTCGATATCCTAAGCCCGTTTGACTTTTACCTGCGCGCTCACGGCGACGTTTACGACGCGATGGTAAAGTGCCTGAATGAAAATTTGCCCGTCGAAACGGGATTTTTAAAAACTAAGCTGGGGAGTAAATTTGACGAGAACGTGATGAGCGAGATCATCGGCACGAACTCGATCCTGGACGTCAAAAAGTACGCCAACGAAATCAAAGAAAAATCTATCAAGCGAAGCCTGGTAAAAATCGCGCACCAGATACCTAGCAAAGTGAGCGAGGATAAGCCTAGCCGCGATATGGTGGACGAGCTGAGTCAGAGTTTTTATTCGCTAGTGGACGGGCAGAGCGCGGGCGTCGTAAAAGACGCTGCTGTCATCATCGCAGACGTCACCGCACACCTAGAAAAGCAAAAACTGCTCGAGGATAAGGACATCGTGGGCATCGACACGGGCTTTCGTCAGCTAAACGAGATGACGAAGGGCTTTAAGCACGGCGATCTCATCATCATCGCGGCGCGCCCGGGCATGGGAAAAACGACGATCTGTTTAAATTTGATGAACCACGTGCTGATGCGCGGCGGCGGAGTCGTGTTTTTCTCGCTTGAGATGCCTGCAGAGCAAATCATGCTGCGTATGCTAAGCGCTAAAACCTCGATCCCACTGCAAAATATAATGACGGCCAAAATGGACGACGAGGAGTGGTCGCGCCTAAGCGACGCGTGCGAGGATATGTCTAGTAGCAAGCTTTTCGTCTACGACAGCGGCTACGTAAACATCCACCAGATCCGCACGCAGATGCGCAAGCTCAAGTCTGCCCACCCCGAGATCACGCTGTGCGTCATCGACTACATCGGCCTCATGATGGCGACGTCAAATTTTTCCGATCGCCACCTACAGATCGCCGAAATCTCGCGCGGACTAAAGCTGCTAGCGCGCGAGCTAGACATGCCTATCATCGCGCTTAGCCAGCTAAACCGCAGCCTAGAGTCCCGCGCCAACAAACGCCCGATGCTAAGCGATCTGCGCGAATCAGGCGCCATCGAGCAGGACGCGGACATGATACTTTTCGTCTACCGCGACGAGGTTTACCGCGAGCAGGAGGAGAAGGAAGCTGAGAAAAAGGCGCACGCCGAGGGCAAGGAGTACGTGCGTAAATTCGTCCCCAACAAGATCGAAGAGGACGCCGAAATCATCGTGGGCAAGAACCGAAACGGCCCGGTCGGCACGGTCGAAGTAATATTTCAGAAGGAATTTACGCGCTTTGTCGATAAGAGCTTTGGAGCCGCGCACGTGGCGGAGTTTAATCCAAACGCCTAAAATGCGAACTCTAAAGCCAAATTTTGCAAAAGCCGCAACGTAAATCTATCTTTGAAAACGCGCGCGAGGTTTATATATTTTGCCTTGCGTGCGCGTTGGTTTTTGCGCTAAATTTGGGGTTTAGCTACTATAAATTTTGCGAATTTAAAGCCCAAAACGGCCTTATTTTACAAGCTAAAATTTTACAAAACTACGAAAAAACGAACGAAAAAGGTAAAATTTACCGCGTTTTAAAGCTTAAAACGAATGATTTTAGCTTTTACACGACGACGCGGGCGGACTTTGACGCGCAGGCAAACGAGCAAATTTTAATCGGCGCCGAAAACAAAAACGTTAAATTTAAAGAGTACCTAAGCGGCTCGTTTTATATGCCTAGTTACGGCATCACAGAGCTTCGCTACGCCGCGAGCGAGGAGCGAATTTACGATAGAATTTTTGAGTTTATCGCCGCGCAGCACGAAAGCGAAAAAATGGCCGAGTTTTTTACCGCGCTGTTTCTGGCTGCGCCCGTAGGCAAAGAGCTGCGGCAAGACGTAAATTTCTACGGCGTTGCGCACCTGATCGCGATTTCGGGCTATCATTTGGGACTAATTTTTGGGGCGTTATATTTCATTTTGCGCCCGATCTACCGCTATTTTCAGGTGCGATATTTTCCGTATCGGAACGCCAAATTTGACCTCTCGGCCGCGATCTTTGCGGTTTTGTTTTGTTACCTTGCGCTGATTGGCTTCGTGCCGTCATTTTTGCGGGCGTTTTTGATGAGCTTGCTGGCTCTGTTTTTACTCGCTAGAAACGTGCGCATAGTGAGCTTTGAGCTGCTTTTTACGGTGATTTGCGCCGCCGTAGCGCTGATGCCGAGTCTGCTTTTTAGCGTAGGATTTTACTTCTCAAGCCTCGGCGTGTTTTATATTTATCTGTATTTGCGGCACTTTGGCGGGCGATTTTCAAATTTAAGTAACGCTATCTTGCTAAATTTTTGGGTATTTTCGGCGATGATTTTGCCCGTGGTTTATTTTTTCCCGCTCGTTAGCCTCCAGCAGCTAGCCGTCTTGCCGCTCACGCCGCTTTTTAGCTTGTTTTATCCGCTAAGTGCGCTTTTGCACGCGTTTGGCGCTGGCGGGGCGCTTGATGAGTATTTGCTAGAATTTCTCTCGTGGCGCGCAAAGGGGGTAAATTTGAGCGTACCGTTTTGGCTATTTTTGCTTTACAACGTGCTTAGTTTAGCGAGCGTCAAAAGCAAAATTTTAGCTGCCGTTATCATGCCCTTAAATTTACTCTGCTTTGCCGCGCTTTTTTAAGCTTCTTTGTCGCTTTCGCCGGCTTTTTCCAGATATGCGCACAGCTTCACGCCGTAAAGAAAGATGATCCACGACACGTAAATCCACACGAAAAATAGCAGCACCACCGAAAACGAGCCGTAGATGCTAAGATAGGTTTTGTTGTTTGCGGCGTAAAAGACGAAGATATTTTTGCCAAGATACCAGATGAGCGAGGCTACAAATGAGC
>CAUQPE010000146.1:0-2950 GCA_963519915.1 uncultured Campylobacter sp. | reverse complement strand
ACGCTGCTAGCAAGGGCGGAATGATCGCGATGAACAAAAGCTTCGCCAAAGAGGGTGCGGCGAGAAATATCCGCTTTAACTGCGTAACGCCGGGCTTTATCGAGACTGATATGACGAGCGAGCTAAGCGATGAGATCAAAAAAACTTACAGCGACAACATCCCGCTAAAGCGCTTCGGAAGCGCTAGCGAAGTGGCCGAAGCTGTGGCGTTTTTGCTAAGCGATCACGCTAGCTACGTCACGGGCGAGACGCTAAAGATCAACGGCGGACTATATATGTAAGGGCGTAAAATTTACGTTTTTGCGAAAGTTTAAGCTAAAATATATTAAAATCACGAAATTTTTATTTTTAGGAGAAGAAAATGGCAATATTTGATGATGTAAGAGACGTAGTAGTTGAGCAACTAAGCGTGGCTCCAGATGCGGTAAAACTTGAGTCTAAGATTATCGAGGATCTAGGCGCAGACTCGCTTGACGTAGTTGAGCTAGTTATGGCTCTTGAGGAGAAATTTGAGGTAGAGATACCTGATAGCGACGCTGAGAAGCTGATCACTATAAACGACGTCGTAAGCTACATCGAGAAACTAAACAAATAAGTTTTTGCAAGGAGAGATCTTGAAAAGAGTCGTAGTAACCGGGATTGGGATGATCAACGCTTTAGGGCTCGACAAAGATAGTTCATTTAAGGCTATCTGCGAAGGTAAAACTGGCGTAAAAAAGATAACTTCTTTTGACGTGAGCGATTTTCCAGTTCAGATTGCTGCTGAGATAACGGACTTTGACCCGCTTAGCGTGATGGACGCTAAAGAGGTTAAAAAGGTCGATAGATTTATTCAGCTTGGATTAAAAGCTGCTAAAGAGGCTATGGCTGACGCAAATTTCGGTGAATTTGACGCTGAAAATTTCGGCGTTAGCTCTGCTGCCGGCATAGGCGGCTTACCTAATATCGAAAAAAACTCCAATATATTGCTTGAAAAAGGCTCGAGACGTATTTCTCCGTTTTTTATACCTTCTGCGCTAGTGAATATGCTGGGCGGCATAGTTTCGATAGAGCACGGCTTAAAAGGGCCTAATATCTCTAGCGTAACAGCATGTGCAGCATCTACTCACGCTATCATCGAGGCAGCTAAAACAATCATGATCGGTGAAGCGCAAAAAATGCTAGTCGTAGGATCTGAGTCTACGGTTTGCGGCGTAGGCATCGGCGGATTTGCGGCTATGAAGGCGCTTTCTACTAGAAACGACGATCCGCAAACGGCATCAAGACCTTTTGATAAAGACAGAGATGGCTTTGTTATGGGCGAAGGTAGCGGTGCACTCGTGCTCGAAGAGTATGAAAGCGCTAAGGCTAGAGGGGCTAAAATTTATGCCGAGATAGTAGGATTCGGCGAGAGCGGCGATGCGTATCACATCACTTCGCCTTCGCTTGAGGGACCGCTTTCTGCGATGAAAAAAGCCTTGAAAATGGCTGGAAATTTACAGATCGACTACATTAATGCACACGGCACCTCGACACCGACCAATGATAAAAACGAAACTGCAGCATTAAAGGCTCTTTTTGGCGGCAATGTACCGCCGGTTAGCTCTACCAAGGGGCAAACTGGACACTGCCTTGGCGCGGCTGGCGCGATAGAGGCTGTCGTGTCTATAATGGCTATGCAAGAAGGCCTTATACCACCTACGATAAACTACGCAACCAAAGACGAGGAATGCGATCTAGACTATGTGCCAAACGTGGCTAGAAAAACTGAGCTAAACGCCGTTATGAGCAACTCTTTTGGATTCGGCGGTACGAACGGCTCTATTATATTTAAGAAGATATAATGGCAAGTTATCTAGACTTTGAACAAGGTATTAAGCAAATAGATGATGACATCGCAAATGCAAGGATTCGCGGCGATGAACATGCGGTAGAAATTCTAAATAAAAATTTAGAAAAAGAAACCGCTAAAATTTACAAAAATCTCAACGAGTTTCAGCGCCTTGCCTTAGCTCGTCATCCAGATCGTCCTTATGCTATCGACTACATCAAAGGCATGATGAGGGATTACTATGAGCTTCACGGCGATAGAGCGTATCGCGATGATGGGGCGATAGTTTGTTTTATTGGCTATATAGGCTCTAAAAAAGTCATCGTTATAGGCGAGCAAAAAGGTCGAGGAACCAAAAATAAACTAAAAAGAAATTTCGGTATGCCTCATCCAGAGGGTTACCGCAAAGCCTTACGAGTAGCCAAAATGGCTGAGAAATTCGGACTTCCGATACTATTTTTAATAGATACTCCGGGCGCATATCCTGGCGTTGCAGCTGAGGAGCGCGGTCAAAGCGAGGCGATAGCTAGAAATTTATTTGAATTTGCAAATTTAACAATCCCGATGATAGCCGTCGTTATAGGCGAAGGCGGAAGCGGCGGAGCTCTAGCTATAGGCGTAGCCGACAAGCTAGCAATGATGCGAAATTCAGTTTTCTCGGTTATCTCGCCGGAGGGTTGCGCAGCTATACTTTGGAACGACCCGTCAAAACAAGAGCAGGCTACGAAGGCGCTAAAAATAACCGCTGACGATCTAAAAAGCTTAAATTTAATAGACGACGTTATTGAAGAGCCGATAAACGGTGCTCATAGAGATAAAGAGACTGCCGTAAAAGCGCTTGCGAGCTATTTTATAACCGAGCTAGATAAACTTGAAAAGCTAAAAGTAGATGAGCTTTTAAATGCTAGAATAGCTAAAATCTTATCTGTAGGCGCATTTGAAGAGGGCAAATAGCGCTAAAAAATAGTACTCTTACAAAAAGTTGCTTGAACTTTTTGTAAGTTGCTTATTTATTTTTGAATTATTTAAATTTATACGAGTCTTACACAAAATATCCGTAAAACCAAAAATAATCTTACTAAATTTAGTTTAACGACTTCCTAGCGCCAAAATACCTGTTTTATGGTTTTATGTTGTGTA
>CAUQPE010000145.1:0-3145 GCA_963519915.1 uncultured Campylobacter sp. | reverse complement strand
TTTAAAAATTTTTGCAAATATACCATTACTTTTCTTTTTTCAACCTAAATTTTAAGCCAAACTTAAACAACCAAAAGTTGACGGGCGAAATTTATCGCCTCCTCAGTTATGCGTTCACCGCTTATCATTCTGGCTAGTTCATTTACGCGTTCTTCGTTTTTTAGCTCCCTTACGTTCGAGGTTTCGCCGCGCTTTTCGACTAGAAAATGCGAATCCGCCTTCGAGCTTAGCTGGGGCTGATGCGAGATAGCAAAAATTTGATAAAATTTGGCCAAATTTAGCAGCACGTTTGCGATACTCATCGCCTCTTTTCCGCTTAGATTCGCGTCTATTTCATCTAGGATTATGACGCCCTCGCCACCTCCGGTGATCTTGCTTTCGCTCGCGATAAAAGCTAGTCTTAGACGGTTTAGCTCGCCCGAGCTTAGATTTTTTAGCGCCGTCTCGTTTAGACTCAAATTTACCTCGTCCCTGCCGGCGGCGTCCAGGGTTTTACTATTTATCTTTAATGAAATCTCGCTCATATAAAGCTCTTTTAAAAACGAATTTATGAGCGCTTCAAGCTCCTTTAAATTTGCCGCGCGAGCCTGACTGATTTTATCCGCCAACGCATTTACCGCGGCTTCATTTTGCTTAAATTTACGCTCCAGCTCGCTCTTTTCAAAGCTTATATTTTCGTATCTTGCAAGCTCCGCCTTGCGCGTTTTTAGCGTCTGGAGCGCCTCTTCCTCACCGCCATAGCGGCGTACGAGCGAGTTTATCGCCTCGATGCGGTCTAGCACGCCCTCGATATTTACGTCTTCTAGCTCGTCCATGTTTAGATTTTCGCGCGCCACTCGCAGCTCGTTCATCGCCTCTTCAAAAAAGCTGCTATCGACGTCGCTGATGTTTAGCGCATCCACTACGGATTGCTCGAAATTAAAAATTTGCTCCGCCCTATTCCACGCTTCTAAAATTTTATCCTTCTTACTCAGGCGCTTTTTTAGCTCCATCAGCTCGTCAAATTCTCCGATTTTCGGGCTCACGCTTTCTATTTTGTTGATTTCAAAAGAAGCAAATTCCTTTAGCTCCTCCACTCTTTTTTCTTCGTCGACTATTTTTTTCAGCTCGCGAGAAATTTGGCTAAATTCATCAAATTTGAGCCTAAATTCGCTCAAAATTTCGTTAAATTTAGCATCTTTTTTCGCTTGCAAGCTATCTAGCAAATTTAAAAATCTATCGTTTTCAAATTCGTTTATTTCCTTTGCGGATAGGTATTTTACGTGCTCTTTGGCGATGCTAGCGAGATTTTTTTTAGAAACGGCTTGCGAGTTTATAAAGTAGCGCGTCGTTTTATCGCGAAATAGCTTAAAGGTATTTATCTCCTCGCTCTCTAGGCCAAATTCCTCAAGGTCAAATTTATGCGAGACGTCGGCCTCGATCAGCTTCGCTTCGCTGTCCTTTAGCCCTAAAACCGCCATTATCGAGCCCATCAGGACCGATTTGCCCGCACCGCTAACGCCCGTAAATACGCTAAGTCCGCGCCCGAAATTTAACTCGACGTTTTCAAAACTCAAATTTTGCTTTATCAAAATCCGCTCAATCATTATAACCCCAATGCAGCTTTTCTTTTAAAATTTGGAAATAATCTCTCCCGACGTGGCGGATTAGCCGCGCCGTGTTCGCGCTTAGCGTCATGCTCACGCTCTCAAGCTCGCCCATTTTGTACCGCTCCTGCCCGTCGATAACCAGCACCGCCGCGCTCGCTGTTTTAAATTTGATCTCAAATCCGCGCGGAAGCACGACCGGGCGCTGCGTGAGCGAGTGCGAGCAAACGGGCGTCACCAAAAACACCTCGCTTAGAGGATATGTTATCGCTCCGCCCGCGCTCATGTTATATCCGGTTGATCCAACGGGCGTAGAGACGATGACGCCGTCGCCAAAATACGCGTTAAAGTATTTTTCGTTCCAAAAGGCCTCCACGTGCGTCATGGAGCCAACCTTTTCGCCCACGATTACCGCGTCGTTAAATGCGATTTTGCGTAAAATTTCGCCGCTTTTTTTGTGCAAAAAAACATCAAGCATAAAAGGGGTCTCGACCTCAAATTTGCCCTCGAAAAACTCGGCGAAAAATTTCTCGCATTCATTCATCGTAATATCGGTCAAAAATCCCAGCCTGCCCGCGTGTATGCCAAGCACAAAGGGCGAAATCTCGGCCGCGTTTCTACAAAGCGAGATGATCGTGCCGTCGCCTCCGAGCGAAATCAAAAAATCGCACTTTTTAGCTAGCTCGCACACATCAAATCCTTGTAAATTTGAGCCCTCTTTTAAATTTAAATGTTTAGCAGCCGCGTTTTCAAACAAAATTTGAACGCCGTAGCGAGCCAAATTCTCGCGCAAGATTCGCGCGTTTTTAACTAAATTTCCATTGATTTTTGCGACTAGGCCGACTTTTTTTACCTTAGCCGGAAGTAATAAATTCTCTTTTTTCATAGAGCGGATTTTATCACATTTTATTTTAAAAAAGCTGGGAAAAAGCAAATTTCTAGTATAATGGGCGCGTTAAAAACAGCAAAAGGAGTGAAAATGCGTAGCCATTACTGCACTGATTTAAGCAGTGCCGACATAGGCAAAGAAGTTACGCTTTGCGGTTGGGTAAATACCTACCGCGACCACGGCGGCGTTATATTTTTAGACCTGCGCGATCGCACGGGACTGATCCAGATCGTATGTGATCCTACAGATAGCAAAAGCTCTCACGAGGCCGCATCGCACGTTCGCGACGAGTACGTGCTAAGGATAAAAGGCAAGGTTCGCGCTCGCGGCGAAGGCCTAGTAAATCCGCGCCTAAAAACAGGTGAGATCGAAGTAGTTGCAAACGAAGTGATAGTAGAAAACCCGAGCGAGCCGCTACCTTTCGTCATCGGCGACGAGACCGTAAACGAGGACATCAGGCTAAAATATAGATTTTTAGACCTTAGAAACGAGAAACTTCAAAATATCTTTAAAATGCGCTCAAAAGTGGCGATCGCAGCTAGAAACAGCCTAGACAAAATGGGCTTTATAGAGTTTGAAACACCGATTTTAACGCGCGCTACGCCTGAGGGTGCGAGAGACTATCTAGTGCCTAGCCGCGTATATCCGGGCCAGTTTTATGCCCTGCCGC
>CAUQPE010000144.1:0-3223 GCA_963519915.1 uncultured Campylobacter sp. | reverse complement strand
GCAGTAGCTTGAGCCCGATCTTGCTAAAGCCGCTCTTGCCGACCACGCCCTCAAACGTACCCATCGTCGGGCGAGTGCTGTCGATATCCATCAGCACGCCTTCTAGCTTACTTATCTTGGTCGCAAACGGCATAAATAGCGACGCGTCGGAGAAGTCTACATCGCCGTTTTCTACGAGGATGTTCTTGATAGCGAAGTCAAACTCGCCCTCTTTTTTCTGCTGTTTTGCGGCTTCGACAGGCTTTTCGTTTTTAGGGGCGGCTTGTTTTGCGTCCGCTTTTTGCGCCTTTTCACTCTCGCTCTTTTTTACTAGACTGCTTAGATTTAGCTCGCGTTCTTTATTTAAATGCGCCTTTAAAAACGGCGCGCTCAGAGTCACGCGCTCTAAATTTAAGAAATTTTTCGCAAACGAAATTTTAGATAGTTTGAGGTTTTTAAAAGCGAACACCTTATCGCCAGAGCCGTCCGCAAGCTCGATGTTTGCGATGTTTGCCTTACCGCTTACGGAGGCGTCCGCAGCGTATTTTACGTTTAGTTCGGCATTTAGCTCGCCGCTTTTTAGGCTCGCGCCCAGATAGTTTTTAGCGTAGACGAAGTAGCGAGGCAGATTTGCATCGCTTAGTTTTATATCGGCTTCGATACTTAGCGGCTCTGGCGTGATTTTACCCTTAAGAGCCAAATTTAGCTTTTGTGAGCTTTTCATGTCGATTTTAGCGGTCACGGGCGCAGTTAAATTTTCGCTGATATTTTGCAAATTTATATTTAGTCCGTCAAATTTGTGCGCTATCTTTTGCCCCTCGAATATATGCGTCACGCCGATATCTGCACCCGTAACGGCGACGTTTTTGACGCTAAATTGAAATCCGCTCTTTGCGCTCTGAGCGCTTTTTTGCTCGGTTTTTTGGCTCTTTTTCGCGGCGTTTTTTTCTGCCGTTTTTTGAGATTTGGCAGGTTTTTTCGCGCTTTCGGTTTTGCTGTTTGTATTTGATTTTTTAGCGGCGGCTTTTTCGCCGTTTAAGCCAAGCTCGCTAATAGCGCTAAGCTCGCCGTTTTCTTTTATGTCAGTTGCAAATTTAGGCTTATTTATACTGACGCTTTCGATGCGAAGCGCGGTTTTAGCTAGATCAAAATCCGCGTCCTTCACGCCGATTTCGGCGATGGTGGTGATCTCTTTATTTTTTGTTTTTAGCGCGATTTTTTGCGCTT
This sequence comes from uncultured Campylobacter sp., assembly GCA_963519915.1. Lineage (GTDB taxonomy): Bacteria > Campylobacterota > Campylobacteria > Campylobacterales > Campylobacteraceae > Campylobacter_A. Next base: position 2,017 of record CAUQPE010000144.1, on the reverse strand, counting down.
TTACTTCGCCGATAGAGGCGGCACTAGAGTTATTTTCCAGCGTAAATTTAGGCGCATTTATTATGAGCTTTTCTAGGCTTGCCGCACTGTTTTTGCCGACCGGGGCGGAGGCGGTGCTAAGCGTCAAATTTTTTAGGCTAGCGGCGATATTTTGCCCTTTTATTTTAGCATCCAGTTCGCTTGCGTTCGCGTCTTTGAGTTTTATCTCGCCGACGCTTTTTTCGGTCAAATTTATACCGCTAACGCCTAGGGTTTTGAGTGCTGCGGAGGCGTTTATATCGCCCTTTTCGTTTATATCAGCCTTAAGCGCGACGCCGCTTAAATTTAGGCTGTTTAAATTTGCCTGCGCCTCGCCTTTAAAGCTCGTGTTTTTAAATTTTATCTCGCCGATATCGGCCGCAAAGCTTCTTTTTTCGCTAACGTCGGCATTTACCTCGATGGCAGGTAGATCAAGCTCCTCTAGGCTCAAATTTTGCCCCTCTAGCTGCGCCTCAAACGACTTTAAATTTAAAGCGGCGTTTTTTAAGGCGGCCTTGATAATGCCGCCGTCCGCGCTTAGTTCGTAACTAGTTTTCGCGTTTATGAGCGCGCTGTTTATGCGCAGATCTTGCGTGTCGATGAAGCTAAGAGCGACGGGGCGGACGTTAAAGTCCTTTAGGCTAAGCTCGCCGTAAACTCGAAGCGGCGCAAGGTCGATGCCGCCCTGCCAGTCTAGCTTTTGCGCTAGCGTGGAGTTTGCGTCGAAAACGTGCTTGCCCGCGCTATTTTGCTCGGTATTTATGCCTGAAATTTCGTAGTTTATGCCCTCAAATTTGGCGCTAAAAGGCTGTTTTAAACTCTCGTCCGAGTAGGCAAACGAGCCGCCGATTATCTTTGTGCTGTTTAGGGCGAAATTTATACTGCTAGTTTCGTTATTTTCGGTGCTAGTAGCGTTTGACTCGCCTAAAAACGTAGCTAAATTTAGCGTGCCGTTTTTATCTCTAGCGATATTTACGCTAGGACTCTCAAGGCGCAAGATATCAACCTCCGCAAGCTTGTTAAATAGCGAAAAAGGCTTAAGTTTGACGTCGATTTGCTCCGCGCTAAAAAGCGGTGCGGTCGTGTTTAGCTCGGGGCGCGTGACGTTTAGCTCGAAGGTAAAGGGGTTAAATTTAGCCTCCGCCACGCTAAGGCTCGCGTTCATATCCTTTAGCTTTGCGGGCAGCGTATTTTTGAGCGCGTAAGGAACGCCTAAAAAGCCCGCGAGCGTGTAGATAAGCAACAAGCCCGCGAGCGAGCCTAGGATAATAAGAGCGATTTTTTTACTTTTTTGCATAAATTTGCCTCGATTTTTTTGGCGAATTTTACAAGGATTTTGATTAAAGAGCGGTTATTTTGGCAAATTCATACGAAAAATTAGCGCCGTTTCTTAGAAAATTAAAGCCGAAATTTGATGTAAATAAACAAAAATCAAATACGGCGCAAGATCTCTTTTTGATAAAACTTGGTACCCGTAAACGGCAGAGACAATTTAAAATCGAGTCGATAAAATAGCTATTTTACTGTAAAATTCGGAATCAAATTTGTCAAACCGGGGAGCAAAAATGTTTCAGGCTTTCAGAATTTACGATTTTGTAAAAGGTGATGAAAATAGCGATTTTTACGGCGTATTCGTCGATAGACTCTATCCTCGCGGAGTGAAAAAGGAGATATTTTGCTCGTTTTTATGGCTAAAGTCGGTTACTCCGTCAAACGAGCTTAGGTCTTGGTTTCATGAGGACAAAGAGGCTAGATTTGAGGAATTTAAAGCTAAATTTAAGACCGAACTAGCAGACAAAGAGGCGACGGTAGGACTAAACGAGCTAAAAACTCTAGAAAAAAAGCACGGCAAAATCGCTCTATTAACCGCGACTAAAGATATAAATTTAAGCCACGTTGCGGTACTTTTAGAACTACTCGGGGAGTAAAATTTAATTTACCTTTTATTTTTCATATTTTTTCGCTATAATCCCCCGACTTTTTAAATCGATTTTAAGTT
>CAUQPE010000143.1:0-3503 GCA_963519915.1 uncultured Campylobacter sp. | reverse complement strand
CATCAAGCTTATCAAACATCTGCGTGGCTTTTTCCTCGCTGTCCTTTGTGACGTCGTCTAGCTGATGAACCATCTTATGATCATCGGTTGGAGGCGGCGGAGGCCACGGCATATTGGATGATACTTTATAATCTATGGAGTCAAATTTGGAGTTATCTTCTTTGTATTCAGAGATGCTTTTATCGGCAGTTTCCGCATATAAATTTTCATCTCCGCTAGCTTGCGCGTCGCTCTCGCCTGCAGCGACGATGTCATCCAGATCGCCCGCCATCAAGGCGTCAAGTTCTTCTTGCGTCATAAAATCTCCTATTTAAATTTGGGCTGATTATATAGAAAATTAACGAAATATAAGTTTAAAAACCCAAACTTTATCCTTAAATTTATCAAATTTTAGGTAGCATTTGCAAAATATTTAAGGATAAAAATGAGAGTCGATCTGCACAACCACACGCCGCTTTGTAAGCACGCCGTAGATGAGCCCAGAGAGTACGTTTTAAGCGCGATAAATTCGGACTGCGAGTATTTTGGCTTTAGCGATCACGCGCCGATGAAATTTGACGAGGCGTACCGTATGGAATTTTCGCAAATGCCCTCTTACGAGAGCGAAATTTTGCGCCTCAGAGACGAATTTGACGGGCAGATCAAAATTTTGCTCGGCTATGAAGCCGATTTTTTAGAGGGCTTTATCGACGAGCGGGTTTTAGCGCGCAAAGTTGATTACCTCATCGGTTCGGTGCATTTTTTGGGCGGCTGGGGCTTTGATAATCCCGAGTTTATCGGCGAATATAAAAAGCGCGACATAGACCAAATTTGGCGGGATTATTTTTACTGCGTAGAAAAGATGGCAAAGTCGGGTAAATTTGACATCGTCGGGCATTTGGATTTGCTAAAGGTGTTTAAATTTATGCCAAAAACCGACGTTAGACTCCTCGCTAAAGACGCCATCGATGCAATAAAAAAGGCAAATTTGACTGTCGAGATAAATGCGGCCGGCTTTAGAAAACCGATCGGCGAGCAGTATCCGAGCGTAAATTTACTAGAAATGATCGCCGAAAAGGATATCCCTATCACGTTTGGCTCGGACGCGCACGCAAAAGACCAAGTCGGTCTAAACGGCGAAAAATGCGAGCAAATCGCTAGAAATTTAGGCTTTAGCAAGTGCGCGGTATTTAAAAACCGCGATAGAGAATTTGTAAAATTTTAGATCGGGTAGAAAAAATTATTTAAATTAATCTTAAAAGCAAAATTTTATGATAAAATTACGAAATCAATAAACACAGGAGCGAAAAATGGGAAAATTTGTAAAAAGCGTCGATCATTTTTTTGATTTTTGCAAAGAACACGAGGTTAAATTTGTGGATTTTAGATTTACCGATATGAACGGCGCTTGGCACAGCATATCTTATAACATAAAATTCGTAGAAAAAGATCATTTCGTAAACGGCATACCGATGGATGCGAGCTCACTAGGAGGGTGGCAACCGATCGAAAGAAGCGACATGCTGATGTGCCCTGAGGCGACCAGCGCCTTTTTAGATCCTTTTACCGCCGACGTTACGGTTGTGGTTTTTGCCGATATTTACGACATTTACAAGGGTCAAATTTACGAAAAATGCCCACGCTCAATAGCCAAAAAAGCCATGGCCTACGTAAAAGAAAGCGGCGTGGGCGATGTGGCGTATTTTGGGCCGGAAAATGAGTTTTTTATATTTGATAACGTAAAAATAGTAGACAGCCCAAACTGCGCGATGTTTGAAGTAGATAGCGAAGAAGGCGAATGGAACGACGCTAGAGACTTTAAAGATAGCTACAACACCGGCCACCGCCCAAGAAGAAAAGGTGGCTATCTGATGACGCAACCGACTGATAGCATGGTCGATCTGCGCGCCGAGATGATGCAGGTTTTAGAACAAGTTGGCCTTGAAGTCATGCTAGGACACCACGAGGTCGCTCAAGGACAAGGCGAGCTGGGCGTTAAATTTGGTACGCTTCTTGAGGCAGCCGACAACGTGCAAATTTACAAATACGTCGTCAAAATGGTCGCTCACCTAAACGGAAAAACAGCGACGTTTATGCCAAAACCGCTCTACGGCGACAACGGTAGCGGCATGCACGTGCACCAGTCGGTGTGGAAAGACGGCAAAAATTTATTTTACGGTGAAGGAAAATACGCAAATTTAAGCGATTTTGCGCGCTGGTACATCGGCGGAATTCTAAAACACGCAAGGAGCGTCGCGGCGTTTACAAACCCTAGCACAAACAGCTATAAACGCCTAATACCGGGCTTTGAAGCGCCGTCAATCCTAACGTATTCTAGCCAAAACCGCTCCGCCTCGATCCGTATCCCGTACGGCTCAGGAGAAAAGTCGGTCCGCGCCGAAATGCGCTTCCCTGACGGAACTGCAAACCCGTATTTGGCCTTTTCAGCGATGCTGATGGCGGGACTTGACGGCATAAAACACAAGATGGAACCGGTCGGTCCGATGGATGAAAATTTATTTAAACTGCACCTAGATGAAATCCGCGAGCGCGGTATCGAGCAGCTCCCTCATACGTTGAGAGGCAGCCTAGAGGCGCTAATTCGCGATAACGAATATCTGCACCCGATCATGACTCCAACGTTTATAAACGCGTATCAGCATTATAAATTCGAGAGTCAAGTATGGCCGTACGAAGCGCGCCCTACTCCGTATGAGTTTAAGACTTGCTTTTCTTGCTAAATTTAAGGGACGCTAAAATCCCTTTTTAGTTTTTCAGTCAAATTTGACCTTTTTAAATTTGGGCCAAATTTGACTTTTTCCGTGATTTTAATGAACGCAAAATTTGTTAAATTAAAACAAATTTGCGGCTAAATTTAAAAAACAGCGGCTTTTTGTCTTGACAAATCAGCCTTTTTTATATATAATCACGTTTCGTTTTTTGAAAAATGTCTTGTTAGCTCAGTCGGTAGAGCATTTCACTTTTAATGAAGGGGTCGCTGGTTCGAGTCCAGCACAGGACACCATTTTTTACATAGACCCTTTCGTCTAGTGGCCCAGGACTCTACTCTCTCAGTGTAGCAACAGAGGTTCAAATCCTTTAAGGGTCGCCACGATTTAGTCTTTTCGGTCGCTTAGCTCAGTTGGTAGAGCGCCACCCTTACAAGGTGGATGTCATAAGTTCGAGTCTTATAGCGACCACCATTTTAGGTGCAGCGGTAGTTCAGTTGGTTAGAATGCCGCCCTGTCACGGCGGAGGTCGCGGGTTCGAGCCCCGTCCGCTGCGCCATTTGTCTTGTTAGCTCAGTCGGTAGAGCATTTCACTTTTAATGAAGGGGTCGCTGGTTCGAGTCCAGCACAGGACACCATTTTTTACATAGACCCTTTCGTCTAGTGGCCCAGGACTCTACTCTCTCAGTGTAGCAACAGAGGTTCAAATCCTTTAAGGGTCGCCACGATTTAGTCTTTTCGGTCGCTTAGCTCAGTTGGTAGAGCGCCACCCTTACAAGGTGGATGTCATAAGTT
>CAUQPE010000142.1:0-3646 GCA_963519915.1 uncultured Campylobacter sp. | reverse complement strand
ACGGCGTGCTAGACGCGCTAAAGGCCGATCTGTGAAGCTCTGCGTCGCGCTTGATCTGGGCTCGAAGCAGGAGTGTTTGCAGCTGGTGGAGCAGCTTGCGGACTTTTCGGATAAAATTTGGCTCAAAGTTGGGCTGCGAGCTTATTTGCGCGACGGGGCAGGATTTGTGGAGGAGCTAAAAAAGCTTGGAAATTTTAAAATTTTCCTTGATCTAAAGCTTTATGATATCCCAAACACGATGGCAGACGCCGCCGAGGAGATCGCTAAGCTTGGCGTAGATATGATAAATGTGCACGCAAGTAGCGGTAAGCGCGCGATGGCGACGGTGATGGAGCGACTAGATAGGCTAGCTTCGCGTCCGCTGGTGCTTGCAGTCTCTGCGCTAACGAGCTTTGACGAGACGGAATTTAGCGCGGTTTATGAGCAAAATTTAAGCGACGCCGTGCGCAAATTTAGCGTGATGAGCTACGAAGCAGGGCTTGACGGCATGGTCTGCTCTGCTTACGAGAGCCGCCTGATAAAGGACGCTACGAGCGCAAATTTTATTACGCTCTGCCCCGGCGTAAGGCCATTTGGCGAGAGTGCGGGGGATCAAAAGCGGGTGGCGGATCTGGGCGTCGCGCGCGAGGCGGGGGCTGATTTTATCGTGGTCGGTCGCCCGATCTATCAGGCGCAAAACCCGTGCGAAATTTGCGAGCGAATTTTGGGGCAAATTTAACGCCCGCGCTTGCGTAAAATTTGGTGAAAAATCATTTTAAGCATGGTTTTCGCGCGCAAGAAATTTTAATTAAATCATCGCAAAAGCGCGACTTGGACGGTGACTTCGCGCAGTAGCGAGATAAAATTTAGCGAGCTTCGTAGCACGCGAATGAAATTTGAAATTTCATTCAAAGCGGCAAGTTTGACGGAATTTAAAGAAATTTGAGGTAAATTTGAGCGATTTTAAGAAAATCCCCTATGTTGGCGAGGCGACAGAGGCGGATCTGCTGGCACTCGGCTACGACAGCATCGCTTCATTAAAGGGCGCGGATCCGGACGAGATGTTTGAACGCACAAAGGCCCTCGGGCGCGGCAACGACAGGTGCATCCTCTATGCTTATCGCATGGTTTGCTACTACGCAAATACTCCGCACCCAGACAAAGCCAAACTTAAATGGTGGCTCTGGAAGGACTAAATTTTCAAATTTGACCAGCGGCGAGTCGTTTAAATTTGAGTGGTTTTACGCGGCTATTTTTTTCTGCGGGAGAGCGGCAGGCTCGAAAACACAAATTTAAGCAAGATATCAGCGGTATTTAATTATAATGCGGTTTCTTTTTTGTGGACAGATGGGTGAGTGGCCGAAACCACACCCCTGCTAAGGGTGCAGCTTCTAACCGGGGCTCGAGGGTTCAAATCCCTCTCTGTCCGCCACTACTTCAAGAAATATATAGAAAATCCCCGCAAGTTACAGCAACAAAAAGAAACTACCAGTAGCGTTTTTTGCTGATATTTTCTCTGACTATCCAAAAAAACAGTCAAAAATTACATATTCAATCAGCCAAAATGATATACAATACCCAAATTATTAGCACGGATCAGTAATCCAAGTTAAAGATAAACCGTATTTTGTAAGCGATAGCGACAATCTAGCATTAAAATAATGTCTAATGGCGGTAAATTTTATCTACGAGTTTCGCAGTAAAGTAGTGAATAAGCCCAAAGGAATTATTATAGCAAATAGGCGAAATAAGCCTAGTCAAAGCTGCGACGAGGCGCGACGAGCTAAAGCGATACTTTGATTTTCAGACGGCGGATCTTGTAATATGTATAAAGTATCGCAAGCTATTTAAGTCCGTAAGATCAAGCTAAATTTAAATTTGCAGATACTTTTTATTCTATGCTATTTTTGGCGGTTTTGCGCATAAATTCGGATTTTAAAAATATTAAAAAATAAAATTTGCACTAGAGGTAAAATCAAAATAAGCTAGTTTTTTATCAAATTTAGCTTTGCAAGGGTACTGCAAGTTAAATTTCTAAAATCGGACCGCATTTCAAATAAATAGGTTGATATTAAAAAGCGAAAACCGTTATTTTGCTACTTTTGTTTTTGTCGATATGAAAATTTAACGAGCGGCTTAGTCTCTCGCATCTATAAACTTGTGTTTGTGCGATAAAAATTACCGCAAAAGTTAAGCCGCCTGTTTTTTTATTTATTTTTTTGTACTGCGCAAAAGACTCATCTTCATCTCGTAGTACCCCACGCTCATATCGACGTAGTGTTTGTGCGGGTTTTCAAAGCGCTGCTCTTCCTGCCAAATTTCATTTTCGAGCTGCTTTTTTACGTAGTCTCTGATTTGCGATAAATTTACCGGCTCGGCTGCGCGCTTGCCGTCTTTTACGACTAGATTTTGTAGCTGCCGCGCCGTGCAACCCTCAAAATACAGCTCCTTCCACGGCCTATCGGGATCTATGTAGCGGTAGGGTTTTGAGAGGTCGGGCGTTTCGTCCGCGTTCGTGATCAAATCGGCGACGGCTTGACCGCCTTTATATATGCGCCAGACCTTTTTTAGACCCGGGTTAGTCATCTTTTCTACGGCCTCCGAGACCTTTATACGCGGGCTAAAAATGCCTTCTTTTTCGACTGCGACTAGTTTATAGACTCCGCCGAAAACCGGATCGCTTTTTGACGTTATCAGTCGTTCGCCCACGCCAAAGCCGTCTATGCGTCCGCCTTGGGTTAAAATCGAGGCGATGGTGTATTCATCCAGGCTGTTTGAGACGATGATTTTGCAGTCTTGTAGCCCCGCCGCATCTAGCATCGCGCGGGTTTTTTTAGATAGATACGCTAGGTCGCCCGAGTCTAGCCTAACGGCTTTTAGACGCTTACCCATGGGTTCAAGCACTTCTTTTGCCGTTTTTATCGCATTTGGCACGCCGCTATGCAGCACGTCGTAGGTATCTACGAGCAGCGAAGCGGAGCCCGGATAGAGCAGGGCGTAGCGCTTAAAGGCTTCAAATTCGTCGCCAAAATACATCACCCAGCTGTGCGCCATCGTGCCGGTCGTCGGTATACTAAAAGCCTTAGCCGCCAAAACCGTCGCCGTGCCGTCCACGCCGCCGATATAGGCCGCTCTAGCGCCGTATACGGCCGCGTCGAAGTTATGCGCGCGTCTGGCGCCGAAATCAAACACGCTCCTGCCGTCTGCGGCTTTTACGATGCGCCTAGCTTTGGTCGCGATGAGGCTTTGGTGGTTTATCTGCGATAGGATCGCGGTTTCTATGAGCTGCGCGTCGATAGGCGAGGCCACGACGGTTATAAACGGCTCTTGCGGATAGATGATCGTGCCTTCGGCAAATGCGTATATATCGCCTCTAAAGCGAAATTTACGCAGGTAATCCAAAAAATCCTCGCTAAATAAATTTAACGAGCGCAGATAAGCTACGTCGCTATCCTCAAAGCGAAAATTTTCTACGTACTCAATGATTTGCTCAAGTCCCGCAAATATCGCAAAACCGCCGCCGCTAGGCACTTTGCGGTAAAAAACGTCAAACGCCACTCGCGGCTGGTCCCCGCTTTTAAAATACCCCTCCGCCATCGTAAGTTCGTAAAAATCCATCACCATGCTGACGTTTCTTGCGTCAAACTGCGTCATTTTTGCCCTTTCT
>CAUQPE010000141.1:0-3757 GCA_963519915.1 uncultured Campylobacter sp. | reverse complement strand
AAAGCGCGCTAGCGGCGTATGTTTGCTTGCTAAAGCTAAAGCCGAGGCTATTTTTGGCGTAAATTTCGGGTTAAATTTGCGCCGCTTGTTAAATTTGTCTCTGCTTGCTACGGGCGGTTTGCGGCGTAAATTTCACGTTCCAAGCTAAATTTGACGTTTTATATAGTTTGCTATGAGGCTCAAATTTGGCGAATAAAACAAAAAACCGTAAAAACGCCAAAATTTGATGCTTTTGCGTTGCTAGCGCCCTATATGTTAGGACTTTCTAACTCATACACGACGTCCTGTCCGCCCTCCCCGCTTAGGATGAAGAGCGACTCACCCTTGATCGCGATAGCGTGCATATCGCCGACGGCAGGTAGCTCGTAGGCATCCACCGCTCTCATCGTCTCTGCGTCCACGACGAGTAGGGTGTTGTAGTTTTTGCTAAGCGCTAGAATTTTGCCGTTTTTCACGTCGGCGCCGGTGATGTAGTAGTCGTTTAGATCGCGTCCGTCTTTTAGCTCAAGCCCTGCGCCCGCCTTTAGGACGCTCTCGGCGCTTAAAGTTTGATCGTTTTTATCGACCTTTATGACGACGACTTTTTTTGAAACCTCATTCGGCACCGAGAACATATACATAAACTCGCTCGCGGGGTCGCTTGCGATCGATAGGACGTAGGCCTTTTTTGCCCTGACGGTTAGCACGACGGGGCGATCTCTATACCACGAGGTCTTTAGCCCGCCGCTGCTTTCGCGGAATGTATTCCACTCTTTAAATTTATCGATCTCACCCTGCGGCGCTTTTTCCACCGCCCAAAGGGTCTTGTTGAAAGCGGTCGTGATGAGCTTGCCGCCGTCAAAAGTGCTATCGACGCTGTATCTGATGTCGTATCCGTTCGGCTTGTCTAGGATCGCGCGGTGCGTTATGTTTTGCAGACTGCCGTCTAGAAAATACACTCCCGCAGCCGTCGAGACGACCGCGAACTCATCGCTTGCGGCGTCGTATGCGAGCCCGCCTGCGTTTCCTTGACCGAAGATCCCGGTCGCTTTAAACGCAAGCGGCTTTTTGCTTTTGATCTTAAGGGCGGGTTTTAAATTTTTCACGGCGCCGTCGTTTGGATTTTCGTTAAATTTAAACGCTCCTTCCTCTAAAGCGCCGGCGATATGGGGCATCTGCACTTTATTTTTGCCCGTAAGCGAAAATGGCCTTTGCAGCCTCGTCCAAATTTGAGCGGTCCATTTATCGCTCGCTTGAGCTAAGTTTAAGCTTATCCTCTCAGGCTCGCCTTTGCCGCTAAAAGGCGGAACGCCCGTGGAGAAGAAGGCCTGGAGGGCGTTTGAGACGATGACGGCAAACGAGATCGCGACGATCGTGGTCGTGTATGCGCTAAAGGGGTTAAAGCTTTCGCTTTGCTCGTCTAGGTTTTGCGTTTTCGGCGCAAAAAGCAGCATCACTGGCATTACCAAAACGACGGCCCAATACACGAATGCGCCCCACGTGTAGGTGTGCGCGCCGAAGATTGCGTCGCCAAAGCCCATGCCCACGTCCCACGCAAAGCCGTCGAGCGAGGTGTGGCGGATACTCATAAAAAGCCCGTATGCCGCGCAGATGAAGACCGCTGAGACGTATTTGATCTTGGCTCCGTAGCGCAAGATGAAAATGCCTAAAACGCCGATTAAGATCATGCCGATGCGCTCGAACCAGCATAGCGTGCAGGGGCTCTCGCCCACGACGTATCCGAGATAGATGTTTGCGATGCCTACGGGGATGGCAAGGATCAGTAAAACCGCCGTGGTCATCAGTAGGTTAAATCTCTTTTGCATGGCGTCCTCCTAATAGCTTCCAAATGGCAATACGGAAGGAAAACTCGCGATAAAATACATCGCAAAGCACAATCCTGCACCGATCATAAAGAGCCTAAAGGCAACTTTTTCTTTCGCGGGCTTTCGCCACACTAGCCATACGGCAGCCGATAGCAAAACAAGGATCAGTAGTTCCATGCCGTTCTCCTTATCGTGAAAATAGTTATTGAATGGTAATGCAGCTAGGATAAAATTTTACTTAAATTTTAATATTACCTATGAAAATTTACATATTTTTGTAGTAATTTATAGTTTGAAATTTGTATTTCAGTAAATAATAAACAAGTAGTTAAGATGATTTTAAAATTATTTGAAAAACAAATCTTTAAATAGAGTGTGTGTGATTGTTAAAAATTTAATACAAATTTTATGGGCAAACTTGATGCGCCTGGCTTAAGTTTAAATCAAATTTTACGGTTCAAAGATAAATTTAGATTTTTGAGGTTTTAAAGTGAGTATTTTAAAATTTGGCATTGCTTTTTCGTCCCGGCGCAAAAATTCGCGCCGTAAGCTCAAATTTGACAGGCAAGCGCTCATATCGCAATCCGCTTATCATTTAAGCCTTCCGCCAAATTTAAAATTTGACGGAGTTTAGCGTTTTCAAGATGCGGGTTAGGGCGTGTAAATCTTTAAATTTAGCGTAAATTTAAGCCTAGCGCGCGAAATTCAAAAGCCTCGACGAAAATTTAAACCCGTTTAAATTTAGGCGGATTATTTTTGATACGGCACGGTTTTGTAGCCTTGATTTATGAGACTGCCCATGCCGCCGTCAAGATTTATTATATTTAGCTCCGGCGAATCTATCATCATCGCCGCCGCAGCGCTTCTGCGTCCGCTTCTGCATATGAGCGCGACCGGTTTTTTTAGATCGACATTGGCTTTAAGCTCGCTCAAAAATCCCTCTTTATCGGTTGCGTTAAAAGTGATAGTCTTTGCGCCCTTTATCACGCCCGTTTCCATCCATTCGGCAGGCGTCCTGATATCTACGATCTGCTCGTAGTTTTTGATCGCCTCTGGGCTAACTTGAACCGTAGAAATTTCCGCAAAAGCCATCGCCGCAGCCGCTCCTAAAAGTAAAATTTTTCTCATTTTATCTCCTTAAATTTGACGGCGTGAATATTAGCACTCAATTTTAAATATTTTGTCATTCTAAAATCACTCCGGCATAAATTTTTATTTTTTAATAATTAATATTATTTTCATAGGATAGACGCTATAATTGCGAATCCATATCAATACAAAGGATAAAAATGAAAAAAAGTTTTTTCGCGCTTAGCTTGCTTTCAAGCTTTTTGTTTGCCGCAGAGGTAAATATCTACTCTGCGCGCCACTACGACGCCGACAGCGAGCTTTATAAACTTTTTGAACAAAAGACGGGCTTAAGGTAAACGCCACGCAGGCAAAAGCCGGCGAGCTAATCAAAAAGCTCGAAGTCGAAGGGGGTAGCTCTGCGGCGGATATTTTCATCACCGCAGACGCGGGAAATTTCTACACCGCAAAGACTAAAGGCGTGTTGCAAGCTGTCAAATCTGAAGCTCTGGAAAAAATCGTACCGGAGCAGTATAGAGATAACGACGGTCAGTGGTTTGCTATCTCAAAACGCGCTAGAGTCATTGTTTACGACAAAAGAGACTTTGATCCTAAAGGCATCAAGGACTACGAAGATCTAGTAAAGCCTGAGCTAAAAGGCAAACTGTTAATCAGAAGCGCGACGGCTCCGTATAGCAAGTCGCTGCTAGCGGCTATCATCGAGGCTGACGGCAAAGACGCGGCTACTAAATGGGCGGAGGGCACGCTAAAAAATCTAGCCCGCGATCCAAAAGGCGGCGATAGGGATCAGGCTAAGGCTATCTACGCAGGCGATGGCGACGTAGCGGTGATGAATACCTACTACATAGGCCTCATGCTAACAT
>CAUQPE010000140.1:0-3793 GCA_963519915.1 uncultured Campylobacter sp. | reverse complement strand
ATTTTTGCCGCGAGACCGCTAAAATTCGGCTCAAATTTACGAGTCGGTAAAAAGCGCGGCGACAAAATTTATGAACCTTGTCGCCGCAAATTTATCAGTCGTTAGTCGCCGACCGTATCGGCGTCAAGCGTGCCTCCAAGTATGCTTTTGATAAAAGAAACGGTCGCAAAGCGCGCGGCCGGCAAATTTATGAGTGTGTGCGGAGCATTAGGTAGGAGTAAAACTATCGCGTTTTTCTTGTCGCCGTAGGTTGCGGCGCAGTTTCCGGTGGCGTTTTCGTTGCCTAGATAGCTATTTTTTTGAGAAAAGTATTTATCCTGATCGCTTACTAAATTTAAAACCGGCGTATCGCTAAGCGCCGTTTTGTGCTCTTTTACGAAGTAATTCTCCTCGCACGACCAAGAGTTTATAATCTTGCCCAAAAAGCCCTTGCCCTCGTATCTGGCTACAGTCACCGCGCCTTCACTGGTGCCGGCTAAAAATAGTTTGCTCGTATCCGCCCATTTCGTGTTTTTTAGCGCATCCAGGGCGATTTTGATTTCACTAGAGCGCAGCGAATGGACCTTTTCATAAATTTCCTTATCTGCCGGAGATTTGTACGTTATCCTGTTTTCTAGAGCCATACTATCAAACATAAAGCTTGCTATGCCTTCTTTTGCCAGCCACTCTTGCCATTTGTCAAGGCCTATTTTGTTGTTGATACCGGACGAGCCGTGCAGGAAAACTACGACCGGCGCTTTGGCTTGCGTCTTTGGGGCATCTTTAAAAAGTCCGACGTAAATATCGCCGCCCGTGACGTTTTTTGGAAGCGCGATTTGAGCCTGCGCTACGCCTTTTTGGGCTGACTCGCTCGTGTGCGAGTACGCGTCGCCCGCAAACAAATGCGCCGTAAAGAGCGCAACCAATAAAACAAAAGTTTTTCTAAACATAAGCATCCTTTATCTTGGCTTTGATCGATTATATAAAAAATAGATTTAAGGCAGGCTTTTAATTTATAAAATAATCGCTAAAAAGCAGGAAAAACTTGCGGTAGTCGGCTTTTAAATTTCGGCGCTAAAACCGCTTTGACCGTAGCGCGCAAAAATCGGTTGCTAAAAGTTCAAATTTAGCCCTTTTTGCCCGTTTTTGTAAAACCAAAGCGCAGTCAAACGAGTCTAATTATTGCTTTACATCCCCGCTTGCCATCCGCTTTTTGCCAAATTCTTGGGCTAAATTTAAGGTCGCTCTCCACCTTTTTACCGGCTTGGGGAGTCAAATTTGACTGCAAACTTTACTTCTTGATCACCAGCCTTAAAGTCAAATTTCGTAAGATGGTTTTTGATTTTATTTAGCGTTTGGATTTTTGCCGCGAGAGATTTTGCTGAGAGGAAAAATCTAGCGTAAATTTTTAGTTCCATTTTTTTGTTCCGTGGATTAAATTTGCGGGCTTCGCGCTCGCTGCTAGCCCGGAGCCACCCGGCGAAATCGCGTCCAAAAAATAGCTTTCTAAAATCGGTCAAATTTAAATAAAAGAAAGGCCTGTGCGTCGGATTTTGGCTCAAATATTCAAACGCGCCGCCTTGCGAGATCAAGCAAATTTACCGTTTGCAGTGGTCTCGACTTCGGTCAAATTTACCGTCCGCTTTGCGCTTTGGGAAAATTTGAACCTATCCGTGCGGCGAGCTAAATTTAGCTTAGGCTTTCGCCTCTTTTAGCTTGCTTAAAAACTCTTCGATGTTGTATTTGGCGCGGTACTGCGCGCTCATAAGGTGGATGAGGATGTCGCCCAGATCGATCACGACCCAGTCACCGGAGCTTTCTATGCCTAAAAACTGCTCGCCCTCGTCCTTTAGCCCCTCTTTTAGGTCGTCGGTTAGCGAGTAGGCGTGGCGCTCGCCCATCGTGGTAGCGATGATGACGCATTTTGCGATGTATTCGCGCCCGCTCATGTCGATAGCCTCGATGGCTTCGGCCTTTTTGGCGTCTAGGATTTTGATGATTCGTTCGATTCTTTCTTGCATGTTTTTCCTTGATAAAATTTCGCCGCATCGTCGGCTATGCACGGTATCATCAGGCTTTTGTCTAAATTTTGCCTGATTTGCGAGGACGAAACGGGCTCGTTTATGTTTAAAATTTTAAAATTTTCAGGTACGGCTACGTCGCCGCGGCTGGCTACGACTAAGGTCGCGAGTTTAAAGAGCTTGTCTATCTCGTGCCATTTATCCAGGCTTGCTAGATGATCGGCGCCGATGATGAGAAAAAGCTCGCTCACAGCGTAAATTTGCCGCATATGCCGCACGCTTTCTATCGTCGGTACCGGGCGATTTTGAGCGATCTCGTAGTCGCTCACGCAGACCTTGGGTAGCGCGCTCCAAGCCTCGTTCGCCCACCTTAGCCGAAGTAGCGGCGGAGCGGAAAACTCGCTCTTAAACGGGCTGATAAACGTCGGCATGATGATGAGCTTATCAGCGTCTAGCCGCTCTAGCGCGGCTTTAACGACGGCGTCGTGCCCGAGATGGGGCGGGTCGAAACTGCCGCCGAAAAGCGCGATTTTCATAAATTTGCCTTTAAAATTTCGGTGCAGTTTAGCGAATTTGAAGTGAATTTCGGTTGAAAATCAAAAAATTCGCCGATAAAGCGCAAATTAAATGGAGATTTTGTAAAATTTGGGGATTTTTGGGCTTTGACGGGCTTGCTTTTGGCGTCCGTGCAGGGCTAAATTTGCAAAAGGCGGGCTTTATGACGGCTTAAATTTACGCGCTTAGCGACGAGCAAAGGCGGGTAAATTTAGCGCTCAAAAAGCTAAAAGCATGAAAACAACCTTTCCGCGCGCCCTAAAGCGACCGGAAAATCTAGCACAAGGAGCTAAACATGGTAAAAATCGCGATCAACGGTTTTGGACGTATCGGCAGGTGTGCCGCTCGTATTATTTTAGAGCGAGACGATGTTGAGCTTGTCGCTATCAACGACACGGCGACGCGCGACATGACGCGCTATCTGCTCAAATACGACAGCGTGCACGGCGAATTTAAGCAAGACGTTAAGGTGATAAGCGACGATTTTATAGAAGTAAACGGCAAAAAGATAAGAGTTTTTTCAACAAGAGATCTAAACGAGCTTAGCTACGCAGACTACGGCGTAGACGTAGTTTTGGAGTGTACGGGCAAGTTTTTAACCACCGAAAAATGCGAGCCGTATCTAGCTCGCGGCATCAAAAAAGTCGTCATGAGCGCTCCGGCAAAAGACGACACGGCGACGTTCGTAGTGGGCGTAAACGACGATAAATACGCAGGCGAAGCGATCGTCTCAAACGCAAGCTGCACGACAAACGGCCTAGCGCCCGTCGCAAAGGTGCTAAACGATAAATTCGGCATCGTAAAAGGGCTCATGACCACGATCCACGCATATACGAACGGGCAGAGCCTAGTAGACGTAAAGGCCAAAGACTTCCGCCGCTCGCGCGCTGCAGCCCTAAATATCGGGCCTACGACCACCGGAGCCGCAAAAGCGATCGCAAAAGTACTTCCCGAGCTAAACGGCAAGATGCACGGTCAAAGCGTGCGCGTGCCGGTCGCTAACGTCTCTATGGTCGATCTAACGGCGGTTTTAAAAAGACCGGCTAGCAAAGAGGAGATAAACGAGGCGTTTAGAGCGGCTGCTGAGTCGAATTTAAAGGGAATTTTATTCGTCGATGACGATTATAGAGTTAGCAGCGACTTTTGCACGAGCGCGTACAGCAGCATCGTAGCGAGCGACACTACGCAGGTCATCGCTGATGATATGGTAAAGGTCTTTGCATGGTACGACAACGAGT
>CAUQPE010000139.1:0-3807 GCA_963519915.1 uncultured Campylobacter sp. | reverse complement strand
TAATGAAAAAACTTCTAATGCTAGTTGCTGCGGTTTTTGCTCTGGGCGGCGATTTTGAGGACGGTGTAAAAGCCTACGAGAGCTCTAAATTTGTAATGGCTCGCGAGAAATTTGCAGCTGCCTGCGACGCGAACAACGGCCTAGCCTGCGCAAAACTAGGCGCGCTTTATCAGCTGGGCAAAGATATCCTGCCTGACACTAAAAAAGCGCTTGAGCTATACGAAAAAGGCTGCGAACTAGGCTCTAAAGAGGCCTGCTCGGGTGCTGGCGGCATATACGTATCAAGCGACAAAGAAAAGGCGCGTGCACTCCTAAATAAAGGCTGCGAGCTTGGCGACGGCTTTTCATGCGCGACTGCGGGATCGTATCTACTAGAGGAGAAAAAATTTAAAGAAGCCTACGCGTTTTTTGAAAAAGCATGCAAGATAGGCGATAGCCTCGGATGCCAATTTGCAAGCGATCTAAAACGCTCGAAAAGGCTTTAATTTTGCTTACTCGGGTTAAATTTGGCGATCAAATTTAACCCGATTTTATCTTTCTTTCCCCCGCAATGATTGCGCTTAAATTTACAAAAAGCAAAACAAAAAACTAGACTAAATTTTAAGAGATAGTAACGGTCGCAGAATAAAAAAGCGCAGGCTTTAAGCGCCTACGCCGACTCTCTTTTCCGCTTTATTTTGTATCCATTGAAATGCAAATAACGCCGCGTAAAGCGACACGCCGATCGCGTAAGAAACGTATTCGTTGGCGATAAAAGGGATGTATTTAGCGCACATATTTGGCACCAAAGTTAGCGGCACGACGCATAAAAGTAGCGCGCGCTCGAGCATGCTTACGCGTTTAACGAAATACCCTTGAAGCGCCGAAGAAAAGGCAAACATACCCACTAGCGCCGTACCGAAAATCAGCGCCATCTCGAGCGGATTTGTTATCCACACTATGCCTTTGGCGTCGTTCGGGTTGGCGGCGTTTACGCTCTCTATCAAAAGCAGCTTGTTGTTAAATACGAACGAAAACGGCAAAATCGTCGTGCGCAGGTCGTAGAAAAAGCCCTGCACGCCCACGGTTACCGGGTTTGCTTTGGCGATACCGGCCGCAGCGTATGCCGCGATGCCGACCGGAGGCGTATCGTCGGCTAGGATACCGAAGTAAAAGACGAAAAGATGCACGGCGATAGCGGGAATAAGAAAACCGTTTTTGTGCGCCAAAAACAAAATCACAGGCGCGACTAGCGAGCTAACGACGATATAGTTTGCCGTCGTCGGCAAGCCCATGCCTAGTATCAGCGACATTATCGCTGTGAGAAAGAGGATGAGCACGATGTTGTTTCCGGCTAAATTTTCCACGACTTCAGATAGCACTTGACCGACGCCAGTTAGCGAGATCGAGCCTACGATGATGCCCGCTAAGCCCGTAGCTATAGCGATTGTCGTCATGCTTTTAGCCGCCGTTACCATCGCCCAAAATATATCCGCAAAGCCGATGATAAAGTCCTCTTTGCCGACATCCTCGCCGTGAGCCATTTTTTTAACGGGTTCCTGAAAAAGGATAATCAAAAACAGCACGCAAATGGCGTTAAAAGCCGCTGAGATCGGGGATTCGTTTGCGATTAACAAGGTATAGAGCAAAACCAAAATCGGGATAAGGTAGTGCAGACCGCTCACGAAAATTTTAAGCTTAGATATGCCTGTGCCCTGCTCCATGCCTTTTAGCCCGAGCTTACAGCTCTCAAGGTGTACGATAAAAAACAGCGACAAATAGCATACGAATGCCGGAATCACGGCCGCGATCATGACGTTTGTATAGCTAAGACCCAAAAACTCGGCGATGATAAAGGCTGCCGCACCCATAATAGGCGGCATCAGCTGACCGTTTACGCCCGCGGCTACCTCGATAGCGCCCGCTTTGGTGCTAGTTAGGCCAGCCTTTTTCATCAGCGGGATCGTAAATGTTCCAACCGTTACGACGTTTGCCGTAGAGCTACCGCTCACCATGCCGGTTAGTCCTGACGCTATAACCGAAGCTTTCGCCGGTCCGCCGCGAAATTTGCCAAGCAGCGCAAAGGCTAAATTTATAAAGTACTGCCCCGCTCCCGCGCGCTCTAACAGCGAACCGAACAAGACGAAAAGATAAATAAAGCTCACGCTAACGCCCAGCGGCACGCCAAAAACGCCCTCGGTCGTAAGATACATGTGTCCTGCTAGCTTATTTAGGCTAGCACCCTGGTGCGCGATGATATCGGGCATATACTGACCGAAATAATCATACGCCAAAAATATCGCCGCGATGATAGGAAGCGCCGGACCGATGATCCTGCGGCCCGCCTCAAACAGCACGACCACGGCGACGCAGGACACGGCGATATCAAAGCCCGTGTAGTCTCCCGGGCGCTCTGCTAGCGCATAAAACTCTATAAGCGGATAGAGCGCGGCTAGCGTACCCACAACGCAGAGCGCAATGTCGTAAAACGGCAGGCTGGAGTGGGCTTTTTTGTGAATTTTGAGCGGATAGAGCAAAAACAGCAAACAGATAGCAAACGCAAGGTGCGCCGAGCGCGACATCGTCGTGTTCATCGGAAAATACGCGATGTAAAGCTGAAAAACCGACCACGCAAAGCAGATGATGCTCGTGAAATATATATAAAAGCTCGAGTTTATCTCGCGCGTCTTTACCTCGACGAACTCCTCCTTTTCCTGCGCCGACTCGGTATTTGTTCGTGTTTCGTTTAGATTTTTATCCATATTTGCTCTTAACCTCTTAAATTTTCTTTTTATAAAATTTGGCGATTTCGCCCGTATAAATCGGGGCTTTATTTTTAAATTTGACCTGCTTTTGCCCCTTAAGTTTATCGGCAAATTTAACCCAGCACCCTAAAGATGCGGGTTTTGCAAACAGCAAGCAAAAATCAGCCGTAAATTCGCGCATGAGTCAAATCTAAAATTTGACGCCTACAAACGGCTTAAAAAACCGCCGTCCCAAAAGCCAATAAAGCGTCAAATTTTAAATCCTCAAAAAACTAAAAACAAGCCCTAAATTTAAAAAGCAAGCCGCGCGGGTCAAATTTAACCCACGCGGCCAAGCTAGTTTATTTTATTATGCCGGCTTTTTTAAACTCAGCCTCGGCAGCCGGGTGCAAAGGCGCGGAAAGCCCCTCTACTAGGCTCTCTTTGGTAACCGCCGCTAGTGCGGGGTGCAGGCTTTTATACTCGTCAAAGTTATCCAAGATAGCCTTTACGACCGCGGCCACCGCCGTATCGCTCATGCCCTTATCTGTTACCAGCACGGCTTTGACGCCGATGCTGTTTACGTCGTGATCTACGCCCTCATAAGTACCTTTTGGTATCGTACCTTTGGCAAAATACGGCATCGCAGCTATCATCTTGTCCACTTGCTCGCCCTCAATATTCACGATGTCGATAGGTAGCGAGTTTGCCGCGTCGGTGATGTTGGCCGTCGGGTGGCCGACCATGTAGAAATAACCGTCTATTTTCTTATCTTTTAGAGCGTGCGGGCATTCGCCGGCAGTGAGTACGCCGTGATGTTTTAGCTTTTTCTCGTCGAAACCAAACGCCTTAAACACGCCAAGCGCGGTCATTTCGTTGCCGCTACCGGGATTGCCGACGTTGATCGCTTTGCCCTCGAGGTCGTTTATCGAGCCGATGCCGCTTGATTTTGAGACGACGAACGCGAGAAGCTCAGGGTAGATCGAGACGACGGCGCGCAAATTTTGATCGCCGTTGCCCTCAAATTTACCCACGCCGTTAAATTTATCATAAACCACGTCGCTTTGGACGAAACCAAAATTTA
>CAUQPE010000138.1:0-3815 GCA_963519915.1 uncultured Campylobacter sp. | reverse complement strand
CGTTAGCTCAGTTGGTAGAGCATATCACTCTTAATGATGGGGTCGTAGGTTCGAGCCCTACACGGGGCACCACGATTTATTTTATTATTGTTGGCCCTTTCGTCTAGCGGTTAGGACACCAGCCTCTCACGTTGGTAACACGAGTTCGATTCTCGTAAGGGTCACCAATCCACTTTTTTAAATTTACATCTTTGCTTTTAAATTACTTTGCTCAAATTTACTTTAAAACTTAAATTTTCTAATAGTAAGATTTTTCTTAATTACAACACAAGTTCTCACTAGCATACCTATGGTTTTTACAAAAAACCATAATCGCAAGCATTTGGTTTCGCACTGATTCCACGCTTCAACAATCCACTATAAAAGCTACTCCACGCAATTATAATAGCTTTAACCAAGTCGAAAATATAAAAAATCATCTTTAAATTTCAGATCAAGTAAATTTTACCGATTTTATTTCAAATTTTAATCCACTAAAAAACCAAATAGGCCACCAATTTTGCAAAATTAAAAGACAAAATTAGCTAAATTCCAAGCCTATCCTTCGCTGCTTGCGTAATTTCCTCTTCATAGTCGTAGTATTCAAATGTCGCACCGTGTTGAAACGCGCCGTTTAAGATGTCGCCGCTTTGGCGATTTTTTAGGTCTATCTCGGCGATCTTAAAGCCGTCGAGCGTCTCGCAAAATTCCCTCAAGCGTGTCGGCGGATTTTTAAGCTTTGTGAACAAAAAGCAAAATCCGCTCCCTCCGTTTCGCCCTACGCGCCCGCGCAGCTGGTGCAGGCTCGCTAGACCGAGTCTTTCTGCCCCCACGATCACGATCGTGCTAAGCTGCGGAAGCGAGATACCAACCTCGACAACCGTCGTCGAGAGCAGCACGTCTCCGCGCTCGCGAAATTCGCGCAGCACCTGCTCTTTTTCTTTGTCCTTGCCGTGCGTGACGTAGACATTTGTAAAATTTGCCCGCCAAAAACCCTGCGCTTCCTCCAGCCCCTGATAGTTCGAGTTTTCGCTGCCCTCCACGAGCGGATATATCACGGCAACCTGCTTGCCTTTGGCGATTTGCGCTTTGATATGCGTCAGTAGCTCGCCAAAGTCCGCACTCTGTAAAATTTGCGTATGGATATGCTTTTCAAAAGGCATCTGCCGCAGGAAACTAAATTCTGCGAAGCTGCTTTGTATCATGCTTAGCGTTCGCGGGATCGGCGTTGCAGAAAACTGCACGACGTGAGCCCTAGTTTCATCCGCAGTTTTTGTTTGCTGGTTTTTGGGCGTGATTTCAGTCAAATTTAACTGATCGTCCTCCTCAAATTTACCCTCAAATTCACCGCCTGCTTCGTCATGCTGCGGGTCTCGCCCAAGCTCCCCGCTAGCTAGAGCGTTGATTTTCTCGCGCTGATTCGAGCCGAAACGGTGCTGCTCGTCTATCATAACAAGCGGTGCAGCCGGCAAATTTTGATACAGCAAAACGTGCGTGCCGATGATGAGATTTACGCCGTCAAATTCGGGCTTGTCGCCGCTTTTAACAAGCAAAACTCGCATAAAATCAGGCAGCAAACGCGTCGCCTCTGCGTAAATTTGCTCGGCTAGTATCGATGTCGGCGCCATGATGAGCGCAGGGCCGGAATAGACGCTAAGCGCGGCAGCTAGCATAACAAGCGTCTTGCCGCTACCCACGTCGCCCATCACGACGCGCCGCACCGCCTTCTCGCCGCTAAAGTCTGCGCACAGATCAGCGATAGCGTTTAGCTGATCGTTTGTCGGCGCAAACGGCAAATTTTTAAGCCACTCCGAGATATCAAAAAGCTTGATTTTAGACGCTTTAAAATGCGTTTTTTTGGCGTTTAGCTTTTTTAGGTAGTTGTAAATTTCGACGAATTTTAGCACCTCTTCGCCCGTTTTTTCTCGCACGAGAGCCTCTAACATCCGGACGCTTTTTTCATCACCTCGATGCAAATCAAGCAAAAACCGAGCCTCCCTGGGCGCGAGTCCCGCCTCAAGCAAATTCGGCAAATTTACGTATTTTTGGATCAAATTTTTAAACGAATCGTCTCTGAGAGAGAGTTTGTATTTGGGTATGATTTCGTTTATTTTCGTGACGATTTTTGGATTTGTTAGCTGCCACGAGCCGTAGGCGTAGGCACATTTGCCGCTTACAAATACGCTTTTACCGACCTTAAAAGCGCCGTGATGCCAAGGTTTGGCGTTAAAAATCACAATTTTGACGTTTTGCTCCCACGCCTCACACCAGCATACGGCGTGCAGCATCCCGCCTTGGCGATACGCGCTTTTTATCTCTACAGCGACGCTCACGTGTCCGTCTTTTGGCGCGGCGGCCAGGCTCGTATCCTCAAAGCTTTTAGGAAGCTTAAGCGCGAGGTCGAGCAGAGTGGTTACGCCGATTTTTTTTAGATTTATTCTGTCTTTTTCATCAAATTTCATTGTAAAGCACGGCGAAACTGAGCTTTTCTATCTCCGCGTGCTCCGCGATAAACGCATTTAGCTCGGCAAGCTTTAGCTTTGAGATTTTTTCTAGCTCGTCTTTAAAATTTCCTAGTTTAAAGCCGTTATAAAACTCGCTCTGAGCGATGTTTAGGCGGTTAAAAAGCGTTTCTTGTCGTAGCGGCTGCGAGCCTAGCAAAAATCTTTTAGCCTGCGCTAGTTCGCCAGCCTTTACGCCGTTTTTGACGAATTTTGCAAATTCGTCTTTCACGACCGCGACCGCCTCGCTCCTGCTCTCGTTTTTGGTTTGTAGATAGCCCCAAATTTGCGAGTGGCTGAGCGCAAATTCGCTCCTAGCATACGCCGAATACGCCAGCCCGCGCTTCACGCGGATCTCCTCCATCAGCCTACTGCCAAAGCCGCCCTCGCCCAAAATAAACGTCGCGACCTTAGCCTTATAGCGCTCCTCGCGGGAAACGTCAAAAGGCGCGCCAAAGTAAATATAGGCTTGCTCGCTAGGTTTGATGATGGCTTTTTCGCCGCATTTTTCATCGGTTTTTAGCAGCTTTAGTTCGCGCGGCTCGCCCGCCTTTAAGGGGCTTAAAATCTCGTCTAAATTTAGCTCCCCAGGCGTCACTTCGCCGCCAAGCACTACAAATAAATTTGCCAGATCAAGCTTGCTAGCGATGAAATTTTTAACGTCGTCTAGAGTGATACTCTCCACGCTTTGCTTTGTGCCGATGCTAGGTCTTGCTAGATTTGTACCGGGATATAGCAGCCCGTTTAGCGCGACTCTAGCTAGATAGTCGTAGTCGCTCTCGTTGCTAGATATTTCGCCCAGAGTCAGAGTTCGCACCTTCTCAAAGCTTTTTTGGCTTAAATTTGGCTCCTCTAAAAGCTCTTTTAGTCTGGCAAGCGCAAAAGAAAAGTGCTCCTTTAGGCAGTTTAGCTCAAACGCAAACGTCTCAAATCCCGCACTCGCGTAAAGGCTAATCGCGCGCGTTTCAAGCTCTTTGGCAAAGCCCGCCGCGCCCTTGCTTAGCGTGCCTTCGTCGAAAATTTTAGCGACGAATTTAGCGAGCCCTGCCTTCTCCTCCGCGCAAGCTCCGGCGACCTTAAAAATAAGCTTTAGGCTCACCGCTGGCAAGGTTTTGCTAGCCTCGTAAACGGCCGGGATTTGTAAATTTGCGGCTTTTAAATTTATGATTTTCATCAATAAAACCTTTCTAAAATATCATAATTGGTATTGCGTTTGGCGGGTTTTTCGCCGATGTCTTTGATAAGGCGTATCATCTCGTCTTGATTCATGCGGTAGCTAGCGCCAGCGGCCTTGACGACGTTTTCCTCCATCATCGTGCTGCCTAGGTCGTTTGC
>CAUQPE010000137.1:0-3838 GCA_963519915.1 uncultured Campylobacter sp. | reverse complement strand
CCGATAATATCGGTATCAGTTCATTTGCAGAGCAGTTTTTAACTATCTGGGTATAAACTTTGCCATCTCTTTTAAGCATGCCGAATACCGATTGCTTTCCGCTCGCTCCTCTACCTCTCTTACCTCTTGCTCTCTTAACTCCGAAGTAGCTTTCGTCAATCTCAAAGCGAAGCTTCTAGGCGAGCTTGCGAGCTGGAAATTTCACCACTAAATTTGCTTATCTTTTCACATTCTTGAGACATAAGAATTCTGATATTTTTTAGAATTTTGTTGATGGAAATTCTAGAAATCCCGGTTAAATTTGCTATTTTAGTAGCCTCTATATCCTCTGCAAAATACTTGAGAATTTCTCTAAATTTCTTTTCTGAAATTCGGGAACGGATTATATACTTGTTTTTTATCGACAGGATCATAGTTAAAAACTCCTTTGAAAGTTTTTAACTTATCTTGAGCCTTAAAATTTACCCGCCCACTGCTTTTTGGTTTATTCCGAAATATCCTTATCAAAATACTTCATCGATATTTCTTTTAGTTTGCCTTCTACGCGTAGCTCCTATAGTGCCTTATTTGCGACGTTTAGCAGCTCGACGTTGCCTTTATGCACGACTGCAGCCGTGTACATCGGATATTCGACCGCTTTTATCAGCTTTATCGGAGCTTTTGTGTGCTGTTTTTGTAGTCGTAGAACATCACAGCGTCGTCTATCATGTCGTCGGCACGCTTCGTGATTTGAGATTTATCTGGTCGCTTAGGTTATCGGCTGCGACGAGTTTTGCGTCGTACTTTTCGACGGTCGGTATCCACATGCTATTTACCGAGTGCGTCGAGCACTTGCCTTTTAAGATCGGCGAAGCTCTTGATATCGTCGTTATCCTTGTGCACGATGATTGCCGAGTACGAGGCCATGTATAGCGCGGAGTAGTCATACTTTTTCTTGCGCTCTTCGGTGATGCTTGCCTGGTTAAACACGGTGTCTGCTTTGCCTGCGTCAAACACTGCTAACATAGCATCCCGCGAGGCTTCGATAAATTTAGGCTTTAGTTCTAGTTTGTCTGCGACGGCTTTTGCTATCTCGGCGTTGTAGCCCATTAGTTCGTCTTTTCATTATGAAACGAAAACGGCTAATACACGCCCTCGGCCAGGATAGTGATCACGCCGTCCCTTTTGATCTGCTCGAGCGATTCTGCGCTTGCTAAATTTAAACAAACAGCAAGCGCCGCACCTAGTTTTAAAATTTGTCTTAGCTTCATGCTAACTCCTTTTATAAAATTTGAAAATAAAATCGTAAAAATCGCGATCGCGATATAAATTTAAATTTGACGGACCGATAAAAAGCCGACAAAACCCGCCTTAACGCAAAGCCCTTAACCTTCGCAAAGCTTGCCGCACGCGTCGGCGCGACACCTGCTGCAGTGAGTCATTTGATGAATGGAGCCGCCGATGAGCTTTCGCATGCTGCGAATTTCTTCGTTTGAGGGCGATTTGATATTTGCAAAAGGGGTATCATGCACGGGGATCATCGCCATGCAGTTCATGATATCGGCTTGCCACTCTTTGGCCTTTTTCGCGATTTGCGGGACGTGATCCATATTGACGCCCGGGATTACGACCGTATTGATTTTAACGATCATGCGGGCTTCTTTTAGTTTACGAATCCCTTCCTCTTGGCGCTCCCCAAGAATTCTAGCACCCTCTTCGCCGCTATAAATTCTATTTCCGTGGCGTACCCACGCATAGACTTTGCCGCCCACTTCGGGCGTTACGGCATTGACCGTTACCGTCACGTGGCTCACGCCGATGCGCACGATATCATCCACGTGCTCGGGCAGAGCTAGACCGTTTGTAGATAGGCAAAGTAGGGCGTGAGGGAAGCGGGCTTTGCATTTTTCAAAGGTCGATAGTGTCTTGTCGGCATCGCACATAGGATCTCCGGGTCCTGCGATACCGATGACCGAGATATCTTGTCTAAATTTAAATAGATTCTCCACGTATCCCACTGCCTCGTCTGGGCTCTGCACCCTCCCGGTTACGCCGGGGCGATTTTCATTGGCGCAGTCGTAGATGCGGTTGCAAAAATTGCATTGGATATTGCAATGCGGCGCTACGGGAAGGTGCACGCGCCCGTAGCTCGCGGACGCTTTTTTGCTAAAGCACGGGTGGTTGTCGAAGGAGGGTTTGGCAAAAAAATTCATCAATCTTTTTTCCTTCCGAATTTGATAGCGTCTGCGTGGCAAACGTCCATACAATCGCCGCAGTTCGTGCAGTTCATCTCGTCCGGTCTCGTGCCCATTTCGCATTTGCGCAAACAGGCGTTGCAGTTATCGCAGGCGCTCGTTTTATAAACGCGAAATATTGAAATTTTACGCAGCAGCTCCATTATACCGCCGCTAGGACAGGCGAAGCGGCACCATAAATTTGCGACGATCAAAGATGCTGCGATGAGGCTCACGACGACGGCAGTGCGAACCGCCCAGTACCAGTCGGAAAATTTAAATGACATGATAACGGCGTTTAGGTACTCGTCGCTGGTGCGGATAGGGATCATAACGCGAGGATTGCCGTAGATAAAATACACGCTCGCGCTAAGCAAAACGGCTAGAACCATGCCTATTTGCGCAAATCCAAGCTTTTTATTGCGAATTTTAAGCTTAAAAATAGCAAATTTACCGAGCATTTGATTTACGAATCCGCCCGGGCAAAGCCAGCCGCAAAACGCGCGCCCAAGGAAAATAACCAGCACGGGGATAAATAGCCAAAATCCGAAAAACACGGTCGCGATCCGCCCCCAACACGTGACGATCGGGCAGGATTGGCAGTTTACGAAAGGCACGATAAAAGGGCATCTAAAAATTCCGTAATATGCCCATTGCCCGATCGCACCGATAAAAATCAGCTGCACCAATCGACGAATTTTAGTTAGCCTAGAGACTTTTTTCATCTTTGCCATATTTACTATACTAAACATCTTTTACACCAAACCTTTCTATGAGTTCAAGCCCGCGCGCCGAATGGATGGAGGTAAAGCCGTGTCGCTCGAAAATTTCCTGCCCCTCCACGGAGCAGACGAAGTCCGCGAAGTCGTCGGCTAGCTTCTCGTCCTTTACATATTTCATGATATTTAGCGTAAAGGTAAGCGGTCCTGGCGGGATGAGTTTCTCGTCGATAGGCATATATTCGATCTTGTCTTTAAACCTATCGTGCGTCGTTAGGCGTTTTTCGATGATGGACGCATCGCCCTTGCCCTCTACGAGATCGCACATCATCTGGATGACGCATGAGCCGTTGGCGACCATATTTTTCATAACGGGCTCAGTAAGACCTGAATTTTTCAAAATTCCCTTTACCGGTCCGCTACCAGGAGGCGATGCCCTTAGCGGCAGCATCACTCGCACGCCGGGCTCTGCTAAATCCTTTAGGTCGCGAATGCCCGCGGGATTTCCCTTCGGCACTACTAAAACGTAGTCGGTAAAACATAGCGGTCTAAAGCGGAGGCTAAGGCCAGCCTTACGCAGTTTTTGAGACAGCTCCAAAACGCGAGCGCCGAAAACCTCCGTCTTGCCTTGCAAGGCTAGCAGCGACTTTCCGAGCGCACCCGCAAAGGCGCCGGTGTACTGGATATTATGTCCCGTCCTTGACTCATAAATGGCGTTTAGCTCGTTAAATGCTTCGGACAGTCCTCCGCACGACCAAACCTGCAGGGAACCTGGCTTAAACGGCGTGAAGCCGGCGAGCATCGATTCGGGCCCAGCGATGGCGGCTGCCGCTAAAGCTCCTTTTAAAAAGCCGCGACGAGATTCGTCTATCTCTTTAAATTTCATGCAATCTCTCCTTTCTTTGG
>CAUQPE010000136.1:0-3851 GCA_963519915.1 uncultured Campylobacter sp. | reverse complement strand
TAGCTAAAATCGAATAAAAACGCTATAAAGGCACACCTTGAAATTTAAACACGCCATCGTCATCACGGGCAGCATCGGAAGTGGTAAGAGCGCGGTTTGCGAGCTGCTTCGTGATCGCGGATTTGAGATCATCGATGCCGATAAGATTTCGCATGACGTTTTGGATCGCTGCGCCGCGCAGGTAGCTGAAATTTTCGGCGCGCAATACGTCGTGCAAAAAGACGTACAGGCTGCAAATTTGAACCCTCAAGCGGAATTTAACGCTAGATCGGATGAGGAAATTTCGTCCGCCACCTGCGCCTCGGTGGACCGAAAAAAGCTAGGCGAGCTGGTGTTTAAAAACCCAGCAGAGCTAGCAAAGCTCGAAGCGCTGCTACATCCAAAGATAACGGCTGAAATTTTATCGCAGGCGCGGGCTTTAGAGGCGAAAGGAAAGCTTTATTTTGTCGATATTCCGCTGTTTTTCGAGGGCAAGAGGTATAAGTTTTTTGATAAAGTAGCGGTCGTTTATGCACCTAAAGATATGCTGATCTCGCGCGTGATGAAGCGAAACGGGCTTGATCATGCCGCCGCAAAACACCGCGTGGAGCTACAAACGGATATAGAACAAAAGCGCGCTATGGCGGATTTTGTTATAGATAATAGCGGTGACTTGCAAAATTTAAGAGATAAAACCGGGTCTTTTTTGGAAAAAATCAGCTTAAATTTGCATATATAAGACTTTAAAGATAGCTTACCTTGCTATGATACACCATTTTATACTATTTAAACACTGCTTTAGTCGCTTGACAACGGCAGTTTGGCGTCATATCTAGCCCTGCTGCTACTTGTGACGCAAACTACGTTGATTATTTTAGCTTATTTGCAGTCTTTGCTTTCAAGTTTTACTCGAATCAGCTCTTTGTCTTTTATATAATAAACAAAATCGACGCCGTCAGCTATCTCGCGCACTGCCTTTAATCGCATATCTTCGCAAAATTCTTTTTTGAGTTCCTTTGTTTGCTCCTCTTTTAGTTCGGCAACATCTTTATCATTTAGCGCGTTTTCATCCATTTCTAGCCCCTTACCGAGCGCATAATGATAAACAAAACGACGATTTTCACAACCGATTTTTTCGAGAGTATTTATCTCGTCTAGTTTGCTTGGGAGTCCTGAATTTAGCCGTATCAGCATTTCTTTTACATTTGACGCTTCGCATAGATTTTCTTTCATTTGTTCTTTTGCGTATTCTACTTTACTGCCTATAAAAACTTCTACGCCGATCCAGATCGCGACGGCGATGCCTAAGATAATAAATAAAAATTTGTTGAGTTTGTTTAGGTTTTGATTTAGTTTTTGTATATCCATTTTTGCTCCTTAAATTTGAGGCGGTATTTTATCGGAAAAAACGAAAAACAAAAATTAAAATTTGGAGTGGAATTTGTTTTATTGAGATCGGAGAAAACGATAAATTTTTATGAAACCAAAGATATATAGAAAAGGAGCGGGAAACCGCCCCTGGGTATTATAAAGCAGCCTTTGCTTTTGAAGCTAGCTCGCTGAAAGCTTTTGCGTCATTCATAGCTAGATCGGCTAAGATTTTTCTATCAAGCTCGATATTTGCTTTTTTAAGTCCTGCGATAAAGCGCGAATAGCTAATGTCGTTTAGGCGGCACGCAGCATTTATGCGCACTATCCACAAGCGGCGGAAGTCGCGTTTCTTGCGGCGTCTGTCGCGGTAAGCATAGACCAAACTTCTTTCTAATTGCTCTTTAGCTTTTCTAAAGTGTTTGTGTCTAGCGCTGAAAAAACCTCTAGCTAGTTTTAAAACTTTTTTATGGCGTCTTCTTCTAACTACGCCTGTTTTTACTCTTGCCATATTTATCCTTTACAAATCGGCGCTCACTGAGTGAGTCTTGCCCCAAATTCGGGGGAGTTTGGAATGACTTTTCGTCAAAAACTTAAATTCCGAGCATCGCTTTGACGCTTGCGACGTTTGTGCTGTCTACGTACTGAGGCGAGCGTAAATCTCTCTTGCGGTTGCGAGATTTTTTAGTCAAAATGTGGCTTCTAAAAGCAGAGCCTCTTTTGATCTTGTTTTTGCCCACTTTAAAACGTTTAGCAGCGCCGCGAACTGTCTTCATCTTAGGCATACTAATCCTTTTAAAATTTCTTTTACGCCTTACGCGTAAGAGTGGGATTATACCCAAAATTCCTTTAAGAAATTTAAATTTGATAGAGTTGGCGGCAAAACACAAAACAAATTTACAATACAATCTTGAAAATAGCTTAAATTTTAGATTTAATTAATATTTTTAGTCCTATAATTTCACTTAGATTTATTATCTCGAATCAAGGAGTAACGATGAAGATAAAGTTTCTCGCCTCTGCGGCGGTAATAAGCGCGATATTTTGCGCAAACGCGCTAGCTTGCACGACTATTTTGGTTGGAGAGGGGGCCTCTGACGATGGCTCTATGTTGATAGCTAGGAGTGCCGATAGCAAGGCGATAAAGGCGCAGGTGTTTTTGATACATCCCAAAAAAACAAATCAAAAAGGCGTCCACAGCTCAAAGGCGCATGATGGAGCAAATGATTTTACCTATCCGCTGCCAAAAGAGGGCATGAGATACACGACGATAGCAAACTCTCACACTAAGCTTCACGGCGCGGTCGGCTACAATGACGCGGGCGTTGGTATCAGCGGCACCGAGACTATATACGCTAAAGACGAACTGCTAAAAATCGATCCGTATAAAGAAGCTACAGGCATCACGGAGGACGATATCCCAGACGTCTTGCTGCCTCGTATGAAAAGCGCGGCCGAGGGCGTGAAGCTGCTCGGCGAGATAGTGGAAACTACGGGCGCGGGAGAGGGTTTTGGCGTCGTGTTCGTGGATAAAGACGAGCTTTGGTACTTTGAAACCGGCACCGGCCATCACTGGATGGCAGCAAAACTACCAAAAGACGAATACTTCGTCTCCGCAAACCAAGGCAGACTACAAAACTACAAAGAAAACGATCCAAATTTCATGGGATCAAAAAATTTGATCAAATTTGCCCAAGATAACGGCGCCTACGATCCGGCAAAAGACGGAGAATTTCAGTTTACCAAGGCCTATACCAGAGACGACGAGAGGGATATGACCTACAACTATCCGCGCGTTTGCTGGGTACAGCAGATGTTTAACCCCGAGCTAAAAGACAAGCAGACCCTTGACGGCGGCAACTATCCGGTATTTTTAAAACCAGCTAAAAAGCTAAGCGTACAGGATCTAAAAAACGCTCTTAGATCCCACTACGACGGCACTGCGTACGATAACTACGCGAGCAAAGACGAAAATCAAAAAAATATCTACCGCGCCGTGAGCGTCTTTAGAACCTACGAGTCGCACGTGATGCAGGTGCGCCCGTGGCTACCGCAAGAGATCGGCAGAGTGACCTACGTGGCGCTTGGCATGTCTGATCTTGGCGTTTATTTGCCGTATTACTACGGGCTCGACAAATTTATCGACGGCTACGACAAAGGCTCGTATAAGGCCGACGACGAGTCGATCTACTGGACGTATAGAAAGCTACAAACCCTCGTGATGATGGATTACGATAAGTATTCGCCGGTAGTGAAAAAGGCTTACAAGGAGTTTGAGGACGCGCTTGCGGTCAAACAGGCTAAATTTGAAGACGAATACGTCAAACTCTACAAAAAAGATAAAGCCAAAGCAAACAAGCTACTAAACGAATTTTCGATAAATATGATGAAGGAAGCCAAGGCTTTAACGCAAAATTTGACGAACGAAATCTTCACTATGCTAACCGATGACACCGACGCCAAGCTAAAATCGCTAAACAAAGGCAAAAAAGACTAGGCAAATT
>CAUQPE010000135.1:0-3947 GCA_963519915.1 uncultured Campylobacter sp. | reverse complement strand
ATCTTAGAAGCGCTTGATTTTAGCGATAAAAACCTGACGCAAAGAGAGATCGTAGAGTTAAATTTAAAAGATTACCTAAAAAAACTTCACTACTTAGATAATTATCCACAAATAGATTTCGGCAAGATGGCGGATATTCACTTAGACAAAAACGGCTATGAGAGAGTAAGATTTTCATGGTGCAACGGCGATAAATACCCCGATGATAGATGCGAATTTTGGAAGCTGGATAAAAGGCTAAATTTTGATTATCTAATGGATCTGGGCTCTAAAATTTGCAAAAACGGCAAGCCTATAAAAAATGCCGAAGAGATTGTAGAAAACGACGAGATTTTAAAGCTACGACTCTTTTATTCTTGGGAGCAAAAGCATTTGATTGACGAAGATGGAAATTTTATAGATAATTTTATATATATGAGGTTTGGAGATGGCGCCAACCACTCATTCGACCTATTTACTGATTTTGTATTTATAAGTAAAAATGACATACAATTACCAATTATGCACGAAACAAAAACTAAAAAATTTGACATAATTACTCCAGAAAACAGATGTTATAGAAGGCTTTTAAACTCTATATTTAGGGATATATTTTATCAACAAAAAAAGAGCATATACCCGTTTTGCTATAACTATAAAAAGATAATTGATGAAAATATGGATTGCGATAGAGAATATATATTTTCTTTCATTTCAATATATGACAAGGGGAATAATCTCGATTATAAAACGATATTTTATAATAAAAACTTATACGATTATAAACATGCGACGGACATACTTTTCAAACAATACCAAAATTTAAAGAATCAAAAGAATAAGATAAATTTTAACTCGCAAGGAGAAGTAATGAAGCTAGATATTAATTTAGGCTCAAAATTTGACTAATTTTATGCCGTTGGGCGCCATCTATTTTAGATGCAAATATGATATAGATTAATATAATTTAAAATATTTTGCTATAAAATTTTCATAAAATTTAACTATTTACATCGCCAAAAGGAGATTGCCGTGGGTTAAATTTTAAACGACACTCTAAGTCAAATTTATGAAAATTTAGGCGAAGAAATAGAAAATTTAATCGTGCAGTTCGTCGCGGTCGGGCTGTTTTTCACGCGCATAAAGCTAAGTAACGGCGTTTACGGGGTGAGCTGAATTTTCCCAAAGTCATTCCATTAGGCCGTTTGCTGCGCGTTGCAGACTGCGATAATGCCAAATTTCGGCAACATCTGCGGCAAAATGTAAAAACTCTTCTAAAAGATTTATCTAGCAGCGATAGCCCTATCAAAAAACCATCGCCGTAGCCGCCCTAAACGCGCTTTCACAGACGTGCTACGAATGCTCGGTTGGTCCATATGTGACCCAATTTAAGGCCGATCCTTTTTAAGAACTAGCTATCAAGCGCGGCTTGTTTAGCGTGATCGTGGGTGCGCTGGTGTCTTGCGTTAAATTTATAATAAAAAATTGCCTGGATTTTTGCGTTATGAAGTTTGGTAAGAGCGCACTAAAAGGCGATGAGCTTAAGTATTTTATCCCGCAAGAATGCGCCGCGGACGCGATCGGGGCGGCCGATAAACTCGTCATAACCGGTGTCACGCTGCTAAACGATATGCTAGAGGACATCTCGGCTGGCAAAAATAGCGGCGCCGAAGCTTATTGTCGTAGAGCTGGTCGTGTCGATGCCTTAAAGGTGCTTTGTGATATAGACGTGAGTCATGTGGGCGGCGTCCATACTACGCATGCGGACGAGGTTTTAGACGTGATCGCGCAGGCCGGCTACGGGTATTATGTTTCTAGAAAATTTACAGAAAAACTCGTGATGGGTCGCGAGGGTCAGGCTTCTAAAATTTAGAAATTTAGCGACGTAAATACATAAAGCTAAATTCGGCTAAATTTGATGATTAAATTTGCAGCCTAGAGGAGGATTTTATTTTGGTGTAAAATCGGCTACTTAACATTAAATTTGAGATTTGCGCAGACAAAAATCGGTTCTAAATTTATTCAAATTTATAAAAGTTTCATCAAATTCAAAAAATCAAAAACCGTACAAAAGGCCGAGCAAAGCGCCCGACCTAAAGTTGCATTAAGCGAAATTTTAATAAAACGAACTAACCTTGCCCGTCAAATTTACCATGATATTTTTCATCTGAGTGTAGTGCTCAAGGATGATTTTGTGCGTTTCGCGGCCGATGCCTGAGCTCTTGTAGCCGCCAAAAGGGCTGCCCGCCGGGATCTGGTTGTAGCAGTTTATCCACACGCGGCCCGTCTCCATCGCGCGAGCGGTGCGGATAGCGCGAGTGATGTCCTGCGTGAAGACGCCTCCGCCTAGGCCGTATTCGCTGTCGTTTACCATCTTGATGAGTTCGTCCTCGTTTTTAAATTTGATCACGACGCCCACCGGGCCAAAGATCTCCTCTCTGGCCACGCGCATATCGTTGCTCACGTCCACTAGCAGCGTCGGTTCGACGAAGCTATCTCCCGCAGCCGCGAGTTTGCCTCCGACAGCGATTTTAGCGCCTTCTTTGACGCCGATATTGATGTACTCGACGATTTTGGCGGCCTGTTTGGCGTTGATCTGAGAGCCCATTTGCGTCTTTGGATCCAGAGGATCGCCGACTTTTAGATTTTTAAATTTCTCCACAGCAGCGGCGATAAACTTGTCGTAAATTTTCTCCTCGACAAATATCCTGCTGCCCGCGCAGCAAACTTGTCCTTGGTTAAACAAAATGCCCATCTGAACGCCGTCTAGAGCCAGATCAAAGTCCGCATCGGCGTAGATGATGTTGGCTGATTTGCCGCCTAGCTCGAGCGTTGCCGGGATGATTTTTTCAGCCGCCGAGATAGCGATCTCGCGTCCGATCTCGGTCGAGCCGGTAAATGCGATCTTGTCGATGCCGCTGTGTTTTTGCAAAAACGCTCCTGCGCCGCTGCCTTTGCCCGTGATTACGTTTACGACGCCTTTTGGTAGCACGTCTTTGATGAGGCGCATTAGCTCGAGCACGCTCAGGCTTGTCTCAGACGACGGTTTTAGCACGCTCGTGTCGCCGGCTGCGATGACCGGGGCTAGCTTCCACGCCGCCATCAAAAACGGGAAATTCCACGGTACGATCTGCGCTACAACGCCGATAGGCTCGCGTAAGATGAGCGAGAGGTGCTTTTCCTCGAGTACGTTTGCGCTACCCTCTTCGCCCTGGATCACGCCGGCAAAATACCTAAAATGCTCCGCCGCGTACGGCACGTCCACGTTTAGCGTCTCGCGGATAGGCTTGCCGTTATCCATCGTCTCGACTGCGGCTAAAAAGTCTTTGTTTGCGTCGATTATATCGGCGATTTTGAGCAAAATTTTGCTTCGCTCGCTCACGGTGCTGTGACGAAACGTCTTAAACGCCTCTCGAGCGGCCTTGACCGCGGCGTCCACGTCCTCTTTGCTCGCGTCCGCGATCGCGGCTAGTTTTTTGCCGGTGGCGGGGTCAAAGGTGTCTAGCGTCTTACCGCTGCTTGCGGGGGCGAATTCTCCGTTTATAAAAAGGCCGTATTTTTCTTGTAACTTAACCATTTTTTCTCCTTGAAAGATTATTTAATAACTGAAATATTACTCCTCCATTATAAATATTTTGATAATTAGAAAATAATCGTTATCAAAAATTTGAGCGGAAATTTGACGGGATTTTTAGGTTAAATTTGGGGAAATATTTTAAATTTGAGTCGCCAAGACCCGCAACTTTAAGGTGCTAAATTTGGTTTTGTCAAATTTGGATTTTAGTCTTTCTTGTTAAGGGGGAAGGGGCTTAAATTGCGCTCTGCTAGCGGTTGCAAGGCAAAGCCGAAGCAAAAGAGCTCCCTTTTGTATCCACCTTTCTCTTTTCTTCGGAAGAGGAAGGGGGGGGGTTCTACTTACGAAGCGTCGCCCCTTCCTCTCCCAAGCCCTCTCTAACCCCACTGCACGT
>CAUQPE010000134.1:0-3953 GCA_963519915.1 uncultured Campylobacter sp. | reverse complement strand
AATTCCCGTCCGCTTACCTACTCTCCCGCATCGTATAGACGCCGCCTTCGTTCGTTACGTCAAATTTTTGCTTTGCTATCTCGTCAAAACTCTTGCCATTTATCTTTACCTTGCCGGGCGTAGCGCTTTTATCGCCTATATTCATCTTAAATTTGCCTCCTGCTAAAAGCAGCTTTACGCGGATGCCGTTTTTGGGCGAATATTTACCGTCTTTTTTATCAAAAAGCGCGCTAAAAGGCAGGCCGTGCGCCGTCTCGCCGGGGCCTAGCAACCTAAAATCGCCCGCAAATGCGCAAACGGCCGCAAACGTAAAAATCAAAATTCTCTTCATCGCTCATCCTCGTTTAAATTTTATGCTATGCAAAACTCCGCGCCGCACTTTGCGAACCGCGCCGTAAAAGGCTTTAAGCCTCGATAAATTCGTCGTTATTTATCGCGCGCAAGTCGCAAACATCGCCGAATTTCGCCATAATCTCGCGCGTAGCCTCCGTAAAAGGCTCGCAGCCAAAGTGCGGCACGACGCAAAAATCAACCAAATTTAATCCCGTAAAATCGCTCATTTTTGCGCTATTTTCATCCATCAGCGTAGCATATTTCGTATCCGGAGCCGCCGCGATCGCTCCCGCTGACTCGCCGACGTAAATTTTGCCCGCTTTGACCGCGTTTTTTATAGCTTGGGCGGCGCGCGATTTTCGCAGCTCGCTAAGCAGATAAAACGTATTTCCGCCGCTAACGTAAATGACGTCGCACCGACTAATAGCGGCTAAAATTTCATCGCCACAAAAGGACTCATCTTGCTCTGATACCAACGCCGCCAGATTCTGGGCGCAAGAGACGTCAAGGCGTATTAGATTCGCGCCTAATTTTTCTAAAATCTCTGCCGCTTCGCCGACGTAGAAATTTACCTCTTCAAATTTCGCTGCAGTATCTATGAAAACGACGTTTTTGCCGCTAAATTTTATCCGTTCGTTAATCCTAGCCGCAACCTGCGCAAAGTAAGAACAAAGAAAAATATTCGCCATTTTTAATCCTTTTAAAATATAAATTCGCAAATCCATTATATCCAAACGAGCCTAAAAACTCTCGCATTTCGCGTCGTCCGCGCCTTACTCTATGGTTAAATTTAGCGGTTTTAAGATACGGGTATCGGTGCTAAAATTTGGTAAATTAGTCTCAAATTTAAGCTTAAAACGACTCAGACAAGACAGAGGCAAGGGAACGGACTAGCCGTCCGCTACCAAAGCCGGGCCACCGGCGATATATAGCGGGAAAGACGAGCCGCCCTACTCAAAGATATTTTTATGCAAGATTTCTTCTAATACCACCGTCGCGTAGCTGCCTTTTTGCAGCGTGAAATTTATCGTAAAGTGCGCTTTTTCCTCGTTGTATTTGTAGCTCGTATCCTCCAAATAGCACCACGCAAAGCGCCTAGATCCCGTCATCTTAGCTTTAAATTCATTTGCCTGCGCGAAAATTTGGTACTCTACCGCCCTAGCCGCGCCCTGCGACTCATACGCCTTCGCGCCTGCGATCAGCCCGCAGCTAGTGATATCTCTCGCGTCAAAGCGCGCGCCCTCCGCGTCCAAATCCTCGCATAAAAAGTACTTTCCGTGCGGATAGTGACCCAAAACTTCGCCCTCTATCAGCTTAAAAAATCTCTTTTGCGATTTTAAATTTTTCAAATTTTCGCCGCCCAGATACGGGTAAATTTGAGCTAGCTCAGAAAGGCTAAAGTCCTGCGCAAATCTCGAGATTTCAACGCGCTTGCTAAGCCAGCGGTTAAAAAGATCGCTCTGATATGCCGAGATCAAAAAGTCGTTTAGCTTTGGATTTTTGCTCTTTTTGCCGTTTACGGTGCCAGATTTTAGCAGCTCCAGCCCGCTTTGCGCATTGTCGCCGTATTTACCGAAACGCTGATAGCCAAAGTAGTTTGGATATCCCGCCTCATCGATGTTTCGCACGGCTTGCTCGAGTTTAGCAGCCTCGCTTGGCATCACTTTTTTTAGGCGGATGAAAAAGCTGTTGCCTTTTAGGTGCCCGATTCGAAGCTTATTATCATGCGCGGCGAGGCTTAAAATTTTCATCTTTTCGTGGCTAAAATTTGCTAGTGCCGCCTCAAATTTACGCGGCATCGAGATAAACTGCGTCGTCATGCCCTGCTTGTCTTTTAGCCCCGCGTAGCCAAAATCTCGCATCTTTACGCCGCTTATTTCGCTTAGCGCTTGCAAGGCCTCCTGCGTCGTCATATCTTTTTTGCAAATTTCAACGATGAGGTGCTCGCCCTGCCCGCTAAATGCGTAAAGCGGGATCTCGCGCACCACAAAATCGTCCGAATTTTTACTAAAATACGCATTAATGGGCGCATGAGTGAGCGCGTAGAGAGGCTTAAAAATGGTGGTTTCTTGCATTGCTTTTAAATTTTCCTTTCGTGATTTTGGCAAAGATCGTGATTTTCGTGCGGGTTTTGCGAGCGAGGCTTAAGATTTTAGCGCGGTTTTTCGGACTAAACGTAAATAAAATCTCGTATTCCTCACCACTATTTAGCTCGCGTTTGCTTAGCCGCTTGATAAATTTAGCACCGCAGCGACTCTGCGCGCAAAGCTTGGCCAGATCAGCTCCAAGCCCGTCTGAGACATCCATGGCGGCGTTTATCTTATCAGCTGCGGCGTAGAAAAATTTATCTTTTAAAATAGGTCTTTTAAAACGAGAATTTGACGCGACCCGTCCGCCGTTTAAAAGCGTCCTAAGCCCTTTTAAACTGCCTCCAAGCTCGCCCGTAAAAGCAACCAGATCGCCTTTTTTTGCTCCGCTTCGCAAAACCGCCTTACCGCAAAGCCGCGAGATAACGGTAACGCTAAGTAAAATTTTATCGCTGCCGATCGTGTCGCCGCCGATGATAGTCACGCCGTATTCGTCGCAAACGTCCGCAAATCCTTTGCGTAGCGCCGAGATCTGCGCCGCGCTCGTATTTTTGGGTAGCCCAAGTCCTAAAAGCACAAATTTAGGCTCGGCGTTCATCGCGACGGCGTCGGAGAGATTTACGAGCATCGCCTTGCGCGCGATCTCCTCCATACTTAGCCAGCCTGCCAGGAAGTGCGTCCCCTCGAAAAAAAGATCCTTGCTATACACCCACCGGCCGCGCTCATGCGCCACTACAGCGCCGTCGTCGCCGATGAAGGAGTTGCTAAATTTATCGATTATTAGGCGTTCTTTATTCATTTTGCGATTTTATAAAATTCGGGCTAAAAAGGCGCTTGAAAAACGAATTTATTTAGGCGGCTCGGCAAATTTAGCCGCTTTTAAATTTGCCGAGTTTAAAAAATCTATCCGAAAATCTCAAATTTGCTAAACAGCTCGGGTTCGTCTTTTACTATGCCGCTCTTAACGAGATCAGCCACGACTTCGCGGTCGCAGTCGGTTTGCAAAGGCCAGCTGCGAGTATAGCCCTCGGCCTCGCCTTTTGCCGTGGCGTCGATACAGACCGCGCCCTCACGCACGTAGATATCGCGCAGGGCGTCGATGTTGTTCGTCACGCGCCAAAGCAGCATATATGGATTTTCCAGGCGGTTTTCGGAGCCGACGAAAACGAGTAGTTTAAAGTGCTCTTTAAATTTCAAAAGCTCTTCAAAAACCTCTTTTACGAGGCGGTTTTTATCAAATTTGACGACGCAAATCGGGGTTTTGGTATTTGTTTTAAACTGCACGAGCTGCGTTAAATTTGGCTCTATTTCTTTAAATTTAGCCAGCAGCGCGGCATCGTCCAAAAGCACCGGCGCAGGCTCCGAAAAGTCCTGCGTCGCGTCGATTCCTAGCTTACCGCCGAAGCATGAGTTCGGGCTGGCGTGATCTAGCTGATCGCACACGCCCTCGCTGATTAGCAGACTTTTATCGCCGAAACGGTTTAAAATATGCTCCGTAAGCGCGTCATAATCGCTCAAATCAGGCGCATCCTC
>CAUQPE010000133.1:0-4091 GCA_963519915.1 uncultured Campylobacter sp. | reverse complement strand
CAAATGGGCGGCGCTATATCTAGGGCTTGCGTTTTTGACGCTTTTTGCGGCGATTGCGGGAGCTAAAATTTGGGGCGCGTGGATGCTGTGGCTACCTTGGGCGAGTCTTAGTTTCGCGCTGGTCGCCTGCGGTTACGCGTTTTTTGGCGCGGGAGTTTTTGCTAAAAACGAGCGTGGCAAACACGCCGCCGCGGCTAAAGCCTTACTTTTTCCCTATCTTTGCGTCGCGCGGTTAAATGCGCTCTTTTGGCTGCGCGGACGCCGGCTTTCAGACGAGATTTTGCCAGGGCTGTATCTTGGCTCGGTTAAGCAGGCGGGCAAATTTGACGCGGTGCTTGACTGCGCGGCCGAGTTTGAGCGGCCTAGCGGCGCGCAAATTTACGCGAGCCTGCCTATGCTAGATATGATAGCGCCCGGCGCGGACGAGCTAAAACGCGGCGCAGATGAGCTCGAGCGACTCGTGAAAATGGCTTTTAACAGCGGCGAAAATTTGTCGCAAATGGATGCGAAACTAGGATCAAATTTTAGCGCCGAGGCAAACGGCTACGCGGGTGAGCGAAATTTGAAATTTCACAGGCAAGCGGACTCGCGGGTAAATTTGCAAACCCGCAGCACGGCAAACGAAAGCAAAATCGCCGAGGCGGGGCAAAATCTTACGGGCGTGAACGAACGAGCCGCCGAAGCAAACGATAAAAAGGTGCTAGTGTGCTGCGCGCTTGGCTACGGCAGGAGCGCGTCGGTGCTGCTTGCTTGGCTGGTGATTTACGGTGGACTGGGCTTTGACGAGGCGCTAAATTTACTAAAATCTCGCCGCGAAAAGATCGCCGTCGCTAGCTCACTGCGCGAACGGATAGAGCAGATAGCCGTCCGCACCAGCTAAATTTGAAAGCGGAGTAAAGAAGCCGCAAATTTAAGAGCGAAATAGGCGCAGGCTAAATTTGATCAAGTCCGGTTTGAGGGATTAAATTTAAAAAATCTGTCGGCTGGAAACAAGCGGCATTGCAAAATTCTCGGCGAAAACGAACGAAAATTTAACCAAACGCCCAAAATAAGGAGAGAAAATGACGAATGTGGAGCAAAGCAAAAAAGCGGCGCAAGGCGGGGAGCGCGAATACCGCCAAGGGGCGGACGATAGAGCCTTGGCGCTGGTTACGGCTAGATTTTTAGCGACGCATAGGCTGTTTTTCTTGTTAAATTTACTTCAGCTTGCCGTCTGCCTTACGATTTTTACGCGTTTTGCCGTGATTGCGGGCTTTTTGACGGCTTTTGCAGGGCTATTTTATCTGCACGTTAGGCTGCATTTTGATACGCTGATTTTTAGAGATTTTGCGGAGGGGAGGCTTGATTGCGGTAAATTTGACGCGGCGCTTGCGGAGCTAAATTTAGCTAGCAAGCCGCCTAAAATCCGCGATATGAAAAGTCGTTGCGCGGGAGCTTTGCAGCTATATAAACTAACGGCTGCGCTTACTATCCTCGTTGCTGCTGCAGCTTTGGCAGGTTATTATATGGGCTAGAGTTTGGGCGCCAAATTTGACCGTCAAATTTGGCTCGCGAACGCGCTTAAATATACAAAGCGTTAGTTAAATTTGACCCGTAGATTTATGGAGTCTGAAAGATAAATTTAGGCGCAAACGGTTAAATTTGCGCCCGCGGTTTATTTGATATTTTCTAGAGTGCTGCAACACTGATCCGAGCCTAGGTTGCAGCCTTTGTCAAAATACTCCGCGGCTTTAGCGAACCGCTTTTCTTGGTAGTATGCAGAGCCCGCGTATTCGCATCCCAGCGCGATATTTGCTTCGCAGGCTTTTGCGGCGTTGTCTTTATCTTTTACGTATTTTCCTGAGGCTTCGTGTTCTTTTCTCGTAAAGGCTAGGAGATAGTACTCGTACGCTTTTGCTTCGTCTTTTTTGCCGTAGGCGTCGTCTTGGTATATTTCGCCTAGCTTCGCACATCCGTCAAATCTCTCGCCTTGGCAAATTTGGCTTAGGATTTCGATGGCTTTGTCTATATTTTTCTCCACGCCTTTGCTGTCTCTATAGCCCATCGCTACAAATTTACAACCGTCGTCGTAGCCTCTACTGCAAAGTTTTGAAAATATTTCAAAGCCCTTTTTAGGATCGTGCTCGGCGCCGTTTTTACCCTCGGTGTACGAGTAGCCCGTCCATAGGCAACCTAAATTTGAGCCTAGATCGCAAGCTTTTTGGTAGTATTTGACGTCTTGTTTTTCATAAGCGTAGTCTATGCAGACCGCCGCATCGTTGTTTTTGCAGCCTTTTTAGGCGCTTACGGCGGTTTTATCTTTTACTTTGTCGCAGCAGTCGCTTCTCTTGCCGAACGATATCTCGCAACACTTTTCATAGGCCTGCTTTGCGCGTCCGGAGTCTTTTTTGACGTCAGAACCCTTGCCAAACTCATAAAGCTGCCCGAGCTCCTTGCAAGAAGAATCGACCTTTTCCGTATAGCAACCTAGCTTAAAGTAGTTCTCCGCGTCCTTCCACTGGCTTTTGGATTTTGCCGCTAGTCCGTTGTTGTGATTTGGCCCGGCCTGTGCTACCGACAGGCAACAAAATGCTAAAAACATGGCTAAAGCTAGCTTTTTCATAAGACCCTCCTTGCGAGTAATCTTATGCATTATAGCCTCTTTGCTATGTTTTAACCTAAATCACGACCACTTCGGTTTTTAGCTCGACGCCAAACTGCTCCAAAACGCGCTCGCGGGCTAAATTTATGAGTCCGGTCACGTCCGCAAAGCTCGCGGCGTTAAAATTTATGATGAAATTTGCGTGCTGCTGGCTAAATTTAGCCCCGCCTATCGCGTAGCCTTTTAGCCCTGCCGCTTCGATTAGCCTGCCCGCGTAGTCGCCGGGCGGATTAACAAAACAGCTGCCAAAGCTAGCGCCCTTTGGTTGATTTGCGCGCTTAGCGGCAAAATCGGCGGCGAGCGCTGCGTCAAATTCGCGCAAAATTTTAAACTCGGCGCCGAAAATCGGCTCATCTATCCCGCTTTTTCGGTAGCTAAAGCTTATCCTCTCGCGCTCTACCCAGCCGCGTCCTAGCCGCACGGCTAGCAGGCTATTGCTGATACTAACGCCGCAAAGCCCTGCGTTCATTTTTATTAGTCCGCCAAGCGTACCAGGTATATTTTGCAAAAACTCAAATCCGCCGATACCCTGCTTTTTGGCGAAGTTGTAAATTTTGCCCGACTTCGTCGCAGCACCGATACTAAGCACGTCGCCGTTTAAGTTTATATAATCAAACGCGCCGCCTAGCATCATCATCGGGGGCGGGTTTGGCGAGACTAGTAGGTTGTTCGCGCCGCCTATCATCACGCGCCCGGCAAATTCCGGTTTTAGAGCGTCCTCAATGCTTTCTAGCACCGCCACCTCGTGCACGCCGCCCACTCGCACCGAGCTAAATTTGGAAAAATCTATAAGCTGCGTCATTGCACGAAATTTGGGATAAACTCTATCATGCGCGTAGTAAAATCGACCATCATCGAGACCATCCACGGCATCAAAAATATAATCACGACGACGACTAAAATGATCTTTGGCACGAAGCTTAGCGTCATCTCATTTATCTGCGTCGTAGCCTGAAATATACTGATGATAAGGCCCGCCGATAGGCCAGCAAGCAACATCGGAAAGCTCAGATATAGCGCGATCTTGAATGTTTCGATACCGAGTTCTATGAGTGTTGATTGCATCAGCTAAACCTTATATCGTTGTACTCGGTCGGCACGAGATAGTTTTCGGCCTTGATCGGTAGTGGGTAAAATCCGCGCTCATAACCAAGCGCAAAGAGCCTATCTACCGCCTTTAGCTGCGTTTCGTTCATAGATACGGAGCTATCGTTTGCGTAGAGATTTAGGTAGGTTTTTAGCTTTTCTTTATCGACGCGGATGAGATTTCGCTCGAGAAGCATGTTCGACAAAAAGGGCTTATGCGCGGTGGCGATGCGTACGCCCTCCGTTAGCACGCGCTCGCACTCGATGGCGTCCGTTATCGGCAAGCTGCGGCGAACCGCCATGCCTCCTAGCGGCAGCGGCAAATTTTCGCCCGCTAGCTCGCTCCAGATATCCCAGATCTCGC
>CAUQPE010000132.1:0-4155 GCA_963519915.1 uncultured Campylobacter sp. | reverse complement strand
TGATAGATCGGGTAGCTGACGCGGGTGTTTTCGGTCTTGCTGCCGTCTTTGTAGTCTACTACGCCCGCCTCGTCCGCAACCACGTTTTCAAGTAGCGCGTCGCGTTTGATCGCGGCGTAAATTTCAGGCTCGCTGCTCGGGTCTAAGTTTATGCACTTCGCGTAGCAGCCACCCTCGAAGTTAAATATCCCCTCATCGTCCCAGCCATGTTCGTCGTCGCCGATTAGCTTGCGGTTTGGATCGGTCGATAGCGTCGTTTTACCCGTGCCGCTTAGACCGAAAAATAGCGCCGTATCGCCCTCTTTGCCCACGTTTGCCGAGCAGTGCATGCTTAGCTTGCCCTCAAGCGGCAGCCAGTAGTTCATCATCGAGAAAATGCCCTTTTTCATCTCGCCGCCGTACCACGTGCCGCCGATAACCGCGACGTTTTCCTCGACGTTAAAGATAACGAAAACGTCAGAGTTTAGCCCCTGCTCTTTGCACTCTT
Source organism: uncultured Campylobacter sp. (assembly GCA_963519915.1). Lineage (GTDB taxonomy): Bacteria > Campylobacterota > Campylobacteria > Campylobacterales > Campylobacteraceae > Campylobacter_A. The sequence continues at coordinate 3,668 of CAUQPE010000132.1, read as the reverse complement.
CGTTTTTGCATTTGCACGCGTTGTAAACGACGAAATCAGGGCTAAATTTAGCAAGCTCCGCCTCGCTTGGGCGGATGAACATATTTTTTACGAAATGCGCCTGCCACGCGACTTCGGTTACGAAGCGGACCGATTTTTTACTCTTTTCGCTAGCGCCGCAAAATGCGTCTTGGATAAAGATTTCCTTGCCGCTTAATTGGGCTTTTGCCTTAGCTAAAAGCTTATCGAAAAGCTCTTTTGAGATGGGCTGATTTACCTTACCCCAAGCGATGTATTTTTGGCTCGGGTCTTGCTTTACGAAGTACTTATCCTTTGGGCTGCGACCCGTAAAGATACCCGTATCGACCATAAAAGTGCCGTTGCTTGATACGCGTCCCTCGCCCATCGCCTTTTCAAGCTCGAAAAGCTCGTCATAGCTTAGGTTGTGGTTGATTTTTTTGATGTCTTTAAGACCCAATTTTTCTATTTCGTTTACCATTTTTCTTCCTTTTTTGGATTAAATTTTCGCTAAAATTTGACCGTTTGTCACGGTTTGTCCCTGCTGTACCTCGATAGAGGTCACGAGCCCATCTTTTGGGGCGTTTACGTCTATTTCCATCTTCATGGCCTCTAGCACGAACATCCTTTGTCCCTTTTTCACGCTATCGCCCACTGCGACTAGGATTTTAAACACGTTTCCAGGAAGCGTGCTTTTTACCGGCTCGCCGCTACCGCCGGTCGTTTTAGCCGGAGAGAGCTCCGGAGGCGGCATGTGTGCTACGCTTGCTGGTTTTACGCTTTTTATCTCGGCTTTGCCGTCAGCGTCCGCGACCTCGACGTCAAATTTTTTGCCGTTTACGGTGACGCTGTATTTTTCGTTTATCGGATTTTTCGCACGTGGAGTCGGCGCGCTCGTTTCGCCTGCATTTGCGGATTTTTTTCGGATATTTACTTTGCCTTCGCCTTTTAAAAACGCGATGCCTTTTTCCTTGCACGCCGCAGCGATAAAGATATTTTCCTCGCTAGGCTCGATGCCCTCTTTTTTGAGTAGCTCGCGCGTAAATTTAAGCGACTTACTCTCGTCTTTGTCGGCGATATCCATGGCATGCTCTTTGGTCGGCTTTAAATTTAGCTGCTCGCTAGCTAGCTTAACTACGCTCTTATCGGGCTCCACGGGCGTCTTGCCAAAGTAGCCTAGCACCATTTTACCGTAGCCCTCGGCGATCTTTTTCCACGGGCCAAACATCACGTTGTTAAACGCCTGCTGGAAATAAAACTGACTCACAGGCGTCACGCTCGTGCCGTAGCCGCCCTTTTGCACGACTTCGCGCATCGCTAGGATGACTTCAGGGAATTTATCCAGGATATTATTATCGCGCATCATTTGGGTATTTGCCGTTAGCGCGCCGCCTGGCATCGGGCTAAACGGTATGAGCGGGCTAACCTGCACGGCCTCAGGCGGCAGGAAATAATCTTTCAGGCACTCATTTAGCACGCTTTCGTATTTTAGAATTTTCTCCACGTCAAGTCCACCCAGATCGTAGCTTTTACCCTTAACGGCATGCAGCATCGTTAGGATATCAGGCTGGCTGGTGCCGCCGCTAACCGGGCTTGCGGCTAGATCTATGCCGTCTGCGCCAGCCTCTAGAGCGGCCATATAACAAGCGACGCTAACGCCTGCGGTTTCGTGAGTGTGGAGTCTGATGTGGGTATTTTGCGGGAGGAATTTGCGAGCCATTTTGATGGTCTCATATACTTTTTGCGGACTAGAGGTGCCGCTGGCGTCCTTGAAACAAACGCTGTGATACGGTATGCCCGCGTCTAAAATTTCGCGCAAAATCCGCTCGTAAAACGCCACGTCGTGCGCGCCCGAACAGCCTGCAGGCAGATCCATCATCGTGACGACTACTTCGTGCTTTAGTCCGTGATGAGCGATACGCTCGCCCGAATATTTTAAATTTTCCACGTCGTTTAGCGCGTCGAAGTTTCGTATCGTGGTCGTACCGTGCTTTTTAAAGAGCTTCGCGTGTAGATCAACCAGCTCGCGGCTGCCCGTATCTAGCGTCACGGTATTTACGCCGCGGCTTAGAGTTTGTAGGTTTGCCTCGGGTCCGACCGTTTCGCGAAATTTATCCATCATCGCAAACGCGTCTTCGTTTAGGTAAAAATAAAGGCTCTGAAACCGCGCCCCGCCGCCAAACTCAAAGTGCGTTATACCGGCCTCTTTAGCCGCGCTAACCGCGGGCAAAAAATCAGCCATCGCCACGCGCGCGCCGAAAACCGACTGAAAGCCGTCTCTAAAGGTAGTGTCCATAACGTCTATAAATTTTTTCGCCATTTTGCCGCCTTGTCAAATTTCAAAATCGTGCTAATTTTACCTAGTTTTAGATTAAGTGGATATAATAAAATCAAAGCATTATCACAAAAATGTTTAACGAGGGGAACAAATGCAAAAGCGCACGCTAGAAGAGCTTTATAAAAAGCTAAAAGAATTTGATAGATTGGCGGGTAAAGAAGAGTTTTTATTTGACGAGATAAGAGACGCCGTAGAGGCGCAGGATTTGGCGTTTGCCGCGCAAATTTGCGACTTTGTTTTAAACGACGATTTTGAAAAATTCGGCGCGTTTTTAAGAACCAGAGCGCTAATGTGGCTCACGAACTACATCGCGCAAAATTTAAAAGAAAGCGAATACCCAAATTTTGACGACTTTGTAGACTGCCTGTGGAAATTTAAATGGATCGTCTCGGGCGTCGCTCAAAGCTCCATGATAGAAAAGGAGCTCATAGACGAAGCAAACGAGGCGATGCTATTTTACTACGAGCGCATGGAGCTCTCGCTGGCTGCCTATTACAAGGCCTTGATGAATCAAAACATCGACATGGGCGATGCTAGAGAAGCAAAAGCAAACTACGAGCTGTGGAAAAAGCTCGCCAAAGACGATATGGCCGACTGCGAGGCGTGCGAGGCATCGGGTGAGATCGCGTATTTAAATTTTGCCGGCGAGCACGCAGCGGCGCTGGAGCTTGCCGCGCCGATACTTTCTGGCGAGCTAACCTGTGCCGAAGTGCCTCACACGACCTACGCGCCGATACTTTTTAGTATGATTAAAACAGGCAAGATAGAAGAGGCAAAAGCCCTTTTGCCAAAGGCCGCGGCGACGATCGAGTCAAATCCTCGCGTCATAAATCAGATCGCCCCGCTCATCGAGATCGCCGTTAGGCTGGATGAGCGCGAGGCGGCGCTAAATTTGGCGCGCAAGCACTCCGCGGCGATCCTTGATGGCAACGACGATCTAAACGATCTGAGATTTTTTATAGCTGTTAGCGCATTTGGCGACGAAAACGACTACAAGATAGCCGTGGAGATAGCGGGTAAATTTGACGCTAGAAACGGCAACACCTACTACTCGGACTACCTGAACGAATTTTACGCGGAGTTTGGTTTTTAGCTTTTGCGGGCTAAATTTGGCTTTAAATTCGGCAAATTTGACCAAGATAAATTTAGCAAATTTTACTCGCCGAGACCAGCACCTTTAAGGTACTAAATTTGGTTTAGTTAAAATTTGGCATTGCGAGCTTGGTTTCCTTGAGTAAAAAAACAACCATTTTGAGGTTGTTTTTTTACTTTATATAAAGGGGGTGGGGGCTTAAATTGCGCTCTGCTTTGCAGTTGCGAGGTAAAGCCGAAG
>CAUQPE010000131.1:0-4168 GCA_963519915.1 uncultured Campylobacter sp. | reverse complement strand
ATGGCGAGCGCATCGAACTAGCCGGCGCTCAGCCGCTACCGCTTGAAGTTCGCTTTAGCGACAAGGCCTTAAACGAGCAGGCCTTTAAGGTAGCCTACGTGAGCGACGTTAGCGAGATAAATTTAACTAGCGAGCCAAAAAGCATAGTCTTAACGCAAAATTTAGAAGGCTCTAGCGTAACTAAAAAAATCACATTTTATCCAAACGGAAGCTACGATCTAGATCTTAGCGTGAGCGCGGGCGAATACTACGTGACCCCGGGTTTTCGTCCAAACGTCGCTATCGACAGCTACACCGTGCATGGCGCACTTCTTAAGCATAACGACGGCAAGCTAACTATCATTGAGGATGGCGACGTAGACGCGACCGAAAGCTTTAATAACGTGAATATAGCCGCAGCTAGCGACAGATACTATACGGCTTTGTTTTTTAAATTTGACGGACTTTTAAATCCTGTCGTTTCAAAAGACGGCGCGGGAAATGCGGTGATATTCGTAAAAGGTGAGCAAAATTTTAAAGCTAAAGGCTACATCGGCGCCAAAGACCACGCTACCCTAAGTCAGATCAACGAGGAGCTCGTAGACGTCATCGAGTACGGCTGGTTTACCTTTATAGCAAAGCCGATGTTTGCGTTTTTAAATTTGCTTTATGGTTACATCGGTAACTGGGGCTGGGCGATCGTCGTGCTAACGCTGGTTATCAGGATTGTACTTTTCCCTCTTACCTACAAAGGTATGCTATCGATGAACAAGCTCAAAGATCTAGCGCCGAAGGTAAAAGAGCTGCAAGCCAAATACAAAGGCGATCCGCAAAAGCTAAATATGCACATGATGGAGCTATATAAGAAAAACGGCGCCAACCCGATGGGCGGCTGCTTGCCGATACTTATGCAGATACCGATTTTCTTTGCGATTTACCGCGTACTACTAAACGCGATCGAGCTAAAAGCTGCGCCGTGGATACTCTGGATACACGACCTTTCGGTGATGGATCCGTATTTCGTGTTGCCTATTTTGATGGGGGCTACGATGTTCCTTCAGCAAAAGCTCACGCCGACCACGTTTAGCGACCCGATGCAAGAAAAGATAATGAAATTTTTACCGCTTATCTTTACGTTTTTCTTCGTGACCTTCCCTGCGGGACTTACGCTTTACTGGTTTGTAAACAACGTCTGCTCGGTTGTTCAGCAAGTTTTCGTAAATAAACTCTTTGAAAAGCACAAGAAAGCCGAGGTAAAGGCCTAATGCGAATCGAAGCCGAAAATTTACAAGAGGCTTTTCAAAAGGCCGCGCAGGAACTAAACTGCTCCGTTACCGAGCTTGATATCAAGATTTTGCAAAATCCAAGTGCGGGTTTTTTGGGATTTTTCAAAAAAACGGCGATCATCGAGGCAGTAAAAGAGGGTGCGCATAAGGAAGCACAAAAAGCTCCTCAAGCCGCCCGCGAAAACGCCCATAAAGAAAACGGCGGCGAGAAAAAGAAGGAATTTAAGAAAAAAGAGAACTCTAGCGAAGAGCAAAATCATAAAAGCGAAAAGAAAAAAAATCATAAAAATCGCCACGAACATCACAAAAATTATGCGGCAAAGCAAAACGAAACGAGCTCGGCAAACGAGCCTAAGGTCGAAGAAGCACAACCGCAAAAAGAGCCTCAGGTAAAAGAAAAAGAGCAGCACAAAAAAGAACAACCTAAAAAAGATAGCGGTAAAAACATCCTCGATCACTCGATCATCGATACCTTTAACAAAAACGACTTTTACGAAGGCGATGAAAAAACTACAGCTGGCGAAAATTTAGGCTCGCAGGCATCTGGCGGCGATGCAAATTTGACGCAAGCTGCGCCAAATTTAGCTAAAAAAGAAAAACAAGACTCCCGAGCCGATCGAGCGCAGGCTCAAAAACAAAAAGATCAAAAACAAAAAGCCGACATCGATAAAGTCCTGCCTGAGATAAAGCAGGGCGTAGAGAAGCTTTTTGGCGGAAATTTCTTTACTATAAACAAGATAGACGTGCGCAAATTTGACGACGAGACCGTGATAGTCGAGCTTGACGGCGAGGATGCGGCGCTACTCATTGGCAAAGAGGGTTACCGCTACAAGGCGATTTCGTATTTGCTCTATAACTGGATCAGCTCGAAATACGGCCTTGCGGTACGCCTTGAAATCGCGCAGTTTCTCCAAAATCAAGAAGCAGCGATCGATCAGTATCTAAAGGGAATAATCGAGCGCGTGGAGGAAACGGGCAAGGCTAAAACCAAGTCTTTAGACGGCGTTTTGGTTAAGATCGCTCTTGAAAAACTGCGCGAAAAATTCCCCGACAAATACGTAAGCGTAAAGTCAAATAGCGACGGGCAGTTTGTGGTCGTGAACGACTTTATCAAAAAATGAACGAGACCATAGCCGCCGTCGCCACCGCACACGGCGTAGGCTCGATCTCCATCATCAGGCTAAGCGGCGCAGACGCCCTTAGTCTAGCTCTCAAACTCACCAAACTCACCAAACTCACCTCTCTTGTCCCGCGTTACGCGACTCTAACTAAAATTTACGCCGAAGGCGAGCTTATCGACGAAGCCTTGCTTATTTATTTTAAAGCCCCGCATAGCTTCACAGGTGAGGATGTGGTGGAGTTTCAGCTTCACGGCGGACTAGTGGTGGCAAATTTGATCCTAGGCGAGCTCATCAAAAATGGCGCCAGACTCGCGCGCGCCGGAGAGTTTAGTAAGCGAGCGCTCATAAACGGTAAGATGGATTTTAGCAAGATCGAGGCGATAAATTCGCTAATCAACGCAAAAAGCGAGGATAGCGTCAAAATCATTGCCCGCACGATGAGAGGCGATCTAGCTAAATTTGCAAATGAAATCCGCTCCGAGCTCGTAAAAACTCTGGCATTCGTGGAGACTAGCATCGACTATGCCGACGACGATCTGCCTGCCGACCTGCTGGAGAGCATCAGCCAAATGCTAAAACAAAACAGTGCTAAACTAGATAAAATCGTCGCCATAAGTCAGAGTAGAAAAGGGTTGCTAGAGGGCTTTAAAATCGCGATAGTAGGCAAACCAAACGTTGGCAAAAGCTCAATCCTAAACTCGCTTTTGTCCTACGAGCGAGCTATCATCAGCGACGAGGCGGGTACGACTAGAGACAGCATCGAGGAAGCCCTAAAAATCGGCACTCATCTAGTACGCATTATAGACACGGCGGGCATCCGCAAAAACGCGGGTAAAATCGAGCAAATCGGCATTTTGTATTCGCTGCGGGCTATAGAGGAGGCCGACGTCATCCTGGCTGTTTTTGACGCGTCGCAGGAGGCAGACGAGCAGGATAACGAGATCCTGGAGCTTTTAAAAAACTCGCAAAAAAAGATTTTTTACGTTCTAAATAAATGCGACCTCGGCGTTAAATTTACAAGTCCCGAAAATCCGATAAAAATCTGCGCAAAGCAAGGAACGGACGAGATAATAAGCAATCTAAAAACCTATCTCGACGCACAGGAGACGAGTGAGATACTACTAAACTCCACTCGTCAAATTTCAAGCTGCGAGGCAGCTAGCGAGGCGATAAAAAGAGCGTTAAGTTTGCTAGCGGGGTCCGAGCTTGAGCTTTTTGCTTACGAGCTAAACACGGCAATAGAGCAAATCTCGTCAATCACGAAGCCGTTTGAGCGAAGCGAAATTTTAGACGAAATGTTTAGCAACTTTTGCCTTGGCAAATAACTAAATTTACTCCGTAAAAAAGAAAAAAATAGTGAAAAAAATCTTATCTATAGCCACTCTAGCTGCGTTGTTAGGCGGCTGCATGCCTTCACAGGATCATCTAACTGCTAGCGTAGTATCGCCTGAATCGGACTGGATCAAATACCTAGAAAATGACGGCACCGTCGGCGATGTTGCATTTTTCTCAGAAAATTTGAGCGCAACCTACGCGCAAAAAAACGGCGATATTATCGGCATGGCGCTCATAAAAAAAGACGGTCAAAATTTGAAACTTGGCGATATGTACGCGCAAAACGGGATTTCGTTTATAGTTTTAGAGCTTAACGATAAGGAAAAATTTGGCTACGAGTACATAAATATGCACGATAAAAACGAGCTTGCGACTCTAAGAAATGCTAAAAAGGTCAAATTTTATCAGTTTGGCGGCGGCATATTAGAGAGCGTAGTTTTTAGCGCG
>CAUQPE010000130.1:0-4242 GCA_963519915.1 uncultured Campylobacter sp. | reverse complement strand
TTATCGTCGCCGCCTAAAATCAAATGCAAAAATTTGCCCTCATATCGCTTTACGGCTTGGATGCTCGCGTCGATGTTGGTCGCCTTCGTGTCGTTGACCCATGTCCTGCCGCGCGCATCGCGAAACTCCTCCAGCTTGTTGCCTTCGATAACAAAGCCGTTTAGTAGCTCTACGTCGCACCTATCGAGCAAAATTTTCTGGATAGTAAGCGCCAAAAGAGCGTCCATTAAAAACGGCGTTTTAAAGGCGATATCGCTTAAATTTACCCCGCAAAACTCGGCCAAATCTGCCTCGTTTTCATAGCTTATCACCTTCGCTTTAGTCGGCGTCTGGGCGTAAATTTTAGGCAGGATCGCGACCGTGTTTTCGCCCATCGTCGCTAGCGGCTTTAGCTTGGCGCGCTCATACTGGACAAAGTCACCGTGCCAACTGAGGTGATCGGGCGTGATAGGCAAAAGCGCGTAGATGCCGGGCGACGCGGCGTTTGTGTAGTGCATCGTAAAGGAACTGGTCTCGAGCACCCAAATTTTGGCGTTTACGTCAAGGTCTGCGAGCGGAACGCCGACGTTGCCGCCCATTACCGAGCCGTAGCGCGCCAGCAAGTGCTGCGTCATCTTCGTCGTCGTGGTTTTGCCGTTCGTGCCGCTAATCCAGACGCTAAAGGGTATTTTGTCGCCGTAAATTTTATAAAAATAGTCGTATTCGCTGATGAGATTTTGCGCGTTTTTAACTAGCTCGTGGCTCGGCGGGAAACCGGGGCTCGGGATCTCGAGGCCGCTTTTTTTTGGTACGAAAAGATTTGGCGGCAGTAGCGTGTTACCCCATTCGTCGCTTGAGATCTCGCTAAATTTATCGTCGTAGATGTCCCAGCCGCCCTCTTTGCCGAAGTTTTTCGCGATCGCGCGGGTCGTGCCGCCGTAGCCAAATAGCGATTTTCTCATTTTCTCCCCTTTGCCCCTAAAATTTGCGTTATCTTGTCCGTGTCCAGATTAGCTTTTTCGCCATTTTGCTCGCGTTAAATTTACCTGATTTTTAGCGCGGTCATGGCGATCAAATTTGCCAAAACGGCGATGAGCCAAAATCTCACGATGATCTTATTTTCTACCCAGCCTTTTATTTCAAAATGATGATGTATCGGCGCCATGAGAAAAATTCTCTTTTTAAAAATTTTAAAGCTTCCTACTTGTAAAATCACGCTTAGGGTCTCCATCACGAACACGAAGCCGATGATGATGAGCAGGATTTCGTTTTTCGTCATCACGCCCATAAGTCCGATATATGCGCCTACGCTTAAGCTCCCGCTATCGCCCATGAAAACCTCGGCCGGATGGCAGTTGAACCACAAAAATCCCATCAGCGAGCCGATCAGCGCAGCGGCCACGACGACCGTCTCGCCTACGCCCGCGATCTTGGGCAAAAGTAAATACGAGCTAAACACCGCGTGCCCGCAGATGTAGGCAAATACGCCCAAAGTCAGCAGTGAAAATACCGCGGGCACCGTAGCTAGCCCGTCTAGGCCGTCGGTTAAATTTACCGCATTTGAGGCGGCGACGATGACGAGCGTCCAAAATGCGACCGCAAAAATGCCTAGATCAAGCACGGGAAATTTGTAAAACGGTAGGTAAAATTTACTTCCCAGCTCGCCTTGCAAATACAGTATCGAAGAAACTGCAAAGGCGATCAAAATTTGCGCCGCTAGCTTGGCTCTGGGGCTTAGTCCGTCGTGGTTTTTGCCGCCTGAGATTTTGCGATAGTCGTCTTTAAACCCAAGCGCCGTAAAGCCCGCAAGACAGATAAGCGAGGCGAAGACGAAAACATTATCAAGACGCGCGCAGATCACGCTCGCGACAAGAGCCGCTCCGATAAAGACGAGCCCTCCCATCGTAGGCGTTTTGGCCTTTTTTTGGTGCGTTTGCGGAGCTAGCTCGTAGATGGGCTGGGCGGCGTTTTTGGCCTTTGCCCACGCGATAAATTTAGGCAGCGCCCAAACGGTCAAGCAAAATGCGATGAAAAACGAAAAGCCCGCGCGAACGGTGATGTATTGAAAGATATTAAAATTTAAGAATTCATAAATATAGTAAAACATAAAGACCTTTATTTTAAAAAAAACTAATTTTAGTATAATGCCGTTAAAAAATATCTAAATTTAAGGCAAAAATTTAAAAATGGCGCAAAAAACTATTTTGGTGATAACCGACGGCATCGGATACAATGAAAGTAGCGAATTTAACGCATTTGCGGCGGCAAAAAAGCCCACATACGACTGGCTGTTTAAAAACGTCCCAAACGCGCTCATAAAAACCTCTGGCCTAGCAGTGGGCTTACCCGACGGACAGATGGGAAACAGCGAGGTCGGACACATGTGCATCGGCAGCGGGCGGGTTTTGTATCAAAATTTGGTAAAAATTTCGCTCGGTTTTGAAAACGGCGAACTGGCTAAAAGCCAAAAGCTTTTAAATTTGTTTAAAACCTGCAAACGCGTCCACGTCGTCGGGCTTTACAGTGACGGCGGCGTGCACTCGCACATGAACCACTTTGACGCGATGTGCTCTCTTGCGGTCGCAAACGGCTGCGAGGTGTGCGCTCACGCGATAACCGACGGTCGCGACGTAGGCCCAAAAAGCGGGCTGGCGTTTGTAAAATCGCTGCAAGAAAAGGCGCAAAGCGGGGGCTTTAAGCTAGCTAGCGTTAGCGGTAGATTTTACGCGATGGACCGCGATAAGCGCTGGGAGCGGGTAAAAACGGCCTACGACGCGATGACGTGCGGAGAAAATGCGCAAACTATATCGCCGCTAGAATACGTCATGCAAAGCTACGAGGCGGGCGTGACGGACGAGTTTATCGTGCCGGCTAGCTTTGGCGGCTTTGAGGGTATCGGCGAAAACGACGGCGTGATATTTATAAATTTTAGAAACGACCGCGTGCGCGAGATCGCGGCGGCTTTAGGCGATGAAAATTTTAGCGAATTTGCGCGTCCGTTCGTCGTCAAAAATCTACTCACGATGACCGAATACGACGCAAATTTCGCCTTTCCCGTGCTATTTGAAAACGAAAAACTAAAAAATACCCTTGCCGAGGTCGTAGCAAACGCGGGTCTAACGCAGCTGCACACCGCCGAGACCGAGAAATATGCGCACGTGACGTTTTTCTTTAACGGCGGCGTCGAGGAGCTCGCCCAAAACGAAACGAGGGTGCTGGTACCAAGCCCCAAAGTAAAAACCTACGACGAAAAGCCCGAAATGAGCGCACAAGCTGTGTGCGAAGCGGTGCTAAAAGGCATGGAAGACGGGCAGGATCTTATCGTGGTAAATTTCGCAAACGGCGATATGGTAGGGCATACGGGCGAATTTGACGCAGCGGTAAAGGCGGTCGAGGCCGTGGATGCGGTGCTGGGACGCATCGTGGCAAAGGCAAAAGAGAAAAACTACGCGCTAATCATCACGAGCGACCACGGCAACTGCGAGCAGATGAGGGACGCGCAGGGTAATTTGCTAACCAACCACACGACTTTTGATGTATTTTGCTTCGTGATGGGCGAGGGCGTAAAGGCTGTAAAAGCGGGCGGCCTAAACAATATCGCCGCGAGCGTTTTGGCGCTGATGGGTATCGAAAAACCCGCCGAAATGGACGAGGCGCTGTTTTAATACTATATAAATTTTAAGTAAAAGGCTTTTTAGCTTTCGTCTGATAAAATGCGAGTCAAATTTGAAATCAAGGAGAAAAAATGAAATTTAGCGGAAAAAACGTGCTAATCACCGGCGCAAGCCGCGGTATCGGCGCGCAGATAGCCAAAACTCTAGCGCAAATGGGACTAAAAGTCTGGATAAACTACCGTTCAAAGCCCGAAATCGCCGATGCGTTGCAAGCTGAGATCGTAGCAAACGGCGGACAGGCTGCGGTAGTTAAATTTGACGCGACGGATGAAGATGAGTTTATAAAAGCGATAAATTTGATCGCAGATGCCGACGGCGAGCTAAGCTACCTCGTAAATAACGCCGGTATCACGAATGACAAGCTCGCGCTTCGCATGAAGACGGGGGATTTTACTAGCGTAATAGGCGCAAATTTGACCTCGGCCTTTATCGGATGCCGCGAGGCGCTAAAAGTAATGAGCAAAAAACGCTTCGGCGCCGTCGTAAACGTAGCTTCGATCGTAGGCGAGATGGGCAATGCGGGGCAAGCTAACTACGCTGCTAGCAAGGGCGGAATGATCGCGATGAACAAAAGCTTCGCCAAAGAGGG
>CAUQPE010000129.1:0-4338 GCA_963519915.1 uncultured Campylobacter sp. | reverse complement strand
TTTAAATCCTTTTTCAAGCAACTCTTTTGCTTTTGCTTCTACGATTTCTTTAGTTTTTTGCTCTTTATAAAGTTCTAAAATTTGATCCCTCGCCTCGTCAAAACTCATTACTCTCGGCGCTACGATCTCTTTTACCTTTACTATCATATAACCGTCTTCGTATTCAAACGGCTTTAAGGTATCGCCCTTTTTTGCTAGTTTTAGTTCGTCCATCGGCAAGCTCGCATTATCTTCAAATGTAGCTATCGATACGTCTGCTTGCTTCTCGTCTTTTTTGATTTTTAGAGACTCTTCAAGGGCGACTTTTTTAGTTTGTTTGAGATTGTAGTCTTTTAGTACCTCATCTTTAACAGCCTCAAATTCTTTTATCTTGTCGTCGCTACCTTTATATTCGTTTTTGTTTTCGTTGTAAAATTCTGTTAGCTCGTTAGTATTTGCATCGCTTGATATAGCCGGGATAAATTTGGTATCAAGCTTAAATTCGGTCATAGTTTTATATTCGTTCTTATGCTCTTCCCAGAGTTTTTTTAGCGCATCTTCATCTATTTTTATTTCGTCTGCACCAGCCTCTACGACTTGCATCGAGATTTTATCCTGCATCAAAAAGCTAGCCGTTAGCATATCTATATCTTGAGCATTTGCGGGTAAATTTAAAACGTGTCTTAGTTTGTCTAAAAGTATCACGTTTTTTAAACCATCTTCATATTCGCTTTCAGTGATTCTAGCTCTTTTTAGGGTATTTTTATAAAGCTCTTTGTCAAATTTACCGTTCGAGTGGAAATTTTGATCTGCAATGATGTATTTTACTATATCTTCGTCGTTTACGCCCAGCCCCAAATCATCTGCGAAATTTAAAAGCATAGCATCGTTTACTAACGCCTCTAAAGCTAAATTTTCAATGCCTAGCTCGCTTGCCTTTTCGTCACTTAGCTGTCCGTCAAAAAGCTGGCTATAGTACGCATGAAGCTGACCGTATCTGTTTTGAAACTCTTGGATGCTTATATTTCTGTGCCCGACCTTAGCCACCGAGGTAGCTCTGCTCGCGTTTAGATCGTATGCTCCCCATCCGACGAAGCCTGCTCCGACGAAGGCTATCGTGCTTACCCAGATCGTCACGACGAGGTATTTTCTATGCTTTTGCATCCAAGTTATCATCTAATTCCTTCAAATTCATAAAAATTTTATGCATTATTTTACTGAAATATCGTAAATATCACCTTAAAAACGCGCTTTTTATCGATAAAATTTCAAAAAAATTAACATTTTTAAAGACGTTAGTTTCGTTCAGATTCGTAAAGGCGAGCTATGCTTAGCAATTTGCACGTATTTTCAAGGATTGCGACGTCTTTTGCCAGCTGATACGAAGTCCTGCTGTGTACGTATACGCCGTATCCTTTGATAACCATTATGTTAGTTTTATTCTCTAACATATAACGATAAATTTCCGTATCCGCGCGCTCATACCAGTCGTCAAACTGTTTTGGATCATAAATCGGGATCTCGTGATGTTTGATGTAACCAAAAAAATCCCTCGGGCGGATAAAAGAATGCCCCAAGGTATAAGCCGTTAGGTAGGGCGGCATGGCGTAGCAGACATATTTGGCCTCATTTATATTTTTATATATATTTAGGTGTATGTCCGCGTCTATGCTCGCATCGTTCCAGCGGTAATCCCTTTTTGAGTTTAGCATTATGAGATCTTCTTCTTTGAGATTATCAAAAATCGTCGTTCTTTTATTTATCAAAAAAGAGTCGTGCTGAATTCTAGCTGAAATAGAGCCGTGAAAGACGCCGAAAAAGTTTTTTCTAAACATCGAAAGAGCGATGTTGCTAATCTCGCTTGCGCAGTATTTTAAGTCCATTTTAACCTTTTATAAACTTTTTTTGTTATTATACACAAAAAATAAAGGCTAAATTTGAACTCCCCACACGTTCCCGTGCTACTTGATGAAGTTTTGCAAGCTTTTGCTTATATAAAAAGCGGCGCGATTGTCGATTGTACGCTCGGATACGGTGGGCATTCCAGCGTGATTTTAGAGCAAAATCAAAACATAAATTTGATAGCCTGCGATCAAGACGAAGAAGCGATCAAATTTAGCTCCGAAAGACTTAAAACATTCGGTCAAAGAGTGCAAATTTTTAGGAGTAAATTTTCAGAAATTTTGGCCAAGGTAGAACAAGGTCAAATTCGCGGTATCCTGGCCGACATCGGCGTTTCGTCGTTGCAGCTAGATAAAAATGAGCGCGGCTTTGGATTAAAGAGCGAAAATTTAGATATGCGAATGGACGCGCAGGCTAAAATTTCAGCTTACGACGTTGTAAATTTTTATAGCGCAAAAGAGCTGGAGCGTATATTTGAGAACTACGGCGAGCTGCCAAATCCGGCTAAATTTGCCGCCAAAATCATAGAAGCCAGGCAAAGCGGCGAGATAAAAAGCGCCGAATGCCTCGCGCAAATAATCGGACTAAAGGGCATAAACGGACGTAGCGTTAGCGCGGCGACGTTAGCTTTTCAGGCGATAAGGATAGAAGTAAATAATGAGCTGGGCGAGCTGCAAAATTTACTCCAAAGCATTGAGGACTCGCAGATCGACGAGTGCGTCGTGGCGATAATCAGCTTTCACTCGCTAGAAGATCGCATCGTGAAAAATAAATTTAGGCAGTGGGCGCAAAACTGCATTTGTCCGCCGCAAGCTCTAAAATGCACGTGCGGAGGGGGTAACGCGCTGGGTAAAATCGTTAGCAAAAAAGCAATAACCCCAAGCGCTGCCGAGATCAAGGCAAATCCGCGCTCAAGCTGCGCAAAAATGAGGATTTTTAAAATTTCAAGAGGTAAAAATGCAAGATAAAAACGAGATTTCGGAGTTTGGCGGCGGCGAACCGAAAAAGGAGCAGAATTTAGACTTTAGGACGTTGATATCGGCGTATGCGGCGCTTTTTATAGCGCTTGCTTTGTTTTTGCCTAAAATTTACATCACGAATCAAATTTATTACATTAGCCGCGAAATCGGCGATCTAAGCGGCAAACGCGACGTCTTGCTAGAAGAAAACAGAGAACTTCGCCTAAAACTCGAGAGGATGAAATACAAAAATCAAATTTTAGACCCGCTAACCTTAAAATAACTAATTTCCGGCCTCAGACTGCGCTACTAGGCGCTCTAGGACGTACTGCTCCAAGTCTTTGCGCGGGATTTCGTTTTTTACCGCTTCGTTGTAGATCATTTCGACTTTCGTGGAGTATTTTTCGTAGCTAAAATACGGAAAATGCACGCTCCAAGCCTTTTTTATGAGCTCTTTGCTAACGGCTTTTCTCGCCCAAATTTTAAACATATCAAAGCCGATAAAAACGGCCGAAGTACCGACCACCGCGCTAACGATCGAGAGGTGAAAGTCAAGTTTGGTAAAAAGACGGTGCGTCAAAATCAGCAAAACAAAAAACACGACGAAGCACAAAAGCCCGTAAACAAGGTAAGTTCTTGTGTAGCGAAATTTAAAATTTAGCTTAGCCGGATCTACCAACATGCCTTCGTTAAAAAGGCAGTTTGCCTCGAGCAGATCGCGAAACAGCACGGGTTGCTTTGAGATAACGAAGATATTTTTTAGGATTAAATTTTTTAACGCGTTATTTTTCATCTTTTTGATTATCCTTAAATTTAGCCTCAATTATATCAAAAACTTCGTAATCCAAGCTAAAATTTGGACTTAAGGCAACGCTTTTTTAAGAGTATTTGAGCTAAAATTACTTAAATTTTAAGGAGAAAAAATGAACGGAATAGTATATCTAAACGGCGAATTTATAGACGCGGCGGCGGCTAAAGTTAGCGCATTTGACCGCGGATTTATCTTTGGCGACGGCATATACGAGGTCGTGCCGGTGCTAAACGGACGGCTCGTGGATAGAGAGGATTTTTGGGAGAGATTTGAGAGAAGCCTAGCTGCGATCGAGCTAAGCTTGCCGCTTTCAAAGAGCGATTTTCAGGGAGTTTTAGAGGAGGTAGTCTGGCGAAATAACCTAAAAGAAGGCGGCGTTTATATGCAGGTCACCCGCGGCGTCGCCGATAGGGATTTTAAATTTATAAAAGGCTTAAAGCCGACTTGTTTCGTGTTTTGCTACGAAAAAGATATCGTCGCAAACCCTGACGCCGCGACCGGCATCGAGGTCGTTAGCGTCGAGGATATCCGCTGGAAGCGCCGCGACATCAAATCGATCTCGCTTTTGGCGCAGTGCTACGCTAAAGAACAAGCCGTAAAAGCCGGCGCCTACGAAGGCTTTATGGTCGAAAATGGCTTTGTGACCGAGGCGACTAGCTCGTCTGCGTTTATCATAAAAGATAACGT
>CAUQPE010000128.1:0-4340 GCA_963519915.1 uncultured Campylobacter sp. | reverse complement strand
GAGCAGTTGCCGGAGCTGACCGAACAAATGGCACACAACATAATAGTTTTCATTAGATTATTCCTTTTTTAGCGGCTTGTCTTTTTGCCCTATACTTCGTTGGATTTCGCTGCGGGCTGTAGTCACGTATTACATATACGCTCCTTTGCCCTTGCTCATCCGCCTCGTCTATGACAAAAACACTTCGCCTTGAAATTTGTTCAAATTTGGCGTTAAACGCTAAATTTTATTTGCGGCTTGTCTCGCGAGCGCTTTTTAATGAGTTTTGTTTTTGCTCCTGCGGCAACCTATTTGGTTGGCCTTTGTCGCAAAAACTGCAACAACATTAAAAATAATCTCACGATACTTCGCCTTGACTTTTTACGTTCAAAATTGGAGTCAAATTTGCAAATTTTACTCACCGAGACCTGCACCGCGAAAATGCTAAATTTGGCTTAGTTAAATTTGGAATCAAATTTTGTTTCCAAATGTGTAGCACAATAGTGCGTTTTAAATTTGTAAGGCGACGTATTTTTTCTTTAGACGAGGCGGAAATGAGCCGAGCGAGGGCGCATACAAGTATGTAACCGAGCTTCGGCGAAATTTCTAACGAAGTATAAACCAAAAAGACAAGCCGCCGCTATTGCTCCGCGATTTGTACCTTTTTCTTGCACTTCGTGCACTCGTGAAACGTCCCTTTTTTGAGCTCCTTTTTGATCATATCACCGCCGCATTCGTCGCATTTTTCGGCGACCGGCTCATAGTTTGAGACAAAGTCGCATTTTGGATAGTTTGCGCAGCCGTAAAATTTACCCCTGCGGCTGATGCGCTCGACGATGTCGCCGCCGCATTTTGGGCACGGTACGTCGATCTTTTTTAGCTCTTTTTTCGGTTTTGCGGGCGCTTCGCCTTCCTGAGCGCCTTGCTCAGCTTTTACGATATTGCGCGAGTATTTGCACTTAGGGAAATTTCCGCACGCGATAAACTCGCCGTAGCGTCCCTTTCGCAGTAGCAGTTCGCCGCCGCACTCGGGGCACTTTTCGCCGATCGGAGTGGCTACTTTTTGGCTTTTTATGCCTGTTTTGCCGGCCGAAATTTTATCCATAAACGGATGATAAAAATCGCTCAAAAGCTTTTGCCAGTCGGCTTTGTCTTCTGCGACGTGATCGAGCTTTTCTTCCATGTTTGACGTAAATTCGCTATCTACAATGTCGCTAAAATGCTCCTCCAAAACGCCCATCATCGTAAAGGCGATCTCGTTTGGTACGAGCTGCTTTTTCTCTACTTTGACGTAGTCGCGAGAGGTTAGCAGCGAGATGGTCGGCGCGTAAGTGCTAGGGCGCCCGATGCCTAGGCTTTCTAGCTTTTTAACGAGCCCGGCCTCCGAGTAGCGAGACGGCGGCTCGGTGAAGTGCTGCGAGCTTTTGATGCTTTGCAGGCTCATCTCGTCGCCGATTTTTAAGTCGGGTAAAATTTTATCCTTATCCATGTCGCCGTAAACGCGGTAAAATCCGTCAAACAGCACCTTGCGGCCGCTTATTTTAAACTCGCCCTTTGCGCCCGCGACGAATACGTTTTGCGTCTGGCTAATGCTAGCGCTCATCTGGCAGGCTAAAAAGCGGTTGTAGATGAGCGTGTAGAGGCGTAGCGCGTCTTTTTCTAGATATTGCGCGGCGATAGCGGGCGTGAAGCTAAGATTCGTCGGGCGGATCGCCTCGTGGGCTTCTTGCGCGCCTTTGCTCTTGGTTGCGTAAATTTTAGCCTTAGCGGGCAGGTAGCGTTCGCCGTACTCTTTCTCGATCATCTCGCGCGCGGCTGCGACGGCTTCTTTGGCGAGATTTAGGCTGTCCGTTCTCATGTAGGTTATCGCGCCCATGAAGCCCTGATGCGTCTGCACGCCCTCGTATAAATTTTGCGCGATCATCATCGTTTTTTTTGGGCTAAAGCCTAGGCGGTTGCTCGCGCTTTGCTGTAGCGTCGAGGTCATAAACGGCGGTGCGGGCTCGGTTTTGCGCTCTTTGGCTTCGATCTCGCGGACGCTAAATTTATCGCTTTTTAGATTTTCCACGATAAATTTGGCTCTATCGCCGTTCGTGATAGTTAGCTTTTCTATCTTTTGCGCTTCAAATTTAACTAGCTCGGCGTCGAGGTCTTTTTTAAAAACGGCGTCTATGCTGTGGTACTCGATCGGTTTAAAGTCGCGTATCTCGCGCTCGCGGTCTACGATGATTTTTAGAGCCGCGCTTTGCACGCGTCCCGCGCTTAGTCCTTTTTGGATTTTTAAATTTAACAGCGGCGAGAGCTTGTAGCCAACGATTCGGTCTAGCAGGCGGCGGGCTTGCTGTGCGTTTACGCTATCCATATTTATCGTGCGCGGGTTTTTTAAAGCGGCCTCGATAGCGCTTTTGGTTATCTCGTGAAACACGATGCGAGGCAGGCTCTCGGGCTTTTTGCCGATGGCTGCGGCGATGTGGTAGGCGATGGCCTCTCCTTCGCGGTCCTCATCGGTTGCGAGGTAGATTTGATCGGCGTTTTTGGCTAGTTCTTTGATCTCTTTTACGATCGCGGAGTGATCGGCGCTTATTTTGTACTCGGGCGTAAATTTTTCGCCCTCGATCTTGATACCAAATGCGGTTTTTGGTAGATCTCTGATGTGGCCTTTTGATGCGATGACATCGTAGTCGCTTCCGAGGAAATTTTTTATCGTTTTGGCTTTCGCGGGGGACTCCACGATGATTAAGCTTTTCATTAATATAGCCTTTTTAATTTTTTGCGGTAATTGTAGCAAAAAATTTAAACTAATGGCATTAATTTATCGTTTGAATTTAAATTTGACTTGGAAAAGTGGGATAAAATTTGGAGCAAAAAGTCGAGCGGGTAAAACTCGACTTTAAAATTCACTTCTAAAGATATAGACGCCGAATTTAGCGTCTATAATAACTATTATTTTTGGAGATGTCTTAACTATTGGTGTTTGGGTTTTTGAAATCTAAGACCGCCGAAGCGGCCTTAAAGTGTTAACTACTGAAGTAGTCTTAAAACGTTTTTCCAGCTACGCGGGGTTACCCCCGCTTCGCGTAGAAATGCTTTCGACTACTGGAGTAGTCTCAAGACATTTTGCTGAACAGAGTTAGCTTGGCTCATAGCATAACTTCCTGACTGAGCAAGGATGTTAAACTTAGAGAAGTTTGCTGACTCGGCAGCGAAATCAACGTCTCTAATTTGAGATTCGGCCGATTTTACGTTTACTTGAGTAACTGTGATGTTGTTTACAGTTGCAACAAGCTGATTTTGAACAGAACCTAGGTCTGAGCGGATCTGATCAAGAGTTTTCTGAGCAGACTCAGCGATATCCATAACAGCCATTGCGCCGCGTAGAGTCATAACGCCTGCTGATTGGTTAGAGCTTATATCGGCTTTCATTCTTTGGAAGCCCATAGCAGTTGCTAGTTTTTTATCTATCTGTCCGCGAATATCTCTCATGGCTACAGATTGCTGTGCGCCACCGTCAGATGAGAACGCTACTGAGAGCTTAGTACCTCCGCCGCCTTTCATTTTGATATCTCTGCCGTCTAGTCTTACTAGGTTTAGTCTACCTATAAAGCCTGATTTATCTTTCGCGCCGATAACTTTATCGATATCTTTGCCAGCAAAGCTCATAGCGCGACCGTCGCGGCTAGTAAGAACCATCTTACCTTCTGTATTTATAGAAGCTTCAACGCCGGTTTGGTCTTTTACTCTGTTGATAGCGTTTACTAGGGCGCCGTTGGCATCGTTTGCTTGTACATCCAAATCACCGATCTTTACGCCGTTGATAGCAAAGCTTTGGATAGAGGCTTTTTCTACGGCCTTGCTCATGATGCGAGTTACATCGTAAGTAGCTCTGATACCTGTTTTATCAGATACTTTATTGATGTTTTCAGCTAAAGCGCCTATTCCTTTTCCAAGACCTGTTGAAACGGTAGCAGCAGCGACTTTTACGTTGTTTACGCCGTCAACGTTTAGGAAGGTAAGAGATACTACGTCCATTTTAGTTAGTAGCTTAGAGCTCTCAAATCTCGTTAGACCGATCTTATCTGACGTAGTAGCACCGATAGAGGCTTTAACTGTTTGGTTTGAGTAAGCGCCGATTTGGAACTCTTTGTTAGAGAACGTTCCGTTTAGTAGCTGCTGACCATTGAAAGACGTTGTATTTCCAATGTTGTCTAGCTCTTCCATTAGGCGAACGATGTCGGCTTGTAGCGCTTGACGAGAATCTGTTGTTTGACCGTCTTGAGCTGATTGAGTAGCTTTTACCTTGATCGTGTCTAGGATTTTTAGCTGCTCGTCCATAGCCTTATCCGCTACTTGGATGATACCGA
>CAUQPE010000127.1:0-4481 GCA_963519915.1 uncultured Campylobacter sp. | reverse complement strand
CGTAACGAGACTTCGCTACGAGGAGACGAGGCGGAAATGAGCCGAGCGAGGGCGCATACAAGTAGTATGTAACCGAGCTTCGGCGAAATTTCTAACGAAGTATAAAGGAAAAAGACAAGCCGCTAAAATAAAATCAATCTCTCTGCCAAATTATTTTCCTACCAAACCCCAACGCATTATGCGTAAATTTAACCCAGCCAAGGCTCAAAGCATAAAGGCTCGGATTCATCGCCAAAGCGTAAGGAAACCGCGCGAAGTAGATTTTCCTCTGCTGCGCGGTTGCAGGGGCGGCTATAGCGTGAAACTGCACGCCCTCTATCTTGCCCACCACCTTCGTATCAAGCGCGACGGTGCCGGCTACGCCAGGCTCAGCCAAAAACGCCCTCACGTGAGTGCTCTGCTCTCCGCCGGCTACGATAAAGGCCAAATTTTCCTCGTCAAAGGCGTAAAAGCAGCTCGCGCAGTATGGCTTGCCATCATCTAAAACAGCAAGGCTAAGTAGGTGCATCTTGCGGATAAATTTTAAAATTTTCTCATCCATTTCGTCCGCCTTAAGCGCTAAAAATTTGAGCCAAATTTGCCGAAACCCAGCCAAAATTTAGCGCCAAAAAGCAAGCCAAAATCAGCCAAAAAGCAAATATAAAAAGCTCTATTTTGACAAATTTTGCTCCCGCTTTTTCGCGTTTAAATAAAGCCACCCCAAGCCCCGCCGCAAAGCCGCCGATAAAGCTAAAATAGTGCACCGCCGCGGTCTTAACAAAGCTTGGCAGTTTGCCCGCAAAAAATAGCGAAAATATCGTAAGCGAGATCAAATTTGCCAGTAAAAAATAAAACGCGACGACGGGAATTTGCGGGAAAAATCCGTGCAAAACAAAGCTCAAAACGGTCGCGCTAATGAGCAAAAATACGCGCGTGGCAAAACAGCACATTTTCATCCTTTTTTGCGTGATTTTAGCGCAAGGGGTATTAAGAAAAAAGAAATTTGGCCGATATAAAACCAAAAGGACGACAAATCATGAAACTACAAAACTACCAAAGCGCGAGCCTAAACAGCTTTGATTTTAGCTTTAAAACCAGCAGCGGCGACGAGATAAATCTAAAAATGTACGACAACAAAACCGTAGACTACGCTAGCGCTAAAATAGCCGGTGCATCGGCATCCGCACTCACTCTCACGCACGAGTACGGCTATAGCTTTTCATATAAAGGCGACGGTCTGGACGCTCGCGATAAAGAGGAGCTCGCAACCGCTCTAGAAAAAATAGCGCCCAGCATAGATAAATTTATGAAAAACGTCAAAGAGGGCGAGGATCCGATCTTTTCGCGCGTTACAAATCTCGCAAACTCCCTTCGCAAAGAGCTTCCGGAGGTAAAAGACGCAAATCATAAAAATTTTATCGCAGACGGCACGCTAAAGCTTTTTGATAGGCTGATGGAGCAAAACAAAGCGGACGCTAAGCTACTGCAAAACTCCAAAAAGCTCTTTGACGAGCTCATTTCTCAGCTGGATAGCTTTAAATTTTACGTTTAGTTCGCGGTTTAAAAATTTCGCTATAATTCATAAATTTTAAAAATAGGAAAATTTATGAACGCGAATGAAAAAATCACACAAATGCTAAATCTCCAGCAGAGCCTAAACGACGATACAAACGGCGTCGGCTGGGAAAACGGCATCAACAAAAACGGCAAACTCATCAGCTGGAAACGCTGCATATATATGGAGTGCGCCGAGCTCATAGATAGCTTTGCCTGGAAACACTGGAAAAGCATAAACGCACCGACAAATGAAGAAAATCTGCGCGTCGAGGTCGTGGATATCTGGCACTTTTTGATGAGTTTGATGCTTGAGCAGTACAAGCTAAATAACCTCGGCGACATCGCAAAACTATCAAGCGACATCTGCGCTAGCAGCGGCTTTGAGGAGTTTTGCCGCGAGCCGTTTAACGTCGCTGACGAAAACATTTACGAGATAATAAACGACGTCGAAATGCTCATAAATAAGTGCTCGGGCTTTGAGTATTCGCTCTTTGACCTGCTCAAAATTTACTTCACGATGAGCCTAAAATGCGGCGTAAATCTCAGCTCGCTTTACGAGTGCTACGTCGGCAAAAACGTCCTAAATCGCTTCCGCCAAGACCACGGCTACAAAGAGGGCGCGTATAAAAAGGTATGGAACGGCAAGGAAGATAACGCCGTGATGAACGAGATCCTCGCTCGCGGGCTAAAAAGCGTGGACGAGATCTACGCCGCGCTCGAGGCCGAGTACAAAGCGGTAAAATAAAATTTGCGGCGCGAGCCTGCTAAATTTGATAAATTTAGCGAAAGCCTAACCGCGAAGTTTTTGCAATTTAGCTTGTCACTCGGCGAGGCTAAATTTAGCAGTTTAAGCGGCAATTGCGGGCGGGCGGTTAAATTTGAGCGCGGTTTAGCTGTGCTCGTAAAAACCTGCCGTTTAGCCGGCAAAAATTTACGCCGCATGCAAGTCTCGCGCCACCAAAAAGCGGGTCAAATTTGAGTAAATTTAGCTAAATTTGAAGCTGGATTTAAATCGGTCAAATTTAGCCGCGAAGTCTATGCGTACGTTAAATTTGCGCGTCATTAAAAGCATTTGCCGCGCCGCTTTTGCTGGCAAAAAATGCGCGTCAAATTTAGAAAAGCCATCGCGCCCAAACGCCCTTTTGCCGCCAAACGGCAATAAATTTAAATAAAATGGAGATTCGTTGTTCGCTGATATTTTACGCCTTTCGTTTAAGGACCTTTTCACGCCCAAATTTATCGCGCTCTCTATCTTGCCGCTCGTTTTTTCCGCGCTTGTTATCGCGGCGATTGCGATGCTGGGCGGCCGCGAGCTGTACGAGGCGCTAAACGCGGCCATACTCGGCGAGTCAGGCGCTCTGGCCGAGTATCCGATGGCGGCTAAAATCCTTAGCCTAGGCATAGCAAAGTGGCTCATCGGCGCGATATTTTACGCCGTCGGCGCATATCTAGTCGTTATGCTTTCGGTTTTTTGCGCGCTCGCGGTTGCAGGCTTTCTCACTCCAGTGGTCGCCCGCGAGATAAACCGCAGGCACTACGGCGTGGAGGAGTCGCAGCTGGCAAATATCAGCCTAGCTCGCCAAACGTCTCTTATGGGCAAAATTTTGCTCAAATTTTTCCTGATCGCGCTTATTTGCGTGCCGGTTTTAGCCGTACCTGCGCTAAATTTCCTCGCCCTGCACCCGGCGTTTTTTTATCTTTATTATTCGCTACTTTTTATCGACGTCGCGCCAAATGCTCTCTCGCGGCACAAATTTGAGCTTTACTTGCTGGACTACGGCGGATATAAATTTAAAGCCGCCGCGCTGTGCTTTTACCTACTTTGCTTGGTGCCTATTTTCGGGCTTTTCTTGCAGATTTTTTTCGTTATTTATTTTTCGCATTTTTTCTTTTTACGCGAGACTTCGCGCTTGACGTAAATCATTTCAAATCGGCGAAAAACTAAATAAAATACGCCCGAATTTTTTATGAAGGAAGTCAAATGAGAACCGAAAATATCGTAGTTTGCAACGTCTGCGGACAAAAAAGCACGGAAAATGAAAACGCCGTATTCGTCCGCGCCCATAAAAATGGCGAAGAGGTCGACATCTGCACGGCGTGCATCCCCAGCGTCATCCACGGCTCAGGGCTAGTAGTTCGCAGCAACGACGAAATCAAAGAGGATATGTAACCGATTTTAGCCCGCTTTGGGCTAAAATTTACGGTCTGACTCGTTTTTAGCAAATTTAACCCACCCAAATTTATTCCAGCATTTTCAAATTTACCGCTTTACGTAGGTTGAAATATTCCTATAAAGTTAATCCGTATTTGCAACAAGCTCAAATTTTAGCCAAAAAATAAATTTTACGAGAATAGCCGCAAATTTGCCCGCTAAATTTCAAATTTGACGAATTCTCGCCAAATACGCAAAAACTAAAACAGTAAAAACGCGCCGCCGTAAATTTAAATATCCTAAATTTAGCATAGTCCCGCCAAAGCCGACTAAAATCTCGGTCAAAAGCCCAAACAAAACTACAACAAATTTATCAAAAAGTTACGTTTGATAAATTTAGTTTCGATACGTAACACTTATCGCCTAAAATAAAAATATAAAAATAAATTTAAATAAAAATTTTTTCTAGGAGAGTTAATATTCAACTACAAAAAATTTGACGAATAGGAGCGAAGATGAGCGAGTACATCGAAAAAACGATGGAGTGGATAAAGAAGACCAACCCAGGTCAAGGCGTGTTCGTACAGGCTGCGACCGAGGTGCTAAACAGCCTTGAGCCGCTTATAAAAAAAGAGAGCAAGTACCAAAAACACGCGATCCTAGAGCGTATCGTGATACCCGAGCGCACGGTGATATTTCGCGTTACCTACACGGATGACGACGGCAGACCGCAGGTGCATAACGGCTACCGCGTACAGTTTAACTCAGCCGTGGGCCCCTATAAAGGCGGCAT
>CAUQPE010000126.1:0-4500 GCA_963519915.1 uncultured Campylobacter sp. | reverse complement strand
GCAAAGTAGTATAAATTTTTTATCTTTCAAAGTGCCGCCTATTTTTAGAAGCTCTGATGTTTATCGAACTCAAATTTTACGCAAAATGCCTCAAAATTTTAAATTTTCCTATCGCATGGTAAGCTAGCGACCAAACAAGGAAGCAAATACAAATAAGCCGAATAATATCGGTAAAATCGCGAATCTCAAATCTGCCCGTAATCAAAGAAAAAATCACTCCGCCCGCGATACAAAGAGCAAGAAGCGTCAGCGAGATAAAAACCGCAATGTTCATGATTTTTGCTGTCTTGCTCCTGTTTTCGCTATTTTTAGCCAGGGTTTCAAGCAGGGTTATTCTATTTATAAAGCCGTCTCTTTCGTACTCTACGCGCACGAGGTCGCCCTGTTCTAGACTAAAATCAGCCGAAAAAACGCCGCTAAATTTAATCCCGTCCAGCTCAAAACTAGCGCCGATAAACTCGTCTCGCTTAATAGTGCGTAAATTTAGAGCGCTAACTCTGCCTGTTTTAGTTAATTTTTTCAAATTTGCTCCAAATTTTCGGCGATTTCCAAGACTTCAAAGTATTCGTTCTCTAGCGTTTCAAGCTCGCTTTTAGCCGCTTCTAGGTCGTTATAAAGCGCGGTTAGGCCGATTTGCTGATAGATTTTAGGATCGCTAAGGCCCGCGTTTAGCTCTTTTATCTTAGCTTCCAGCGCGGCTATTTTTTCGGGGTGCGAGGATAAAATTTGCGTTTGCTTGTAGCTTAGCTTCGCGCCGGTTTTGCTCTTTTGTTTTTGCGCTTGCTCGGCTTCGCTGGCCAGGCTTGCTTCAAATTTACCAAGCTCGGCTAATTCGTCTTCTAGCTCGAGATAGACGCTGTACTCTTGATGCAGCACCTCTATTTGAGTGCCCTCAAATGCCCAAAGCTTGTGCGCGATCTTATCGACAAAGTATCGGTCGTGGCTCACGATGATTATGGCGCCTTCAAAGCTTTGCAGATAGTCCTCAAGGATGTTGATAGTAGCGATATCTAGGTCGTTTGTGGGCTCATCTAGTACGAGCACGTCGTACTCCTTGCTAAAAAGTAGCGCCAGCGCCACGCGGTTTTTCTCGCCGCCGCTTAGCACGCTGATAGGTTTATCGAGGAATTCTTTCGGAAATAGGAAATTTTTAAGGTAGCCGTAGACGTGCATATTTCGCCCGCGCACCATGACGTGATCGCCGCCGTTTGGGCAAAAGGTCTCGATGAGGCTCTTATCATCATCCAGCGCGCTTCGCGACTGATCAAAGTACCCCACGCGCACCTCGCCGCGCTTGATCTCGCCGCCACTAGGCTTTTCAAACCCGAGTAAAATTTTAATAAGAGTGCTTTTGCCGCTGCCGTTTCGTCCGACTATCGCGATACGCTCGCCTTGCAAAACGCGCGCGTTAAAATCTCTAAAAAGCTGCTTGCCGCCGATGTTTTTGCTTAGTTGCTTGATCTCAAATAGCATTTTTTTGCGGTTTACGCTTTGCGTTTGGTTAAAATTTTTGCTCGCTCGCTCAAGCTCGAGCCTAACGCGGCGTATAACGCCCGGATTTTTCTTTGCCTCTTCGCGCATGGCTAGCACTCGCTCTTTGCGCCCTTCATTGCGTTTTAGACGCGCTTTTACGCCGCGGCGCAGCCACTCCTCCTCGGCTTTTAGCTGTTTTAGCAACGTCTCGTGAGATTTGGCTAGGCTGGCTAGGATTTCCTCTTTTTTAGCTAGATAGTTCGCGTAACCGCCGTCAAACGACGCCAGCGCGCCCTCCTCGATCTCGACGCTTCTGGTTGCTAGTGCGTCGATGAAATAGCGATCGTGAGAGATAAAAACTATCGTCTGACGCGAGCTTTTTAGCATATCCTCTAAAAATCTCACCATATAAACGTCAAGGTGGTTCGTAGGCTCGTCAAGCAGCAAAATATCGGGCTTTTTAAGTATCAGTGCGCCCAGAGCCACGCGGCGTATCTCGCCTCCGCTGAGGCTTGCGACAGCTCGGTTTTCGTACTCTTTTAGCTTAAACTCCTCCAGCACGCGCTCGATCTTGCGCTCGATCTGCCAGCCGTCTTTCGCCTCGATAAATTTGATTAGTTCGTCTTGCCTAGCATTTAGCTCTTTGTTGTGTGGATCGCGTCCGAGCGCTTCTAGCACCGCGGCATACTCGTCACGCGCATCAAAGATCTCTTTTAGCTCCAAATTTAGCGCGTCTTTTACGGTAGCCGCATCGTCGAATTTGGGATTTTGCGCGAGCATTTCTACTTTTACGCCGCCTTGTAGGATACGCCTGCCGCCATCAGGCTCTAGCGAGCCTGCGACTAGCTTCATCAGTGTACTTTTGCCGCTACCGTTTTTGCCAATGATAGCGATACGCTCGCGCTCGTTTACGCTTAGGCTTATTTTGTTTAGAATTTCATTCGGACCGAATTTTTTACTAACGTCGATAAGGTCGATTAGAGCCACGCGCGCCCTTTAAAACGATATATGCATGCTAAGCGCGATAATACAAAGCGTAAGCGCCATCGGCACGTAGATATATCTGCCCGTAAAATACCAAAACGCGCCTTGCCTTTTTGCCGCGCCCGTATTGATCTCGTCCATGATCTCTTCTTTTTTGATAACCCAAAACCACGACACAGCGCCGATCACCGCGCCGATAGGGATGATATAGATCGACACGAAGTCCATCCACGGCCCCCAGCTAGTTATGGCTTCCATATTTACGCCTATACCAAAGCATATTATGCAAAGCGCGATCAGCACGACGCCGCGCTTTAGGCTAGGAAATTTGTGCATTATCGACTCGGCGACTGCTTCGAACATATTTTGCAGAGAGGTCACGCCGCCAAAAATCACCGCCGTAAATAAAATAATCGCGAAAATTTGACCGCCCGGCATGTCTTGTAAAATTTTAGGTAGCGTTACGAAAAGTAACCCGGGTCCAGCCGCCGGATCCATACCGTAGGCAAATACCGCAGGCAGCATAACGAGCGCCGCCGTCATCGCCGCGATCGTATCAAAGATCGCAGTCTTTTGCGCGCTATCTACGACGTCCTCGTCCTTTGATAGATACGCGCCGTAAACGATCATACCAGAGCCCGTGATAGATAGCGAGAAAAAAGCCTGTCCCATCGCCACTACCCATACCATAGGATCTGCTAGCTTGCCCCAGTCGCTGTGAAAGACGAATTTATACCCGCCAAACGCCCCGTCTAAAAACGCCACTCTGATAGCGAGGATAAAAAATAGCACGAAAAAAAGCGGCATCATGATTTTATTTGTCTTTTCGATACTGTGCGCACCGAAAAATAGCGTAAACAGCGTGCCTGCAACCACAATAAAGTGAAACGGCACGACAGAATAGGACGAAAGCGCAAAGGACTCGAACCAAGTGTTCGTATCCACGGTCATCAGCGAGCCAGTGATCGCCTGAAATAGCGCCTTTAAAACATATGCGATGATGACAGCGTAGCCGATAGCGATACACATCGAGCCAGCCAGCGGTATCCAGCCTAAAATTTTACCGAACGTGCCCCAGTTTCGACTCTTCCACGCATATTCGTATGAGCCTAGCGTGCCGGTTTTGGCGCGCCTGCCGATAGCGTACTCAGCAGAAAGCCCCACGTAGGAAAATATCGCGATAAAAAACAGATAAACGAGCAAAAACGCGCCGCCGCCGTTCGTACCGACCTTATAAGGAAACCCCCAGACGTTGGCCATACCGATAGCCGAGCCCACGCAAGCGATGATAAACGCCCAGCGTGACGTGAAATTTGTTTTGTGCATTTGATATCCGTTTAGATTAAATTTTTTCAATTATACTTGATTAAGCTAATAAAAAGATTATGCCCGCTCGCCCGCAAAGCACGCAGCGCCGCCTTAAAACGCTTTAAATTTATATTTGGGTATAATCGCGCGTTATCTAAAATCCACGTTACAAAAGAGAATTTATGAATTTATCGCTCAAAAAGCTTACTATCCCGATATTTTTAGATATGTTTTTGCACTTCGTGACGCTCATCATAAACACGTATATGGTGACTAAGGTCAGCGTCCATCTAGTCGGCGCCATGGGCGCTGGCAATCAGATAATGGATCTTTTTATGACCATTTTTAGCTTCCTTAGCGTGGGCTGTTCGGTCGTGGTCGCGCAGGCTCTAGGCGCGCGAAATCACAACCTAGCCAAACGCGTCGTGCACGCCAGCATCACGTTTAACACGATCATCGGGCTTGGCAGCGCGGTTTTTATTTACTTTTTCGGATTTGAGATTTTAGAGCTTTTAAACGTCCCAGAACAGCTTCGCGCCCAGAGTTTTGGCTACTTGCATATGCTCGGTATCGCATTAGCCTTTGACGGCATCGGCATGGTGCTAGCCGCCGTGCTTCGCGTTTATAACTTCGCCACCGCCGTCATGCTAGTATCCTTACTCATGAACGTCATCACCCTTTGCGGCAACGCTATCGCGCTTTTTGGCTGGCTGGGACTGCCAAACTACGGCCTCT
>CAUQPE010000125.1:0-4545 GCA_963519915.1 uncultured Campylobacter sp. | reverse complement strand
TAGTGTCCGTCATCGATAAAAAGTCCGAATTTCTGCCGCAGGAGATGGCAAAAAGTATCGCAGACGTGATTAAAAGCGAAGGATACCGGGCTTGGCTGGCAAAGCAGTAGGCCCCGAAAAGTAAAATTTCATAAAATTTAAATCCGTAAAATTTAACTCGCGAACATAGACTTAAATTTTACGGAAAATTCTTATCTTTGCTGTGGCACAACTCGTTTAAAAAGCACTCCTTGCAGTTTGGCTTTATCGCCTTACAGGTGTAGCGGCCAAAAAGCACCATCGCTTGATGAAGCGTATTTAGTTGCGTTTTAAAGGCTTTAGTTAGATCAAGCTCGACGGCTTCGGGCGTCTTGCCCCTGCTAAGGCCAAGCCTATGCGCCACGCGAAAAACGTGCGTATCCACCGCCATCAAATTTGATCCAAAATGCTCGATCAGCACGACGTGAGCGGTCTTTTGTCCGACTCCGGCTAGGCTCATCAGCTCTTTTTCGGTTGTCGGTATCTCGCCGCCAAATTCGCTCATCACGCTCTTTGCCATTTTGATCAAATTTTGGGCCTTGTTGTTAAAAAAGCTACAGGAGCTGATGAGCGCTTTTACGCTGGCTAGATTTGCATGCGCTAGGCTCGCGACGTCCGGGTATGCCTCAAAAAGCGAGGGCGTGATCAAATTGACGCGCTTATCGGTGCACTGTGCGCTTAACATCACGCAAACGAGCAGCTCGTAGAGGTTGCGAAATTTAAGCTCGCTGCCCGCGTCTTTGAAATTTTCTAAAAATAAATTTTTGA
This sequence comes from uncultured Campylobacter sp., assembly GCA_963519915.1. Classification (GTDB taxonomy): domain Bacteria; phylum Campylobacterota; class Campylobacteria; order Campylobacterales; family Campylobacteraceae; genus Campylobacter_A. The sequence goes on along the minus strand of CAUQPE010000125.1, from coordinate 3,759 downwards.
TAGCGTTTATGTCTTTTTTCGTTCTCATAGCGCCGATTTTAGCCGTTTTTATTTAAATTTTCGATGAATTATAACTTATATTTAATGACTTTCCTGCTATAATCACCCTCGCAAAAATCTAAATTTAAGGAACAAAGATGAATAAAATTTTATTCGCATCTCTTAGTTTGACTGCGGCTCTAAGCCTAAACGCGGCGGAGTACGCCACCGTAAACGGTTCTAGCATAACCGATAAGGACGTGGCTTTCACGCTTGCTGCAATGCCTGGCGTTACTCTTGAGCAACTACCTAAAGACACGCAAAGAAAGGTTATCGACGAAACAATCAACAGAAAACTACTTCTAGACGAGGCTAAAAAGAGCGGACTAGATAAGACCGACGAATACAAAGCCGCTCTTGAAGAGCTAAAAAACAATCTTGCGCTTGATCTTTGGATGAAGAGAATTTTCGACAATATAAAAGTAAGCGATAGCGAAATCAGCGACTTTTATAATAAAAACAAAGCCGAATTTGCCGTACCTGCGCAAGTAAGAGCTAAACATATCCTAGTAGCTACCGAAAAAGAAGCAAACGATATAATAGCCGCGCTAAAAGGTCTGAAAGGAGACGAGTTGGTTAAAAAATTCGAAGAGCTAGCAAAATCTAAATCTACCGATCAAGGTTCTGCGGCTAACGGCGGCGAACTAGGATGGTTTGGCCAATCTCAAATGGTAAAACCTTTCGCGGACGCTGCATTTGCGCTCAAAAAAGGCGAAGTAACTCAAAAACCTGTTAAATCAAATTTTGGCTACCATGTAATCCTAAAAGAGGATAGCAAGGCTGCCGGCACCGTAGGTCTAAACGAGGTTAAACCTCAAATCGAGGGCAACATAAAGATGGAGAAATTTAGAAACGATATCAGAAAAAGAGGCGACGAGCTTCGCTCGAAAGCTAAAGTAGAATATAAATAAGGTCGATAAAATGGGTGTTTTAGACGTAGTAAAAGCCGGTGTTTTAAGCGGCGATGACGTAACTAGGCTGTATAAATACGCAAAGGAGCAGGGCTTTGCCATACCTGCGGTAAACGTGGTCGGAAGCGACTCGGTAAATGCCGTTTTAGAGGCGGCGAAGACGGCTAACTCACCCGTTATCATCCAGTTTAGTAACGGCGGAGCCGGCTTTTATGCCGGCAAAGCTTGCGGGAATGCCGATGTGCTAGGCGCAGTAGCAGGCGCGCAGCACGTTCATCTGCTGGCCAAAGCTTACGGCGTACCGGTGATCCTACACACCGATCATGCGGCTAGAAAGCTACTGCCGTGGATCGACGAGCTGGTTAAATTTAGCCGCGAATACAAAAAGGCTCACGGCGTGCCGCTTTTTAGCTCGCATATGCTTGATCTTAGCGAAGAGAGCCTCAATGAAAATTTAAGCACTTGCGAGAAGTATCTAAAAGAGCTTAGCGAGCTTGGCATCAGCCTAGAAATCGAGCTTGGCGTAACCGGCGGCGAAGAGGACGGCGTGGATAACACGGGCGTTGATAACGCGCTTCTTTATACTCAGCCTGAAGATGTCGCGCGGGCATATGAGCGACTAAGTAAAATCAGCGATAGATTTAGCATAGCGGCAAGCTTCGGTAACGTTCACGGCGTGTATAAGCCTGGCAACGTCGTGCTTCGACCGGAAATTTTGAAAAACTCGCAAGCATACGTTGCGGATAAATTTCAAACCCTAACCGATAAACCCGTAAATTTTGTATTTCACGGTGGTAGCGGTAGCGAGCTAAAGGATATCAAAGATGCCGTCAGCTACGGCGTAGTAAAGATGAACATCGACACCGATACGCAGTGGGCGTTTTGGGACGGCGTACGCGGCTACGAGGCGAAAAATCGCGCTTATTTGCAAGGTCAGATCGGTAACCCCGAAGGCGAAGATAAGCCTAACAAAAAATACTACGATCCGCGCAAATGGCTACGAAGCGGCGAGGAGTCGATGGTAAAACGCCTGCTAACTGCATTTGAAGATTTAAACTGCTTAAATAGAAATTAAGGCTTACAATGGAACCCAAAAAAGAAGCGAGAAACGATAATTTCACTGATTTGGCGTTGCCTGAGGTAAAAGGCAGGCAATCTTTTTTCGTATATACGAAAATCATATTTTTGCCGACGGCGATATATATCGTCGCGCTTCTTGGGTTTTTTGGGTATATAGATTTTCAAATCGGCCTACACACGGTCGTTATGATGGGTATTATTTGGGTGATTTCGCTAATCTTTGCTAAAAATAGCGCCGAGCTTGCTTGTTGTTATTTTGAGCAAAGCGGAGCTGATTTCAAGCGAAATTTAAAAGAATACATCATCAAACATCTTTTAGTGATCGGTAAAGATACGAAATCAAATGCCGGTTTTGATGAATTTGTCGCCTACTATACTAGAAATTTACGTAATGAAAATTTCGCTTCCGTGGGTGCGGGCATCTTCCCGATGCTGGGTATTTTGGGAACATTTATCAGTATCGCGGTTTCTATGCCGGAGTTTAACTCTTCAAATACTACCGAGCTCGAAACTGAAATTTCAACCCTTCTTAGCGGCGTAGCGACTGCGTTTTACGTCTCTATTTACGGTATTTTTCTAGCGCTTTGGTGGATATTTTTTGAAAAATATGGAACGAGCAAATTTGAAACGCTAGTGCGAAGACAGAAAAACGCTACGAGCGGCTTTTTCTGGACGAAAGAGGAGCTTGATAGAAGATATTTACAAGAGAATTTAAGACACTTTGAAAAGATCGGAGTGATCTTTGAGCACGTTAGTAATGCCGAGTTCTTTGAGGAGCTGGATAAGACTATCGAGGCTAAATTTAAAACTTTTACAAATATCTTGAAAAACGAAGAAGAAGCTGTCAAGCTAAGCGGCGAACACATCAAGCAAACGATGAATACGCTGCTAAAATCCTCGAAAGATCAAAAAGATCTTATCAAAGTCCATGCCGAAATCTTGAACGTTATCAATAAATTTAACGGTAACATCAAAGATATGCAACTAAAATTTGCCGAGCAGTACAACCGTCTCTATGATGTGGGCGGCGAGCGTATCGCAAAGCTCGAAAAGAGCGTGGGCGAACTAGAGTATAATGTTAAAAATTTCAGTGAGTCTCTTTCTAAATTTAGTAGTGAAATCTTAGAAAAACAAAAACTTGCAATGGATGGCTTTAAAGAGAGCTTAATTGACGGCGTACAGGCATTTAAAAAGGCTTTTGACGACGAAGCAATCGGAGCTTATGATGATAATAGCGCGCTCATTGAAGGGCTAAAGCAAGACATCGACGAGCTTGATAAAGAGGCGAATGAGATCTTGCAAACCATCGAAAAGGCGAGTATGCTAGATGAAAACGCGTAACGAGAACAAAAGCGGAGACCAGACCTTTTGGATATCGTATGCGGACCTGATGGCTGGGCTGATGTTTGTTTTTATGCTCATCATCGGCGCCGTTGTCGTAAAATACGTCCTTAGCCAAAGCGATCTGGCAAAACTACAAAAAGACTTAAGCGAGCGTGAAAAGCAAATCGCCTCGTCTCAAAGCGAGCTCGTTCGTAAAGAAAATGTCATAAAAGAAATTTTTTCAAATTTGGACCGCGCAAAGAGCGAAAATAAAGAGCTTGCCGACATAAACAGGCTCGTAAACGAGATGCTTGAAGGCGTCAAAAAAGAGAAAAACGAACTCACGAATTTAACCCAAACCTACGAGATAAATCTAAACGACGCGAATAAAACTATCGCGGATTTG
>CAUQPE010000124.1:0-4576 GCA_963519915.1 uncultured Campylobacter sp. | reverse complement strand
GCGCCCGCGCAAAAGCTCGGCCGCCTCGTAAAACTCGCGCACGCCCTTGTGCCACATCGCGCGCGCTATCATCAGCACGATCTTTTTGCCGCGTAAATCTTCGCCCAAATTTGCTGCCGGCACGCTGTTTTCGTCAAATTTGAGCGTATCCACGCCCACGCTTTTTATCTTAAAAATTTTCCCTTCGGCAATCAGTCCTCGACCCAGAAAATACGCCGGATCGGCCTCGTTTACGAACACGCAGCCGTCGCTCATTTTTAGCGCCCGCTTATAAAGCGTCTCGATCGCGGCACGTACCAGACGGGTTTTTAAGTCGTTATCGATATAAAAGCTGCCCAGCCCCTCGACCAAATTTATAACGCGCTTTATGCCCGCTTTTTTAGCCGCAAAGGTGCCGAATACGTTTGATTTATGCGCCGAGGTTTGCAGTAGGTCTAAATTTAGTCCGCGTAAAATCTCGGCTAGTTTTTTTGAGTTTTCAAGCACGGTTAGAGGGTTTAAGCTCGCGCGGTCAAGCTCGTACGTCACGCAGTTAAATTCGCTTTTTAGCCTATCCGTGTAGTCGCCCTTTGGCGCGATAGCAAAAACCTCGTGACCGAGCCGCTTTAGCTCGCGCATGATCGGGGCGCGGAAGAAGTAAATGCTCATATCGGCGTGACTTAAAAATCCAAATTTAGCCATTTAAAAAACCTCTATCGCAAATTTAGCGGACGTCCGCACCTTTATCAAATTTACCGCCCTCATCTTAGCAACCTATAAATTTTAACCGCACCGTTTAAAACGACCGGCTCAAACAGCTCTTTGTCGTAGTTTTCGAGCACGAAAAGCTGTATATAGGCCGAGTTTAGCACCGCTTCGTCAAGCACCAAAAACCGCCTGTAATCCTTCATAAAAATGAGATAAATTTTACCGTCCGCATTCATCTCGTGCTTTTTGACGACCAGTTTGTCTTTCTCGTCATAGCTTGTTTCAAAGTACGTATTTACCGGCATTTCGCGCTCGCCGATATAGACTTTAGACGCATCGCCCGATACGCCAAAGCCTCCGCCGATATTTATCGTATCGCCGTCCACCGAGTAAGGTTTACCCGGATAAAATATCGCTCCGTACTCCTCACCGCTGTTTAGATCGAGGTTTGAAAAGCGCAAAACGGCGCTAAAGATATCGATCATGGAGTCGGGCAGATAATAGTAAATCTCGCGCGTTTTTTGCGGCGGGCGAAAATCCTTGCTATTTAGCGAATACAAAAACGAATTTACGCTAGTGGCGTTGTAGTCCTTCATCATCTGGTTTAAATTTAACCCGAATCTCTCGCTAAAATTTCGCTCGGTGTATTCGACCTCGAGACGCGCCATATTTGCCGACATGCGCTGGTTGCTAGCAAGAGCAAAGCTCACGGCGAAGTTATCCCTGCCTAGGTGCTTGCCGCCGTCTATGAGAGTCTTAACATCCGCGTAGTAGCGGATCGGATAGCCGTAGTCCCACCACGCCAGCACATAGTCCTCGCGCCCCGCGATCTTGTGTAGCTTATCCAGGCTCTCGACCTCGCTTTTGGCAAAGACCGTGCCGACTTTGTAGCCGTAAATGTGCTCAAGGCACGGCATCAAAGATAGCGCGGCGATACAAAAGACGCAAATTTTTTCTAAAAGCGCGTGTTTTTTGAGCGAGCTTAGGCCTGAGACCATAAAATAAGCCGCCCCGCAAACGAGCGCCGCCGCCGCAAACGTGGCTAGATATACGCCAAAGCCCGCCTCGCCGTCAAAATTTGGCGCGAAAACGGGAGATTTGCCGTGCAAAAGGCTGTAGTATTTATCAAAATACAAAAAGAAAAACACAAAAAACGCCGCTAAACAAACGGTGCAAAATTTGTCTAAAATTTTATCTTTTTTAAAAAAACTCACGCAAAGCGCCGCAAAATACCCAAATCCTATCGCCATCACGGGCACGGAGTAGATCGTAAACCTAAGTCCGCCTTTTAGCGCCAAAAATCCAAGTAGCAGCATCGGAAGCGCGAGTAAAAAGGAGCGAAATTTAAGGCAAAGCGCCGCGGCTCCGACGAGCGATAAAGCAAAAGTAACGATATGCCCGCTGATACGCTTAGCAAAGGCGTTTATCGACTCAAGCTCAAACGAATAATCGCTCATTTCCATTATCGTTTTATTTACGTTATAAAAATGAAAAACCGGCTCGCTACTCTCAGAAACCCCGCGAAATATGTAAAATTTAAGCTGAAATAAAATTTGATTTAGCCCGCCGCTATAACCTAGAAGCGCGACGGCTAAAGCAAGACAAGCCGCGACAGCGCGTTTATCCCAGATCTGCGGACGAAATCTCATCGCTAGATAAAGAGCGACGGCAAGCGCGCTTTTAGCGTAAAAATCGATATAGGTAAGCGCAACTATCATCAAAATGACAGCCTGGTAATTTAGCGCGTTTTTCCTATCAAAAACCAAAGTATAGAGCAAAAATGTGCCCAGCATCGCGAAATTTAGCGAGTACGAGCTCGGATACCACCAGTCGTTTATAAGGATAAAAATCGGGATAAAAATGAGGTCGTTTACGTTTTTTTTCTGCGCCAGGCGTATCATCGCCCAGACGCTAAACGCAGGCAGCACGATCGTGAGCATATCGGTGTCGTAGTAGCCAGCCATCGTGCGGTTGTAGTAGCTGTTTGCGATACTAGCCAGCAAGGCTCCCGCAAAGCCAACTCCTGGCATCTCGTACTCTTTGCCTATCAAAATCACTGGAATGACGATAAGCGAGCTAAAAAACACGCTCATATAAAGCAAAATGGTCTCGAAGCTAAAAGGCAAAATTTGATACAAAAAATACGTAAGTGTGGGCATCGAGCGGCCGTAGTAGCTAAGGTCGTTTGGCTGATGAAAGCCCGCTATCATATCGCGCGCGCCCTCAGCAAAGGCATAGCCGTCGTTCGTACTGATCATAAGCTGATCGTTCCAGAAAAAGTGCTGGTATTCGCCTGCCCAGTACACCCAGTATAGCCTACAAACCACGCTAAAAACAAACGCCGCAAGCATCAAAAAACAAGTTTGCTTTGAAAATTTAAATTTATCCAAGAGTCCCGAAATTTTACTCGCCATTTTCACCCTCTAAGTATCCTATGAGTTGCGCCGCGACGGCGTTTTTATCAAATTTGGCTACGCGGCCATAAGCTCTTTTTTCATAATCTTGCCTTAAATTTTTATCCTCAAGCGCTCGCCTCATCGCCGCCTCCATAGCTTTTTCGTCGTCGACGGGCACTAGGATGCCGTATTCATCGTCGCCAAGAAGCTCCCTAGCGCCGCTTTTATGATCGGTGGAGATGATAAATCTCTCGCAAGCAAGCGCCTCCAAAAGCACGTTTGAAAAGCCCTCAAACCTAGAAGCGCAGACGAAACACTGCGCGTTTTTGATAAATTTAAACGGATTTTTATCCGTGCCTAGTAGCCTTACACGTTCGCCAACTCCGAGCTCGTCGATCAAATTTTGAAGCTCGCCTTGCAAAGGCCCCTTGCCTAAAATCCCAAGAGTCGCGCGCTCGTCGTTTAAATTTGCGATTATTTTTATTAGCATCGCTTGATTTTTGCCGCTATCAAGCCGCCCGATGTTTAGAAAAAATGGCTTAAATTTATCCTCTAGCGGCTCATCGGCAAGAGTTTTTATCGCCGCTAAATCGACCGCGTTATATAGCACCTTAGTTTTTGCGGCGTCGCAGCCGAAATTTCGCACTAGATCCTCGGCGTTTCCCTGCGCATTGGCTAAAATCAGATCGGCTCTAGGATAGAGCGCCTTAACTAAAATTCTATTGGCAAACCCGCTAAGCCCGCTTTTATAGATGACCGACGGACAGCTGCGCTCGCTTATCACCATCCGTCCTTTTAGTCCTAAAATTTTAGCCGTAAGAGCCGCGTAGCAAGGACGGTTCATCAAAACAAAATGCGCGTCGATACCTAAATTTTCGCAAAGTTTTTTATACTTTAGAGCTAAAGATGGTAGCGCAAAAGCTAGTCGAAAAAGCTTTTTTACGCCGCTTTCATAGGGGTCTGAGCGCTCGAGGAAGTGGATTTTAACCGCGCTTGGTATCTCGTAGGCCACGACCTCGCTCATCAAAACGAGATGAACTTCGTACTTTTCGCACAGAGCGGGGAGTAAATTTGAAACCACGCGCTCCGCGCCTCCCGGCCCCATCGAGTAGAGAAAAACGGCTAGTTTTTTCATTCGCCGTGTGTTTTTTTGTATATCCAAACGCGAATTTTAGTTAAAAACAAAATCATCGACTTTGGAAACGGGCTTAAAATCAGCATCGCCAGCGCTTCTTTTGTAAATTTAAATTTGAGGCTCTTAAAAAGATATTCGTACATTTTTTTATATTCACGGCCAAATTTTGCATAGTATGCCGCCATTTTATAGAGAATCGCGATATGAGCATCGTTTACGCGAAATTTCGGCTCGGCCAAATTTGCGTTGCTTACTTGCTCGTTTTTTTCGGCGATCTTTTGCAAAATAAGCTCCGCAGTCATCGCGTAGCCTTTCATTATGCAAAGCGGGCGTTTAAACGAGTTTATCGTGACGCTGT
>CAUQPE010000123.1:0-4677 GCA_963519915.1 uncultured Campylobacter sp. | reverse complement strand
TTAAATTTTACGAAAGCAACGGCATCGGCTTTGAAAAGACGCTGGACGAGTGGCTGGTTAAAATAAAATCTAAGGGTTAAATTTGGAGTGATTGCGGCGGATGACAAAATTTAAATGACTTACATTAAATTTGCGCCGATCAAATTTACCCATGCCATCGCGTCAAATTTTACAAAAAAGTATCGCAGTCAAATTTGCCTCGTGTTGGATTTTGCCAAGTTCGTTAAATTACTCGGCAAATTTACTCAAACTCCAAACGTAACGGCAAAATCCAATTTAAAAACGCTTCAAAAATCGCTATTTTACGAAATTCGATCCAAATTTTACCTATATTTTTAAAATAGGCTAAAAAATTTTTATTATTTATTTTAGTTTTATATTTTTTTAAATATACTTGAAAAATTTTAAAAAATAAAGGCAAATCCATGCTCACCGACCTCGTAAGCTCTATAAATTCATTTCTTTGGGGGCCGTATTTCCTCATCGCGCTACTTTGCGGTACGGGGCTTTACTTTACGATTAGGCTTCGTTTCGTGCAGATTTTTAAGTTTAAAATGGGGCTTAATAGGCTTTTCGGCAATTTTTCATTGCACGGTGAAGCGGCTGGAAAATCGGGTATGAGTTCGTTTCAGGCAGTCGCTACGGCCGTCGCGGCGCAGGTGGGCACTGGTAACCTCGTGGGTGCCACAACCGCGCTCATCATGGGCGGACCGGGCGCGATATTTTGGATGTGGTGCGCGGCGTTTTTGGGCATGGCGACGAATTTCGCAGAGATCTGCCTCGCGCAAATTTACCGCACCAAAGACGACAGCGGCCATATGATCGGCGGGCCGGCGTTTTATATCAGTCGCGGGCTAAAGAGCCGCTACGCCAAGGTTTTGGCGGCATTTTTTGCGCTGGCGATCATTTTGGCGCTCGGATTTATGGGAAATATGGTGCAGGCCAACTCGATCTCGGACGGATTTAAGGGCGCGTTTGGCATACCGCAGTGGGCGAGCGGACTATTTTTGGCTGCGATTTGCGCTATGATATTTATCGGCGGGGTCAAAGCCATCGCCAGAGTCGCCGAAAAGATTGTACCTATCATGGCGATCCTGTACGTCGCGGTCGGACTTGTGATCATTTGCTTTAATCTTGATAAAATTCCTGGCGTCATAGCGCTTATATTCGAGGCCGCGTTTAATCCGTCCGCAGCTTGGGGCGGCGCTACCGGAGCCACGATCGCTACGGCGATGAGATACGGTATCGCGCGCGGACTGTTTTCAAACGAAGCGGGCATGGGCTCAACCCCTCACGCGCACGCCGCGGCCAACGTCAAACACCCGGTAGATCAGGCGGTGCTCGGCATCATGAGCGTGTTCGTCGATACCTTCATCGTGCTAAATATCACCGTTTTCGTCGTGCTTAGCGCCGACGTGATACATTTTGAAAACGGCAAAGCCGTGCTAACCGGTATCTCGCTCGTGCAAGAGGCGTTTTCGACGCATGTTTTGGGGCACGCTGGCGGCTACGGATTCGTGGCGATTTGCTTGTTTTTCTTTGCGTTTACGACGATTTTAGGCTGGTACTACTTCGCCGAGATCAACGTACGCTACCTTTTTGGGGCCAAATTTGTGCGAATTTTGCAGATATTAGTCGTAGGATTTGTGTTTGCGGGCAGCTTGCTAAAGATAAATTTCGTCTGGGAGCTAGCCGATATGTTTAACGGCCTTATGGTGCTTCCAAACTTGATCGCCATCATCGCGCTTAGCCCGGTCGTAGTTAAGCTCCTAAAAGATCACGACGAAGGCAAAGAGTACGATCCAAGCGAGTATATAAGAAAAGCTTGAGCGGCGTAGTAAATTTTACGGCAGTTGATTTTGCCGTAAAATTTGCTTCTTTTTGGCGGGAGAGAAATTTCCCGTGTTTATTTATGCTTCAAATTTGATCTACCGACAACTTTTACGGTATCAAATTTGAGCCAAATTTAAACCCTTTCCGCCGCTTCTAAAACCACGCTTTTTAGCAAATTTACCCCGTTAGCGATATCGCTCCAGCTGGAAAATTCCGCCGGATTGTGGCTGATACCGTCTTTAGATGGGATGAAAATCATCGCAGTCGGACAAAGTGCGCTCATATGCATCGCGTCGTGTCCTGCGCCGCTTGGCATGATTTCAAAGCTAAGCCCGAGAGCCGCGGCTTTTTGGGCGATGAGCTTGATGAGTCGGCCGTCCAGCGCACACGGCTCGTCAAAGGCTAGCTGCTTGATCTCGCATTTGACGCCGCGCTGTGATTCGATGCGCGAGATTTCAGCCAGGATCTGCTCGTATGCCACCTCGCGCGTGGCTAGGTCGATGCCGCGCAGGTCGATTAGCAGCGTTGTTTCGCCGGGCACGACGTTCATGACGCCCGGTTTTACCGTGCAGTTGCCCGCGGTCGCTACCACGCCGTTTGCCGCGTTTTTTTGCGCGACGCTCTCGACGGCCAGCACTATCTGTGCCGCTGCGCAAAGCGCGTCGTGGCGGTACTTCATCGCGGTCGTGCCGGAGTGCTGGGCTTGACCTTGCACGCGCACGCTAAATCTATGCGGCGCGGCGATGGCGCTTACTACGCCGATTTGGATATTTTCGTTATCCAGTAGCGGTCCTTGCTCGATGTGCAGCTCAAAAAAACTCTCGTAGCCCGGCGTTAAATTTTTGGCCTTTTCGATGCTAGCTAGATCGACGCCAAACTCAGAAAAAATCTCGCCGATAGCGCGCCCCTGAAAGTCGCGCACCTCTTTAAGTTTTTCAAAACCAAGCTTGCCGCACATTACCTTGCTGCCAAGCGTCGCGATATTAAATCGGCTCGACTCCTCGCACTCAAAGACGATCAGCTCGAGCGACCTTCGCGTCTGCACGCCCTCGTCGTTTAGTGCTCTAATCAGCTCTAGCCCGCCCAGGACGCCTAGGATGCCGTCAAATTCGCCGCCGTTTATCACGGTGTCTAGATGCGATCCAAATGCTACTGCCGGTAGTTCGGGCTCTGTACCCTCGCGCCTAGCAAAGATGTTTCCGATGGCGTCTATGCGCACTTTTAGGCCCGCTTCCTTACAGCGCGCGATAAATAGCTCTCTGGCGGCTTTATCCTCGCGCGTGTAGGCTAGGCGGCTCATCCCGGCGCCGAAACTCTCGTCGTTGATCGCATTTATCTCGCTAAAAAGCGCCTTAAGTCTATCTAAATTTATGCTCATCGTCCGTCCTTCGTATTTAAATTTATCAAATTTTAGCCAAGAAGCATTAAATTTATACTTTAATATTTTTACTTAATTTTTAGGATTTTGGCGTTATATTAAATTTGAGTGAAATTATTTTATGTTGGTTTGATTTGCAGGCTAACATTTAGCTTGCAAACACCAGCAAATACTAACGTTAGTTTTATTAAATTTGGCGCTATATTCGGGATTTAAAACGTATTTTGCAAGCAAATAAAAATAAAAATCGACTAACAAAAAGTCTAATCAAAAGGGTAAATAAATTTAGTGATAGTTTTTGTAGAATCATATGGCAAACAGAATAAATTTACCGCCCAAATAGATATTTGGCTCGCAATGTATTTTACGAGCCAAAGTTAAATTTGAGTGTTTAAACCAGCTGTGCACCTTGTCCTTTTACGACCTCGCCGATAATGTAGCCGTCAGTGTTTGCTAGCACAAAGTCCGCATTTTCTTTCGGAGCTACGACGATCATGCCAACGCCCATATTAAACGTTCTCATCATCTCGGCAGGCTCGACCTTTTGCGCGATGATTTTAAAGATTTCAGGCGTGCGGATGGCGGCATGTTCGATCTTCGCACCTAGTCCCTCCGGAAATACTCGCGGCAGATTTTCCACGATGCCGCCACCCGTGATGTGCGCAAGCGCGTGGATCTTGTCTTTTAAATTTAAAAAGTCTCCGACGTAAATACTGGTCGGCTCCAAAAGCACGTCGATGAGCGCACGACCGTCCACTTTGTCGTCAAATTTTAACCCTAGCTCGGCGATCACTTTGCGCGCGAGCGAGAAGCCGTTTGAGTGCAGGCCGCTACTAGGAAGCGCGATGAGCACGTCGCCTTCGCATACAAACTTGCTGCGGTCGATCTCGTCCTCCTCGGCGATACCCACGGCAAAGCCCGCGAGATCGAAGTCGCCCTTTTCATACATCGAGGGCATCTCCGCCGTTTCGCCGCCGATTAGCGCGCAACGCGCTAGTTTGCAGCCCTCGGCGATGCTTTTTACGACCTCTTTGGCGTCACGGGTCTCGAGCTTCGCCGTCGCATAGTAGTCGAGGAAAAACAGCGGCTCGGCGAAGTTGCAGATGAGGTCGTTCACGCACATGGCGACGAGATCCTGGCCGACGCCCTCAAATTTGCGCGCGTCGATCGCGAGTCGCAGCTTTGTGCCCACGCCGTCGGTGGCGCCTAGGATCGCGGGCTTTTTGTAGCCTGCAGGCAGTCTCACCGCGCCGCTAAACGAGCCGATACCGCCCAAAACGTGCGGAGTTTGCGTAGCTTTGACGAACGGTTTTATCGCGTTTACGAAGTTGTTTCCCGCGTCTATATCGACGCCTGCATCTTTGTAGCTTATCAAATTTTATCCTCCAAGATGGTATAATTTCGCAGATTTTAGCTAAAATCGAATAAAAACGCTATAAAGGCACACCTTGAAATTTAAACACGCC
>CAUQPE010000122.1:0-4744 GCA_963519915.1 uncultured Campylobacter sp. | reverse complement strand
GTCGCAGTCGGCGAGATAGATAAAAATTTCAAATTTGACGAAGTTGCGAAAGTCGACGCAAACAGTAAAAATTTGGACGAGATAGCCCTTTTAAGCCCTGCTGCAGCGAGTCTAGATCAGTTTAGCAGCTATGTAGAGCGCGGAGATGAATTTAAAAAAGAGATCTTAAATTTGCAAATTTAATGCGATATTCGCGCCGTAAAACCTCGCTAAATTTAGGCGACTGTCTTTGAAGCGAATTTTATACTTTAAAAAAGAGCCGAATTTTACGTATTTAACCAAAATTTAAGTATCAAGTGGCTAAAATCACATTTCTTTTTAACGGCGTGGTTGGATAGCTCAGTCGGTAGAGCAGCAGACTGAAAATCTGCGTGTCGGCAGTTCGATTCTGCCTCTAACCACCATCCCTTGTTTTTTACAATCTAAAGCATTTCAATAAAATCCAAAAGCAACCAGCTCATCATGTTTTATTTTTAAATACTTCGCAGTAGATCTCAAATTTTTAAACCACTACTCATCAAAGCGTTAAATTTAGCTAAATTTGCTCGTACGGACTTAAATTTGCTCTCCAAATTTGACCCCGAGTTTTTTAGATAGATCAAATTTAATTTGGCGCCAATTTCTACCCAAACAAACCTCAAAAATTTAAGCTTATTTTTTATACAATCGATCCCAAATCCAAAAGCGGAATTTAAGATGAAATTTATCCCCAAAACCTTGCCTTTCGTAGAATTTATCGCTCTCATGGCGCTTTTAACCTCGCTTGGAGCCATGAGCACAGACGCGATGCTACCCGCACTCATGCAGATAGGTCTAGATCTTGGCGTGACGCAGATAAACCAAACCCAGCTAGTCATATCCTCGATGTTTGCAGGCTTTGCCGTCGGTCAGATATTTTACGGACCGCTTAGCGACTTTATCGGGCGACGAAACGCCGTGCTGCTAGCGCTTGCGATATTTACGGCAAGCTCCTTTATCTCGGTCGTCACGAGCGATTTTACCGCGCTTTTAGCGAGCAGGTTTTTCCAGGGACTAGGCGCTGCGGGCCCTAGGATCATCGCGATGGCGCTTATCCGCGATCTTTACGAAGGACGCGCGATGGCTCGCGTGATGAGCTTTATCGCGGCCGTTTTCATCATCGTGCCCGCACTCGCCCCGATTATCGGCGGCTTTATTTTTAAAATTTATAGTTGGCGCAGCATATTTTTGATGCTTACTTTTATGGGGCTTGCTTGCCTAGCGTGGTTTGGACTGCGCCAGAGCGAGACTCTGCCGGCGCAAAATCGCAATAAATTTAGCCTAAATTTGATAAAAAGCGAAGCCGCGCAGGTCGTGAAAAATAAACGAACCGCAGGCTATACGATCATTTTGGGGCTGATTTTCGGGATGTTTTTGAGCTATATCAGCACCGCTCAGCAGATTTTCGAGGTGAGTTATAAGCTGGGCGACGAGTTTCCTATCTACTTTGCTATAAACGCCCTAGCTCTAGGCGCCGCGTCGATGATAAACGCAAAGCTCGTGATGATCTACGGCATGCGCTACCTCAGCATGCGCGCTATGGGGGCGTTTTGCGTTATCGCGGTCGCGTTTTTGCCCGTCGTCGTCGCGTATGACGGGGTGCCGCCGCTGTGGGCTTTTATGGCGTTTTGCATGAGTAGCTTTTTTTGCGTGAGCATACTTTTTGGCAACCTAAACGCGATGGCGATGGAGCCGATGGGCAAGATCGCGGGCATGGCGGCTGCGCTGATCGGCTCGGCTTCGACTCTTATCTCGCTTCCTATCGGAGTTGCGATCGGACAGATGTTTCGGGTCACGCTAACGCCTATGGTTGCGAGCTTTGCGATTATCGGTGCGGCAGCATTTGCGCTGCTTTATAGGACTTCAAGGATTTCCGAGGAGTAAATTTACGCAGGCTGGATTTGATCAAATTTGAGCGGTAAATTCGGTCGCCTTTTAGTTTATTTTAAACAACCTCGCCGTCCGCAAAATCGCCTTATAAAGCAAATTTACGCTATCATTGCGCAAATTTAAAGGCAAAATATGAAACCAAAATACAACTTTTTCAAAAACTCCAAATTTGCATTCGAGGGACTTGCCGCGATGCTAAAAAACGAGGCTGCATTTCGCTTTGAGCTTTGCATTATCCTCCCGCTCGCGCTAGTTTCGCTATTTTTACCCGTTTCCGCCGCACAGCACGCGCTGCTGATCGCCGTTTTCGGCCTCGTTTTAGTCTGCGAGTGCCTAAATACCGCGGTCGAAGCGGTAGTCGATCTCGTTTCGCCCGGCTTTCATCCGCTAGCTAAAATCGCCAAAGACTGCGCCTCCGCCGCCGTTTGCCTCTCTATCGGTACGGCTGCGATAACTTGGGCGTGGGCTATTTTTTCGCTAATTTTTTAAGAGCAGGGTGAAATTTGACGGCAAAAATAGTAGCGACTTTGCGCTAGTCGGGCCTTAAATTTGCGCCGAATTTGATTGGCGGCTTAAAAAGCAAGCTACGCCGCCAAACCCCAAAAATCCGTCGTTTGGCTAGCCGGGCGCGTAAAATTTATAAAAAATACGGCTAAATTTAACCGAAAAACCGCACAAACGCGCCGCCGTTTGTAAAACCAGCAAGAGAGCAAACCGGGCGAATTTAACCGTCTTGCGCCAAAATCGCGCCGAATGACTAAAGCTTTAAGCTTTTTTTGGATAAAGTTTCACTCTTATTATCAGTTTAGGAAAACTATGAAGCTACGTATTTCTTGGTTTAAATTTACGCTTTTAAACGCCGTTTTTATCGCCGCGCTAAATTTTGGGCTGTTTAATTTTATTTATTCAAGGCTTAGCTTTGAAGCTCATCCGCTGACGGCCGCAAGCCTGCCGGTTATATATTTTTCTCTGCTTTGCGCGCTCTTTTCAGTAGTTTTTTTGCCCTATCTAGCCAAGCCCGTTAGTATCGCGGCGATTGCGATCACGTGCGGTAGTAGCTACTTCATGCAAAGCTACGGTATTATAATCGATAGCGAAATGATAAGAAACGTCGCGCAAACGGACGCGGGCGAAGTGTTAAGCTTTTTAAATCCAAAGCTCGTTTGCTACATGCTGTTTTTGGGCGTTTTGCCCTGCCTTTTGGTCGCATTTGCGAGGATCGAGTACGGCGGCGCAAGGCGGCATCTAAAGGTCAAATTTGCCGCATTTTTCGGATTTTTAGCTCTCGCGGCGGCTCTGTTTTTACCGCAGACCAAGTCTATCATTCCGTTTTTTCGCGAAAATAGCTTCATCAGAGCCTACAACCTGCCGTTTTATCCGATATATTCGACTCAAAAGTACGTAAAACTCGAGTTTTTCAAGCCCGAATTTAAACAAATCGGCACGGACGCGACGATGAGGCCAAGCGATGAGCGGCGACTGATGGTGCTGATCGTTGGCGAAACGGCCCGCGCAAAAAACTATTCGCTCGGCGGATACGCCAAAAACGATACGAATTTTTACACGAAAAATGAGCCAAATTTGGTCTATTTCGGCGACGCTCGCTCGTGCGGAACTGCGACAGCCGCCTCGCTGCCGTGCCTGTTTTCAAAGTCCACGAGAAAAGAATACAGCAGCAAAGAATTTAGCGAAAACGCGCTTGATATCCTAAAACGCGTCGGCGTCAAGGTCGTGTGGCTGGGCAACAACTCGGGCAAGTGCAAGGGCGTTTGCGACCGCTTGGACGCCGGCGACATCGAGTACTTTGACGCCGGATACGATACGAATATGCTGCCCTCCCTCAAAAAACGCCTCGAAAATCTCGCGCAAAACGAGATCATCGTCCTGCATCTGCAAGGCTCGCACGGACCGGCATATCACGCCCGCTATCCGAGCGAATTTCGCAAATTTACCCCGACTTGCGACACGAGCGAGCTTAGCTCCTGCGATAGTGAGAGCATCGTAAATACCTACGACAACACGCTGCTTTTTACGGATTTTTTTATTGACGAGGTCATAAAGGCGGTCAAGGACGCGGGCGGCGGTAAAAGCGCGGTTTGGTACTTCTCCGATCACGGCGAGAGCCTGGGCGAAAACGGCATCTATCTGCACGGCATGCCCTACGCCATCGCGCCAGAGACTCAAAAACACATCCCGATGATGGCGTACGCAAGCGACGAAGCCATGTTAGCTCGTCTACGCGCGCAAAAAAACGACGCCGTCTCGCACGATAATGTTTTTAGTTCATTGTTGGGGTTTTTTGGAGTGGAGACAAGAGAATACGATAAAAAACTTGATATATTTGGCGAGTAAATTTTGCTTTTTGAAGGCTCGTCTCTTGCGCGCCTTTAAATGAGCTAGAAATTTTCTCCCTCGATGAACTATATGTTCTATCTTCGGTCGAAAATTTCTTCGCAACATTTAAATTCATCGCAAGATGCTTTGCCTTGACTCTTTACACTCAAATTTTGAGTCAAATTTGCAAATTTTAATGTAAATTTTACTCACCGAGACCCGCGCCTTTAAGATGCTAAATTTGGTTTTTAAATTTGATACAATGCTTGAAAGTATATTTTTTCTTGTTAAGGGGGAAGGGGCTTAAATTACGCTCTGCTTTGCAGCTCTCAAAGAGAGTGCGTCCTAGCAGTAGCAAACAAAGTGCGGCTAAGCACAAGGCGAAGCGTAGCTGAAGCAAAAGAGCCCCCTTTTATATCCGCCTTTTCTTTTTCTTGGGTGGCGGAAGGGGTTTCTACTTACGAAGCGTCGCCCCTTCCGCCCCCAAACCCCCACCATCCCC
>CAUQPE010000121.1:0-4843 GCA_963519915.1 uncultured Campylobacter sp. | reverse complement strand
ATCCATCACCATGCTGACGTTTCTTGCGTCAAACTGCGTCATTTTTGCCCTTTCTCGTTAAAATTTGATAATGATATAACCCCGCGGCTTGCGAGACGCTGAAATTCGGCGGAGCGCGTTTTAACAAATATATTATTTAATCTCATAATATTATCACTTTTTATCGGTTTTTAAGCTCGTTTAGCATATAGTTTTAAATATTTTATTTAAAGAAAATTTTTTATATTATCTTTATATTTTAAATTACGTTTTTTGATTTTGAGGGAAATAAAATTTGAAAATTTAGGAGGATTTTATGAAGCAGGCTTTGCTTTTAAGCAGCTCAAGCTACAAGGATACGGGCTATCTTAGGCATTGTAAAAACTGGATACACGAGTTTTTAAAAGAGTGTGAGGTTTGGGACGAGCAGGCGCTTTTCATCCCGTACGCCGGAGTTCGCCGCACAAACGACGAGTATGAGCAAAAAGTCATCGACTGCCTGGAGTACAAAAATATCGCATCCATCCATAAATTTAGCGATCCAAAACGCGCCGTAGCCGAAGCTAAAGCCATCTGCATCGGCGGCGGAAACACCTTTGCGCTACTTTACTATCTTTATAAATTTGATTTAGTCGAAGCCATCAGACAAAGAGTGGAGGCGGGAGTGCCGTATTTTGGCTGGAGTGCGGGCGCAAACGTCGCTGGAAGCACGATGATGACGACAAACGACATGCCTATCATCATGCCAAAGAGCTTTGACGCGTTAAATATCTTCCCGCATCAGATAAATCCGCACTTTATCAGCGGCAAGATCGCCGGACACAACGGCGAAAGCAGGGAGGAGAGGCTGGAGGAGTTTTTGATAGTAAATCAAAAAAGCCTGATCTATGCGCTACCTGAAGGTACGGCTCTAAGGATAAAGGGCGAAAACGCAACCGTGATGGGCATGGAAAATAGCCCGGTTTTAAAAATGGCGTATCAAAAAGAAACCGAGCTCATAAAAGTCGGCGAGAGCTTTAAATTTTAACCGTTTGGGCCCATGCTCAAATTTAACGAGCCTTACTAAACTCGGCAAATTTGACGAAAATTTCAAATTTGAAACGGTTTTAGAAAAGCCTTCAAATTTGGATTTGGCATCGATCGGCGACAAAAATAAAAAGATTAAATTTGACTTGAAACTAGCGCGCAAAACCCAAGCGGCGCAAATTTGATCTAAATTTGAAATAATTATAAAACACAAAACGAAAGGGGACAAAATGGCTACTGCTAAGCTAATCTGTGCGGTCATAGGCTTGATCGCCGTCGTGTTTTTATTGGTCAAAAAAAGAGAGACCAAAACCGTGCTCATCGGCGTGGGACTCGTACTCTGCGTCATCTGTCTAAATCCGCTCGGAGCGCTTGAGAGCTTTACGAAGTCGATGACTTCGGCCGGCCTTATCAAGGCGATTTGCGCCAGCATGGGCTTTGCCTACGTTATGAAGGTGACTAAGTGCGACCAGCACCTAGTTTTGCTACTTACGAAGCCGATGAAAAATATCGGATTTTTGCTGATTCCGGCTACATTCGTGCTGACTTATTTTATCAATATCGCTATACCGTCGGCAGCGGGCTGCTCGGCTGCGGTGGGGGCTACGATGATACCGCTTTTGATGGCCTCTGGCGTACGTCCTGCGATGGCGGGAGCGGCTGTGTTTGCGGGTACGTTTGGCGGCGTGCTAAGCCCTGGCTCGGCGCACAACATCTTCGTAACCGATATGGTAAAAAAGACAAATGAAGCCTACACCGTCCAAGACGTCATCGGCGTTCAGTTTCCAAATGCCGTTGCTGCCGGTATCGTCGTTTTGATCGTGATTAGCATGACGGCGATTATCTTTAAAGATTATCAAAAAGGGCAGGATTTCTCGTCTAAATCTACAAGCAACGCGGGCGAAGCGACGCAGACGAAGGTAAATTTGCTATTTGCTCTAGCGCCTCTCATCCCGCTAGTTATCCTAGTCGTCGGCGGTACGGGTTTAAATAAAATTTCGTGGCTGGCATGGACGAAGATGGGCGTGGCCGAGGCTATGATCCTTGGCGCTATCATCGCGGTTTTCATCACGTGGACGAGCCCTGAGAAGATCACTAAAGAGTTTTTTAACGGTATGGGTAGCGCCTACGCCGAGGTCATGGGTATCATCATCGCAGCGGGCGTTTTCGTCGCGGGCCTAAAGGCTTGCGGAGCGATCGACGCGGTCACCGAGTGGTTAAAACACTCTCAGGAGTTCGTGCGCTACGGCGGTACGTTCGTGCCGTATCTCATGGGTACGGTTACAGGCTCAGGCGACGCGGCTACTATGGCGTTTAACCAGGCTATCACCGTGCATGCCTCAGACCTTGGCTTCGCGCAAGATAAGCTAGGTATGGCTGCTGCGATCTCAGGCGCACTAGGCCGCTCGTCGTCTCCTATCGCGGGTGCAGCGATCGTGTGCGCGGGTCTAGCGATGGTTAGCCCGGTCGAGATAGCCAAGCGAACGGCCCCGGCGATGGCGATAGCCGTGTGTGTTATAGCATTTTTTATGCTCTAAATTTAGAGTTAAATTTGATAAAGTCGGCGCCTTGCCGACTTTGCGTTTGCCGGGGCGATGCCAGTCGTCCTGGCTCATGATTTGGTTTTTGCGAGAGATGTTTATACGTGCAGCTTGCCGCTAAAATTTAAGGCTAAAACGGCAAATTTTACTATCAAATTTACCGAGTCAAATTTGCCGTGCAAAGGCAGCCGTGCTATCTTTGGATAAACTCTTTATATCGGTCGCAGGCTAGCTCCGGCTCCATATCGCACGCTTTTTTGAGGTATTTTTCGGCCGCGTTTTTGTCCTCTTTTACGCCTCGTCCTTGCGCATATAGGTTGCCTAGGTTGTAGCACCCGCCGCCGTTACCCATGTCGCAGGCTTTGGCGTAAAATTCGCTAGCCTTTGCGTAGTCTTGCTTCACGCCTCGTCCGTTTGCGTAGGCAAAGCCCAAATTTGAGCAGCCCGCTTCATCGCCCATATCGCACGCCTTTGCGTAAAGCTCGGCGGCTTTTTTGCTATCCTGCGCCACGCCGCTTCCGTTGTCGTATAAAAAGCCCAAATTTGAGCAGCCTGAGCCGCTGCCTAGCTCACAGGCTTTTGAGTAGAGCTCGGCCGCCTTTTGATAGTCCTGCGCGGCTCCTTCCCTAGCGTTGTCGTACAAGACGCCAAGCTCATAGCAGCTTACGACGTTTCCGCCGTCGCACTCCTTTTGCAGCGCGTTTATATCGGCGCCTACAGCCAAAACCGAAGCGGCGATTAGCGGTAAAAATATCTTTTTCATCAAATTTGCTCCTATTTAAATTTGCTTTTGCATTTTACGCAAAGCGAGCTTAAATTCGGGCGAGAGGGTTAAATTTGACGTAAATTTGGGCTAGCGTCGTAATGGGACGGGTCTGGGTGGCGTAAAAATAGCGATATGAGGGCGACGAGACGCAAATTTGAGAGCGAAGTCGCCCTCAAATTTGACCCGGTTTATTTCTCGGCTATGATTTTTACGATCTCGCAGACGACGTTGCTGGCTGCGCGTAGCGATTTTACCGGCAGGTACTCGTAGATGGAGTGAAAGTTGTGCGCGCCGGTAAAGAGATTCGGACACGGTACGCCTTTTTCCGAGATGACGGCGCCGTCGTATCCGCCTCGCATCGGGATCACTTTTGGCTCGATATTTAGGCGTGCGTAGGCCTGCTTGGCCGCGACAACGGGCAGGCTGTTTTCGCCGTCCGCTAGGTAGTTAAATACGTTTTTATAGCGGTCTTTTAGGCTGATTTGAATTCTGTGCGTGCCGTAAATTTTAGCAAACGAGTCGGAAAGATCTTGTAAAAAGGCCATGCGCTGCGCATATTTTGCCTCGTTAAATTCGCGAACGTCGAGCTTTAGCACGGTCTTTGCGCTGTTGCCAGATAGCTCCTTGACCCAGTAGTAGCCCTCGACGCCGTCGGTGTATTCAGGTGCTTCGCCGCCGGGTAGCATCGAGACAAATTTGTGCGCGAGTAGCAATGAATTTACTAGCTTGCCCTTGGCATTCATCGGATGCGCGGACTGCCCGACGAAGGTCACGACCGCGTCGCCGGCGTTCCAGTTTTGGTAAATCAGCTCGCCTATACCGCAGCAATCAAGGCAGTAGGCAAAGTCGGCCTTGATCTCCGAGACGTCAAGCGCCTTGGCCCCGCGCAGGCCTTGCTCCTCGTCGGGTAAAAAGCCAAACGTCACGTCGCCATGCTCGATTTGCGGATTTTGTACGAAAAACTGCGCTGCGTTTACGATGGCGGCGATAGCGGCCTTGTCGTCCGCGCCTAGCAGGCTGGTGCCGTCTGTCACGATGAGATCGTCTCCGATGTAGTTAGCAAGCTCGGGAAATTCGCTTTGTTTAAGGGTTATGCCTAGCTCTTTGTTTAGCGTGACGTCGCCGCCCTCGTAGCGCACGATTTGCGCTTTAGTGTCGTTTTTTTGCTCCGCGCTCGTATCAAGGTGTGCGAAAAATGCCACGGACGGCAGCTTTTTAGCGGAATTTGACGGCAAAACGGCCGTAGTTATGGCGTTTTCTCGTCTTTTTATATTTTGCAAGCCAAGCTCTTTTAACTCGCTTTCTATCAGCTTTGCCAGGTCGTGCTCGGTTTCGTTTGATGGCATCACGCCCGCCGCGCCCGCTTCGCGGTTTGTCGTTGTGTTGATCTTTGTATAGCGTAAAAATCTCTCGACTATATCCATGTTCGCTCCTAAATTTGAGATAAAATTTATGAAATTATACTATCTTTTAATTAAGCTTAAAATAAAAATTTAATTTCTTCGAACGGATTTAAAATTTAAACGGTATA
>CAUQPE010000120.1:0-4862 GCA_963519915.1 uncultured Campylobacter sp. | reverse complement strand
GTGCAGGTTAAATTTGACGCTATCGCGTCGCGTGTTTTAAATTTGCATTTTCAAGGTGCAGGTCTCGGCAGGTAAAATTTGAAGCCGAAATTTAAAAATTTGACTTCAAATTTGAGCGTAAAGCGATAAGGCGGAGTATTTTTGCTTTAGACGAGGCGGAAATGAGCCGAGCGAGGGCGCATACAAGTAGTATGTAACCGAGCTTCGGCGATATTTTCAACGAAGTATAAAGGAAAAAGACAAGCCGCAATCACTTCACAAGATCAGCCAACACCTTCGCCGCATGCTCCTTTGCCTTCACGCTCTTATACACCTTCGCGATCTTGCCGTCTTTGCCGATCACAAAGGTCGAGCGCACGATGCCCAGATACTCTTTGCCGTAGTTTTTCTTCACCTGCCAGACGCCGTAGAGTTTGGCGACTTCGTGCGTAGGATCGCTTAGCAGGATGTGCTTTAGGCTCTGTTTTTGCGCAAAGCCGGCGTGCGACTTGACGCTATCGGGACTAACGCCTACGATCACGGTATCTTTGGCTATAAAGTCGTCGTAAAGCGCGCTAAATTCGCATGCTTCGGTCGTGCAGCCAGGGGTATTGTCCTTTGGGTAAAAGTACAGCACGACGTTTTTGCCGACGAAGTCTTTTAGGCTGACGCTTACGCCGTCGCTGTTTTCTAGGCTAAACTCCGGCGCCGTATCGCCCGCTGCTAGAGTGATCTTGCGCTCTAGGTCCTCTTTTGAAAATTCGCTCATTTTTGCTCCTTTCTAATCTCCTCAAGCGTCTTGCCGCCCGAGCCTATCGAGCTTGCGTCGTATGTTTCGATATAAATTTGCACTCGCTCGCGGTTTTTGCCCAGCACGCGCACCATGGTGTCGGTCATCTCCTCGACCAGCTTTTGCTTTTGCTCTTTTGTCGGCTCCGGGCCTGCCATTTTGACGTTTATGAAAGGCATTTTTTCTCCTTAAATTTTATAAATTTGGGCTAATTATATCAAAATTTGACCCGTTATCCGGCTCGCCCTCGTTTTAAAATTTAAGCCTTCATATTAAAATTTAGCTTTAAGTTTGATATTTAAGTAAAATTTAAAGCTAGTATGATTATTGCGTGATTCGGTAGTAGTAAAATTAGCTAAATTTATCCCAAAAGGAGCGAATATGCGTAAGAGTTTTTTCGGTTCTATCGTTTTGGCTGCGGCCTTGGCAAGCGGCGTGTTTATAGCGGTGCCGCAGACTGCGAGTGCGGGCGTTTTGGCGCATCAGGTGAAGGTGCAAGGCGAACTCGGCTCGGTGTTTATCAACCCATACGACGTGGCGCCTCTAACGGCCGTCATCGATAGGGCGGGCAAGGACATCAAGGATATCCGCGTGCGGGTGCTAGGAAAACCTAACGGCGGCATCGACATCGCCTATAACGTCTCCGAGCATGCGCTGCTGACGCACGACGGCGTGCCGATCTGGGGGCTGTATCCGGACTATCTAAACGAGGTCGAAGTAAGCTACGTTTTTAACGGCGAAAAGAAGGTCGAAAAGTATAAAATTTACGCTCAGCCGATTGTGACGTATAGCCGTGATTATAGATTTAGCCATATGCAAAAGATGAAGGTCAAAAAGGTCGACCCCGCCTTTAAAAACAGGCTCTATCTCATCAACAACACCATCACGAGCGTCTATAAACCGCTTGATTGGAAAAACGGCGGTGCTGCTAGCTGGAATGATTTCACCGAAAATTTCGTCGTCGATACGCAGGGCGAGGTCAGATGGTATCTGGACTATCAGAAATTTTACGACCGCAGCGAGCGTAGAGTGATGGACGGCGGCATGATGATGGGCTTTCATCAGCTGCCAAACGGCGATCTTAGCTGGGGTATGGCGCAGCGATATATGCGATACGATATGATGGGTAAGGAGGTGTATAATCGTGAGCTACCGCGCGGCTACATCGACCTTAGCCACGAGGTGATGCCGCTTAAGGGCGATCACTTGTTGCTTCGCGTCGGTAAATACAACTACCACCACGCAGACGGCAGACTTTCGCACACGATCAGAGATCACATCATCGAAGTGGACGGCAGCGGCAAGGTCGTGGACGAGTGGGATCTGAATGAAATTTTCGGCAAAAACGTCTACCGCAGCAACCTCATCAAGGCTCTTGACGCTCGCGCCGTGTGCCTAAATATCGATATGGACGCCAAAGAGATCAAAATCAGCGACGATCTGCCTTTCGGCGACGTGACCTCGACCGGCACGGGACGCAACTGGGCGCACGTAAACTCGATCTCATACGATCCTAGCGACGACGGCATCATCCTCTCGCTTCGCCACCAAGGCATCGTCAAGATCGGCCGCGACAAAAAGGTAAAATGGATCCTCGCAAGCCCTGAAGGCTGGAGCGCGGACTTTAAAGAAAAAGTGCTAGTGCCCGTGGATAAAAACGGCAACAAGATCAAATGCGAAAACTCAAAATGCGAGGGCGATTTCGACTGGTCGTGGACGCAGCACACCGCGTGGCTCACTCCGCGCTACGACAACAAGGGCTCCGTAAAGCACATCAGCGTATTTGACAACGGCGACGGCCGAGGCATGGAGCAGCCTGCGCTAAAAGAGGAAAAATACTCTCGCGCGGTCGAGTACAAGATCGACGAGAAAAAGGGCACCGTCGAGCAGACGTGGGAGTTTGGCAAGGAGCGCGGATTTGATTTTTACAGCGCGGTTACGAGCGTCGTGGAGTGGCAAAAGGATAAAAGTACGTATTTTATGTCAAGCTCGAACGTCTATCTGCTAAAGCCCGATAAGACGATCAAAATGGTGCTCGTGGAGATCGATCCGAAAACAAACGACATCAAATTTGAAATGGATGTGGAGTCCGCGTCGAGAGACGACGTAGCATACCGCGCGATGGTGATCGATCCGAATATCTTTGAGTATTGAATTTAACCTTTCTGGTTTGGTTTTTCTAGCCGCCACCAAAAACGGGCGCGCGGCTGGATTTGGGATTTGTGCGGCGAGTTAAATTTGAAAGAAAATTCCGCTCGTCGCTTTGTTTAAATTTAACCCGTCAAATTTGCCGAGTTTAGCCCGCTTAATCTCAAATTTACCCTTTATTTTATACAATCTTTAAAATTTACCGTAAAGGAAATTCGATGAAAACGATCTCCAAGATTATACGAGCTCTAGCCGCCGTTTGCTTGCTCGGCATCGGTGCAAACGCGCTGGAGGAGGGCACAGACTATCAGACGCTAGAAAAGCCTCTAAGCGTGCCTAAAGATAGCGTAGTAAAGGTCTTTAGCTACGAGTGCGTCCACTGCTACAAATTTGACCGAAGCGTCACGCCAAAGTTATTTAGCGAGCTAGATGGAGTCAAATTTATCCCGTATCACCTAAAAACCAAGGGCAAGCTGGGCGAAACGGCGAGCAAAGTTTTTGCTGCGATGATCGTTTTAGACGAGGCTGGCGACGTTAGTTTGCTAAGCGACAAGTCTAAATTTAAAAAAGCCAAATTTGCGATCTACAAGGCCACTCACGACAAGGGCGATGATTTTAACGGCGGCAAGGACAAGGCGAGATTTATCCAGACGGCTCTTAGCGCGGCGGGCGTGAGCGATGCGGACTACGACAAGGCTCTAGCCAGCGAGCGTGCGCAAGAAATTTTAAAAGCGTGGGACGATAGCTACGATGTGGCTAAGATCCAGGGCGTGCCTGCGTACGTGGTCGGTGGCAAGTATCTGATAAACGTGAAGGCGATCGGCTCGGTAGACGCGATGGCTGCGGCAGTCAAGGAGCTGCTAGCAAAATAATGGACTACAATATCGAAAACAAGGGCTTTGTCTGCTTTGTGTATAACTTGGAGCGAAGGCGGGCGTTTTGGGCGGCGTTGCTCGCGGTTTTGGCGATCAAATTTATCTTGTGCGAGCTGTTTTTGGGCGGCGCGGTTGCGGACGCACTTGTTGTGAAGCTGCGCTTTGCGACGCTGTTTGCGGCGTTTGGCGTGTGCGTGGCGATGTGCGCGCCTAAGGTTTTTGGTGTCAAGCTTGCGGGATTTTTCCTGATTTTTTTGGGCGTGATATTTGGGCTTGATTACTCCACGAGCGATTTTAGCGGTGTTAGCGAGATTGGCTTTCCTTTTGCGCTACCGCTAAACGAAATTTGCCCGAGCCTTTTTGCGCCTGATTTTAGCGCGGCGAACGAGGCCGGATTTATCAAAATTTACTCGTGGGCGAATTTTGCGTTTTTTGCGGTGTTTGGGGTGTTTTGTTTGGTTATGATTTTGAGCTGGTTTGTGTATAATGCCCGCAGCAGCGAAATCAATAAAATTTAGGTTTTGGATTCCCCGGCTCGGCTGGATTTTAAAAGTAGTTTTCGGCTAGGATACTCGGGTCACGGACGACCAGTCCGCTCCCGTCGTATCCGCCAAAAACTATTTAAACTACACACAATCCGTCTGGAATATTTATCTCATAGCTTACTAAATTTGCAAATTTGACGTTTTCAGGATGCGGGTCTCGGCGAGTAAAATTTGAGCTAAAATTTACAAATTTGACTTCAAATTTGAGTACAAAAAATCAAGGCGCCGTATTTTTTCTTTAGACGAGGCGGAAATGAGCCGAGCGAGGGCGCATACATATAGTATGTAACCGAGCTTCGGCGAAATTTTCAACGAAGTATAAAGGAAAAAGACAAGCCGCAAATCAAATTTATTCGCCGCTTAGCAGTATATATCCACTTTCATTGATGTTTTTAAATTTAACCCCCAGCTCCCGCTTTAGCCTCAGCACGACGTTTTGTATCGCGCCCTTGCTCGTTTGCTCACCCTCATAGACGAACTCCTCGATCATCTCGTAGCTCACGAGCTTGTTTAGATTGTACGCAA
>CAUQPE010000119.1:0-4931 GCA_963519915.1 uncultured Campylobacter sp. | reverse complement strand
TCGTCGCTTTGCCCTTCCCAAAGGTCGGCGGACGGCGCTTTTGCGATGATTTTTTCATCGATACCTAGTTCGCGAGCCAGCTCGTAAATTTCAGTTTTAAAGAGCTCACCGATCGGATTTAGCGCGCATGCCATATCGCCGTAGATCGTCCCGTATCCAAGAAGGCGCTCGCTTTTGTTGCTAGTACCCACGACTAGCGCGTTTGTCTTTGCCGAATAGTCGTAAAGCAGGCACATCCTGGCTCTTGCGCTTAGATTTCCCATGCGCAAATTTGAGAGCGACTCGCCGATCTGCGCGGTAAAACTATCCAAAATCGGCTGTATTTCGATGATTTTATACGTTATTTTTAGATCTTCGCAAAGCTTCAGCGCGTCGCTTAAATTTCGCTCGTTCGAGTACTTCGTCGGCATTAAAAGCGCATGCGTTTCAACGCCCGTGCGTACGCAAAGAGCGGCTACGACGGCGGAGTCTAGACCGCCGCTAACGCCCAAAACAAAGCCCTTTGCGCCGCTTTTTTCGAGATAGCTCGCCAAAAACTCGGTTAGCTTTAGGCTGATTTGCAAATAATTTTTCATAACGATTATCACCGATAAATTTAAATTCTAAAATATTATACAATTTTTTTATAAAATTTAACTTTTAAGCTTAAAAAATATACAATTTATTTTAATTAAATTTTACAAAAGGATAATCGTGAAAATTTTTTCAAAACCATGCGGAGATTATCAAACCAACTGCTACGTAGTATCCAAAAACGGGCGCGAGATTATTATTGATCCAGGTCAAGATTCATATGACTTTGTCGTAAAAAATTCACACGCGCCGCTCACTATCATAAACACTCACGGGCATTACGATCACGTTCTTGACAACATTAGCTTAAAAAATTTTTTTAATGTTCCGGTCTACATCCATAAAGACGATAATTTCATGCTTCACGAAGATCTTTGGGATGCAGGGCAACAGCCGATGTACGACGCGATCTGCGTAGGCGGAGCGAAATTTGAGGATGTTAAATTTAACATAGAGGACTTTGAGATCGAGTTTATGCACTTTCCGGGGCATACGCCGGGATGCTGTATGGTGCGCGTGGACGACGTTATCTTTAGCGGGGATTTTCTATTTAGAGGCTCCATCGGGCGCTATGATTTTCCGTTTTCAAACGCCGAGGATATGCGCCAAAGCCTACTAAAATGCAAAAATTTGCAAGGCGATTTTGTACTGTATTCAGGTCACGGCGACAAAACGACGCTAAAAGCCGAGCGAGCCAATTTAGACTTTTGGATAAATATATCGGTAGGGAGATGAGATTTTAACGGGTTAAATTTGATCTTTTAAAATTTCAAAATAACCGCGCCAAATTTTAAAAGGTAAATTTGACGGCGGCCTTTTTAGCGTTAAATTTATGCAGGTTCTGCCAAAATACCGCCAAAAACGGCATAAAATCAAATTTAAAAGAAAAGGCGGCGAAAGTTATTACTGCGCCGCCAAATTTCATAAAATTTGACAGAGCTTACGCGTTTTGCTTCGCCTCTTCTTTACGTTTTTCTTCGTTTCGTCTTTGCGCGGCTTGTTTTTGCAGGCTGGTTTTGTAAATTTTAAAGATATGATCCTCTAAAATCACGACCTGAAAAGTCCCCTCAAACACCTTTATATCGTTCGTCGTGCCAGTTACTCGCACCTCGCGTTTTTTGCTCTCGTTAAAGTGCGAGCGCGCATCGAATTCGATCGCTTCGTTTAGCTTGGTCGGAGCGAAAAAATGTATCTTAGCCCCGATAACTACGCTAAAAGTCTCATTGACTGCTGCCATCGCCGCGTAGCTAGCCGCTGAGAAAACAAATCCGCTGTGTATGAGCCCCTCACTATCAGCAACCATGTCACTAGTGGCGAAAAAGCGCGTTTTGGCGCGGTTTGGCTCGAGCTGCGTCACGGCGCCGCTAAGGCCGATTTTTATATTCGGCGAGGTTTTTAGTTCGTTGCGAAACGGATTTTCGTCCTCTGGCAGTACGACTCCGTCGCTACTGTTGTCGTCGTAGATATTTTCGTCCATTTTTCACCTTTTTATACGCTTAGTTTTAGATAGACCCGTTTTGGCGCGGGATAGCCCTCGACCGTACGCGCCGGGTCTGCGGGATCTAGAAAATCGCCCAAACTCTGTCCCAAGATCCACTCGGTTTTTCGCTGCTCGTGCGCGTCCGTCGGCTTTGTGGCTAAAATTTGCGCATCTTTAAAATTTGCCCTCTCGCACCAGTTTAAAAGCGCGCTAATAGTCGGCACGAAGTAGATATTTGGTATCTTTGAGTATGTATTTTTGGGGCTCAGGGCAAAATCGCCCTCCATATCAAGATACATCGTGTCCAAAAAGAGCTCGCCACCCGCATTTAGCGCGCCTTTTAGCTCTTTTAGCGTACGCACGGGATCGCTTCTATGATAGAGTACACCCAGGCAAAAGAGCACGTCAAATTTGACGCCGTAGTGCGGCAGATGCTCGACGCCTAGCAGCTCGCACTCTATGCCCGAGCGCGCGAACGCATCGATAAATTTAAACTGCAAAAAGCTCATAACGCCCGGATCAAAGCCAATCAGCTTTTTTGGATGCTGGGGCAACATACGAAATAGATAGTAGCCATTGTTGCAGCCGATATCGCCCACGACCTTGTCCGCTAGATCCATGTGCGGCGCGAGTAGGTTAAATTTAACAAAACTCCTCCACTCGCTGTCGATAAATATATCATCTATCTTAAACGGCCCCTTGCGCCACGAGCGTAAATTTAGCGCTGTTTGCAGCGTCTCTTCGCGCTGGGCGGGGTTTAAATTTGCGTTTATCTCAACTATATCGTCAAATTTAAGCTCAAATTCACGATCCTTAAATTTAGCCGCTAGCTCCTCTACCTCCCGCATCAAAGGCGCGTAGGTTTTGCCCGCCAGCTCCCTAGCCTTCGCCGCTCTAGCCGCTTCTAAGCTCATCACTCCGTCCAGTCGATGATGTTTTTAGGGCACTCTTTGTGATAGACGCCCGTCGCGTCGTAGTACTCCTTGCACTCGTTGTAGTACTTCGTCGTCACGCCGCGGTCGTTTAAAAACACGCAACCGCCTAGCATCACCGCCAGAGCCGAGAAAAATAAAATTTGCGCTAGAGTTTTCATTTGAAAAATTTAGCGTGCTTTTTTTTCATGTATTCGACGACTTCGAGCACCTCATCCACACCCTCGGCATCCGAGTTTTCTAGCGCGTCGTCGATGCACTCGATGTAGGTCTCGGCGGCGTCTTGTAGCCTATCTTTTTTTACGCCGGCATAGTAAAGCATCGCCTCCAACATCATCGAAAGCTCGTAGCTTAGCTCGTCCACGGTAGGTTCTATTTCTTTCATTTTCTATCCTTGTAAAATCGTTTTTTTAGTTATAAGGTCGGTTATCTGCGCCTTTACGTTCTCATAGCTAAAGCTATCCTTAAAGCCAGCAAAAAGCCCGCCGCTAGCATTTACGTGTCCGCCACCGCCGACTAAATTTTTAGCCATCTGACTCACGTCAACTTTGCCGTTAGCGCGAAAGCTCAGAGTCTTTTTGCTCGTAACGTCGATGAAAAAATCAATATCGGGGTTTGCGACTAAAAAATCATTGCCTATAACGGAAGTGTTGCCGATATTATAGGTCAAAATGCCCTTAAAATCGTTATATTTTATGCTAAATTTCTCTTTTTCTTCGCTTAGTTTTTTAACGACGAAAGCCGAAATAAGGTTGCTTAACGTATCGTTTTTATCCTCTTTAAAAAAGTCCTTTTTAAATCCGAAAATCGCCTCGTCAAGCCCGACGTAGTCGTCTCCCGCGTCAAAAAACTCCCGCGCTCGTTTGATTAGATAAAAAAGATAGCGCGAATTTTCAGCCTCAAACATCGCTTTATTTATCTCTTTTGCGTTTGCGACGAGTCCGAGTCCGACCTTGCCCATTTCAAAATTTACGTCGTCTTTTAGCCAGATATCGACCGCATTTACGACGTCGCTAAAGTGTTTTAGGCTCGCATCTACGCCGTAAATTTTAGCGAAAAAATCATGCGTGATCTTGGTCGCGCACCTTGAGCTATCTAAAAAATACCAGCTAAATTTGCTCGCGCACTCTGCACCGCTTTGGTGGTGATCGAGGAGCAAAATTTTAGCGTTTTTATTTGCGAGCGCTTTTTCGTAGGCTTCGCACTGCTCCACGGTCAAATTTAGATCAGTTATCAGGATAAGCGCTTTTTCATCGCTTTTAGCCGCTTCGCCCTCGCCGCGATTTTCGGGCACGTTTTGCTCGCCGCCCAAATTTGACTCCGCCGAGACTGCGTTTTTATCAGAAATTTGAGCCAAAATTTGATCAAATTTCTCGTCAATCTCCTTGCCGTAGTTTGAGTTGTAAAATTTAACGTTTTTAAAATAGTGATTCGTTATTACCTGTGCGCCGTATCCGTCCAGATCGGTGTGCGAGAGGTGGTGGATGGTCATTTTATTCCTTACAAATTTGATATTTCTATCGTGCCTAACGTCTCAAACGGCGTATTTGCCGCGACTTCGGCAAAGCTAAGCACCGTGATATCTATGGCGAAATTTGCACAGATATCAGCGATAAATTTACGCAAGCTAGGCTCCACGCAAAGTATCATCGAGCCGTACTCCGAGATCGGCCGCTTCGCCCTCGCCTCGCGCAGAGCCTGCACGATCGCCGACGTCTGCGAGACGTTTATCATCAGGTGATACGCACCGTCTTTATACTGCACGGCGTCGATCAGCTTTTGCTGCGCGGCGGGCTCCATCACGTAAAAATTTAGCCGCCCGCTCTCATCGACGTAAAGCGAAGTGATAGCGCGAGCAAGCGCGGTGCGGACGTGCTCGACGATCATATCTAGGTTCTTGCTAACCTCGGCGATGTCGCTTAGCGCTTCTAGGATGCTTAGCATAT
>CAUQPE010000118.1:0-4983 GCA_963519915.1 uncultured Campylobacter sp. | reverse complement strand
AAATCTACGAAAAGAAAGCCGCAATCAAAAAAGAAGAGATAAAGAAGGCTTATTTCGGGGAGGATTATGTGGAGCCGAAAGAAGTGAAGGCAGAAAACAAAGCGGATAAAAACGCGACTAAGTAAAACTAATTCTAAAATTTAAGGTAGGCTGTGCAAAATCAGACTACCTTATTAAAATATAATAAAAAATTTAAAATAGTCTAATAAAATCATCTCAAATTTAAGTTTAATTTACGCCATACTGCAGTACAATTTTTAATATAAAAAACAAATTTTATTAAATACTTATGTATATATAAAATTTGTGATTTAATATCTAAATTTCAAGGATAGAATCATGGCAAAAAGTAACGTTTCAAGACGTGACATGCTCAAAATGAGCTTAGCCGGCGCCGGTGCGCTTGCGCTAGGAGCGGTAAATGCAGAAGCCGCAGTAAGCGCAAAAGACGTAAAATTTGACGAGGAGTGGGACGTCGTCATCATCGGCAGCGGCTTTGCCGGTCTTGCGGCGGGTATCAAAGCGAGCGAACGCGGAAACAAAGTACTAATTCTAGAAAAAATGGGTCGCGTGGGCGGCAACAGCGTCGTAAACGGCGGGATTTTTGCCGTACCGGGTAGCGAACTACAAAAGAAAAACGGCGTTAAAGACTCAAAAGAAATTTTCATCGCCGACTGCGTCAAGGCGGGACTTGGACTAAATCACGTCGAGCTGCTTGAGGTGCTAGCCGACCGCGCCGTCGATACGTTTAACTTCACCGTAAAACACGGCGCAAAATACCTAGATAAGCTCATCCTAGAGGGCGGTCATAGCGTGCCTAGAACATACTACACCGAGAACACCAGCGGCTCGGGCATCGTGCAGCCTCTCGTAGAATCATTTAAAAAATCAGACGGTTGCGAGCTTCGTACTCGTACGAAATTTGACGACTTCGTAACCGACGAGAGCGGTCGCGTAGTAGGCGTAACCGTGAGAGAAAACTATAAATTCGACAAAGATCTCTTTAGCGACGACCGAGAAAACAAAGGCGGCGACAAGAAAATCATCAAAGCTAAAAAAGGCGTCATACTCGCAAGCGGCGGCTTTTGTAGCGATAAATTCTTTAGAAAGCTCCAAGATCCTCGCGCGGTACCAGAGTTTGACACCACAAACCACCCGGGAGCCACTGCAGGCGCGCTCATTTCGGCGTTTAAGGTAGGCGCGCTACCGGTGCAAGTCGGCTGGATACAGTACATTCCGTACAAATGCCCGGACGAAAAAGGCAACGGCATCACGAGCAAATTTGCAGCCCAAGCGAGCTTCCGCTATGGATTTTCCGTCGATCCAAAAACCGGCAAACGCTATATGAACGAGCTAGCCGATCGCAAAATTAGAGCCGACGCGATGTTTAAAATCATCGACGCCAAAGCAAACAGCTATCCGATCAACCTCTGCGACTCCGTAGCCGCGGCAAAACTAGTGCCGAGCGACCTCGAAAATCCGATGAATAACGGCGTCATCAAAAAATTTGACACCCTCGAGGAGCTAGCGGCGTTTTATAAAATGCCTGCGGGCGAGCTAACCAAGACCGCCGAGCGCTACAACGGCTTTGTGGCATCGGGCGTCGACGAGGATTTCGGTAAACCGATGAAGCTAACAGACGGCATCACGGTCTCAAAACCGCCGTTTTACGCTATGCGCGGCGCTCCGAAACTGCACCACACCATGGGCGGCGTAAAGATCAACACCAAAGCGCAAGTCCTAAATATCGACGACGAGCCGATCGCCGGACTATATGCCGCCGGCGAGGTTACGGGCGGTACGCATGGAGCTAGCAGGCTTGGTAGCTGCGCGATACTAGACTGCCTAACATTTGGTATGATAGCGGGAGAAAATATTTAATTTCTAGTTTAACACGAAGGGGAGGCAAAAGCCCCCCTTCACCGACAAACCCGCATACTTAAAGCTTCGCGCCAAAGACCAAAATTTACAAATTTTCTCTAGTTATTTTACGTAAACACACTGTTTTTTAAAGTACTTTTTCTGCTTAAATTTAATAACCATTTAAAACAAATTTATGTATATTTTCTCTTTTACGAGTCCTCAAATTTGACGCAAATTTGGGCGTCAAATTTTATAAATTTAAAACCAAAACCACCGAAAGATAAAAATGGATAGAAATTTTAACAAAGCAAGAACGCAAGGCATCCTCGGCGCAGTTTGCGTCCTGTGTGCGAGCGCGAGTTTTCTAGCGAGCGATCAGAGCCTGTTTTGGATCGTTCGCACGCTAGCGTGGCTGTTTGCGCTGACGTTTTTCCACTACGCGCTTATCCGCGCGCAGGAGCTGTCAAACGCAAACGTCTTTACTATCTTTAAATACGCCTACAACGGCTTTTTAGCGGTGATCCTCTGCACGGTCGCGCTCTACGTTTTTGACGAAAATTATCTAAGCCTCATCTCCGACGTCATCATCCCGCTTGCCGTATTTGCCGCCTTGGTCGCGTGGGTCGTCATAAACCTCAAACTCGCAAAAGCCTCGGGCTGCGTGCTTTTTAGCATTTACGCGTGGATGCTTGCCGCTAGCCTGAGCGCAAACTTCACCTACGGCATGTTAGAGGTCCTCTCGCCCACCCTCATCGTCCCTATCGTCAAATTCGTGCCCCTCGCAAATGCGCTTTTTGATCTAGCGACTTCGGGCGTATTGCTCGCGGCATGGATCAGCGCGGAAAATTTCTCAAACGAGCAAGACGAAATAGAGATAAAAAATTTTAGCACTCAACACGAGCGAGCGACGGAGCTCAAATTTGACGCAGATGAAATCAAAACAAATATATAAAATTTGACAAAAAGGGAAAACATGCAAGAAATATCCTATAACCAAAAGGTTCTAAAAGAAGCCAAAAGGCAAGGCATAAT
This sequence comes from uncultured Campylobacter sp., assembly GCA_963519915.1. Taxonomy (GTDB): domain Bacteria; phylum Campylobacterota; class Campylobacteria; order Campylobacterales; family Campylobacteraceae; genus Campylobacter_A. Next base: position 2,088 of record CAUQPE010000118.1, on the reverse strand, counting down.
ATCATGCTGGTTTTTGCTAGCCAACTTTGCCGCATCGTTTTTGATAGCGGTTTACAAAGCCTTTACGCAACCGTACACTTTCGAGCAACTGCAAAACTTAGAGCTAATAGATAGCACAATCACCAACCTATCGGCGCTAGCAGCTACCGTTTATATGTGGCTTGCCCTTAAAAAGCTAGCCGAGATTTATGATACCGATGTTTATGAAATCTTCATAAAAACCGTAATCATAGCCGTATTAGTGATTCTCCTCTCGATAGTGCTTAGCCTAAAAGGAATTACGCCAGGTATCAGTAAAGTCATTAGCTACGCATTGATAGGTCTTGCCGTATATTTTTTCATACTCTGGTTTAAGCTAAATTTTGGTCTGGCCAAAATTACGAAAAACAAGCTTTTTAAGACTTACGTATTTTTCACTATCGTTAGCATCATCGTTGGAGCAACGATAAAAACTCTAGCAATGTTTGGTTTTTTTGGAGGAGGTCTATATATGCTAGCCGCAGCGCTAGCCATCGCGATACTCTACGTGCTGCCGACTGCGTTTTATCTATACGCTTGGACTATGATAAAGGAGGAGTAAAGTGGACGAAAACGAGCAAAATTTGACCGAAAATAGAGCCCAAACCGTAAAAAACGCAAGAAATTTCGGATTTTTAGCGGCTCTTTGCATGTCGCTTACGATTTTGTCGTTTTACATTGTAGCTTTTTCGCCGCAGTTTCAGAACAAAAACCATTGGATACTCGTATCCATAGGCGCACTCATTTGTTTTTATGCGGCTTTTAAAGCACTTCAGCCTCTATGCGAGATAAATCTTGTGCGACCGTTTCATGCGAGTTGGGCTTTTGGGATTGCCATGCTGACAACGGTATATTTAAAGGAAAGATTTTATAGCGCCGAGCTTATGCTTATATTTTTTACATTATTTACTTTGTCGGCGATTTCTTGGACGATTTTAAATTTTAGGTTGGCGCGCATCACGCAAAATCCGCTGTTTAAAATTTATGCCTACATGTTTATACTCTCGGTTTTATCTGGCTACATCGCGGTTTTTGCAAAAGCGCAAATCGGCAGCGCGCTCCACTGGACCAATATCTTGATAACGGCAACGTCTCAGGGTTTACTGGTTGGTGCGTGGTACGACGTGGATGACGTGGAGGATGTTTAAATTTGGCTATAAAATGCGCGAGTAACGGCTCTGCACGGTTTAAATTTGACCTGCCCAGCGCCTAAAATTTGGCAAATTTGAGTTAAATTTTAGCTCTGGCCAGCTTTGTTAAATTTGCCATAGCGCCGCTCGCAAATTTATTTTTATAAAATAGACAAGCATAGATTTTACCGCCGTTCGTATCAAAAAGGCGCGGGTTTGGCCGCCTGCGTGTAAATTTGACAGCCGAGCCAAATTTGACAAATTTAGGCAAATTCTCGCGAGACTATTTTCCCGCATCGCACGTCAAATTTGACCCAAACTTGCCTTATCCGTTCATCTTAGATAGCTTCTCGTTTTTGAGGTTTGCCTCCATCTGGCGTATCTCCTCCTCGCCGCTCCTTACGATACCTTCATCGCACTCGAAGTTTTTGGCGTCTATTTTTTTCGGGTATTCGACATTTGCTAGGATGTGCCTAAAAAGGTTGATGCGAGCCTGTTTTTTGCTATCTGAGACGATGATCGTCCACGGACAAAACGGCGTGTTTGAGGCCAGTAGCATCGAGTATTTTGCGATGGTGTACTGATCCCAGAGCTCCTGGCTTTTCTCGTCCACGGGGGAGATTTTAAACTGCTTTAGCGGGTCGGTTAGGCGCTCTTTAAAGCGCTTTTTTTGCTCTTCTTTTGAAACCGAGAGGTAAAATTTAAAGAAAATTATGCCAGAGTTTTTGATCATCTCCTCAAATTTAGGCACCTCGCGCAAAAACTCCTTGTGCTCCTCCTGCGTGCAAAAGCCCATTACAGGCTCGACACCAGCGCGGTTGTACCACGAGCGGTCAAAGATCACGATCTCGCCCGCACTCGGTAAATGCGCGACGTAACGCTGGAAATACCACTGCGAGCGCTCGACGTCGCTCGGCTTTTCAAGCGCCACGATGCGGCA
>CAUQPE010000117.1:0-5107 GCA_963519915.1 uncultured Campylobacter sp. | reverse complement strand
AATCCTCTCTTTTTAGCGCGCTAATCGCCGCTTTAGCGAATTTTTCCAGGCCGCGCAGGTATTTTACGCGCTTAAATTTGTCGTTTTGTTCAGCCATTTTTTCCTTTCAAAAGCCCAATTATACCAATTTAAACTTTTAGCGGTTATAATGCGCGCAAATTTTACAAGGAGAAAAAATGCAAAAAGAGACGATCGCTACGCACTACGGCTACGACACCAAGGCAGGTCCTGGCGCCATGGCGGTGCCGATTTATCAGACTACGGCTTATGATTTCGGCAGCGCCGAGGCGGCTGCGGCGAGGTTCGCACTAGAAGACCCGGGTCACATCTACACGAGGCTGGGCAACCCCACTACGGACGTACTAGAGAGCCGTATAGCAGCGCTCGAGGAGGGCTCGGCCTCTATCGTGACGGCTAGCGGTCAGTCGGCGATTTTCTACTCGATCGCAAATTTAGCCGCAGTCGGCGACAACATCGTCGTGGCAAAGAAAATTTACGGCGGCACGATGGTTCTTTTCATGCACACGCTTAAGCGTTTCGGTATCGAGGCGCGGGTGTTTGACAGCGACACGGCGGACGATCTTGAAAATTTGATAGACAACAAAACGCGCGCGATATTTTTCGAGACGCTATCAAATCCGCAAATCGCAATCCCGAATTTTAAAAAGATCGTCGAGGTCGCAGACAAGCACGGCGTCGTAACGATCGCAGATAACACCGTGCCTACGCCGATCATTTTCCAACCGCTAAATCACGGCGTAGACGTCGTCGTGCATAGCGCGAGCAAATATATCTGCGGCCAGGGCCTAAGCCTAGCGGGCGCAGTCGTAGCTAGCAAAAATTTAAACGCCAAGCTAGTCGGCAACGCCAGATACGCGCACTTTAACGAGCCTGACGAGAGCTATCACGGGCTAGTTTACGCGCAGATGACGGATAAATTTGATATCTATACGCTACGCATGAGAGTGGCTTTGGTGCGCGATATAGGCGCTACGATCTCGCCTTTTAACTCATGGCAGCTCATCCAGGGGCTTGAGACGTTAAGCGTTCGTATCGAGAGACACTCGCAAAATGCGCGCAAAATCGCCGAGTTTTTAAACTCGCACAAATACGTAAAACGCGTAACCTATCCGACGCTAAAAAGCGACTCGGAGCACGAAAAGGCGCAAAAATACTTCAAGGACGGCATGGCTAGCGGGCTAATGTGCTTTGAAACCGATAGCTTTGAGCGCGCCGTAAAGATGCTGGGCAAGGTAAAGCTCTTTAAAATCGTCGTAAATATCGGCGACTCAAAGTCGCTCATCACGCACCCGGCCTCCACTACGCATCAGCAGCTCTCAAGCGAGGAGCTAATAAAGGCAGGCATAACAAAAGAGCTAATCAGAATAAGCGTCGGCCTAGAAAACGCAGACGACCTCATCGCTGATCTCACGCAGGCTTTGGAGTAAATTTAAGCGGAGCAGATGAAAATCTGCTCTAAATTTTACTCGCGACACTTTAGATGCTGTGAACTTGCGCTGCGATCGGAACGTAAATTTAAGAAAATAGATCTACATAAAACTATCCGAGCTTTACTAAACTGTAAAATTTAAAAACTTTGAGCTTGGTTAGACGACTAACGCTTTAAATCAAAATGTAAAATTTTAGCCCGCTTAGTAAAATCTACGAATTTCATTATGAGGCGGGTGGTAAATTTGAGCCTTTTTGCAAGAATCTTGCGAGCATCAACGAAAAATACTCTCTCCTCTATCAAATTTACGCCGGCTTTTAGCGCGAATTTACTGCTGTCCTCGACGAAAAAACGCATAATCGCTTCGTCGTTTCCGACGCTTTTTACGTATTTGTTAGCGTACTTTAGGCCTGTTTCGTTTGTGGCGTCAAATACGAGCTCGGCATTTTTAAAGGCGCTTTTAAGCTCGCGAATCAAATTTAAAACCTGCTCGCGCGTAAAATACTGAAACACTCCGCACGCTACAAGCAGCGTCGGCAAGCCTTTATCAATGCTTCGCGCCCAAGCCGTGTCAAACATATCGCAGCCTATGAGCGCTTCGTTTGGACGCTCGCCAAGCAAAAGCCCTCTAAGCTCTATCACCTCGGGCAAATCTACCTCGTAAAAGGCAGCGTTTAGGGTTTTTAAACGAAAGCGGGCCGTCTCGAGCCCTGCGCCTAGATAAACGACGTTACATTTTGGATATTTTGCGCAAAATTTACGCACGATTTCGTCTAAGTTGTAGTATCTAGCCGCAGATGCCATGAGCGCGTATTCGGACGATTTTTCTCGCACGGACTCGCAGTTTGTTTGTACGATATTTTCGAGCGATAGAGCCTTTTCGTCGTAAAAATACTCGGGGAAATTTTTAGAAGCAAAAATTCGCGCGCTAAGCGTGATAAACAGCGTCTTTGAAACGGCGGATAAGTCCAAATTTACTCCTTTACCAAGGCGCGCCTTTTAGCGTCAAATTTAACCGAAACCGAAGGCTAAATTTCTGTCAAATTTACGCCGTAAAAGTCTTTAAGGTTTCGTTATATTTGTTTTCGTCCTCGCACTGGATCAGTAGCAAGTCGCCCTCTTCAAACACCGATGAGCCGGTAGGTTTGATGTATTCGCCCTTTCGCTTGATGAGTAGCACCAAAAAGTCGCTAGGAAGCTCGAGCTCGGCTAGGTTTTTACCGACGACTTCGGCGTCAAAGCGTATAGTGTGCTGACGTAAAGTGTGGTAAAAGATCGGTAAATTCGACATCTCGACTTCTTTTGGCGCGACTTCTTCTTTGACGCCACATTTTTGCGCGACCTTTTCTAGCGTCATGCCCTGGATGATGATCGAGACGAACACGACGAAAAATATCGTGTTAAAAATCAGCTCCGAGTTTGGCAAATTTGCCCCGAACGGATATGTCGCAAGTACGATAGGAACGACGCCGCGAAGCCCGACCCACGAGATAAACATCTTTTCTTTCACGTTGTAACGCGAAAAAAGTAACGACGCGAAAACGCCCACCGGACGCGCGATAAACATGATCCAAAACGCGATCACTGTACCCGCAAGCGCGACGGCGGGCAGCTGAGAAGGATTTACCAAAAGTCCCAGCGTCAAAAAGATGACGATCTGCATCGCCCACGCGATACCGTCGTGAAAACCGATCAAATTTTTCTTATGCGCGAACTCTTTTTTATTTATAAACATACCCGCGATATAAACGGCCAAAAAGCCGTTGCCGCCGACCTTGCCCGCTAGCACGTATAAAAGCATCACCCAAGCCATCGAAAAAACAGGATATAGCCCCCAGTACTCAAGCCTTAGACGGTTAAAAAGCCCAGGTAGCGCGACGCCAAATACATAGCCCATCAGCCCGCCGAGTAAAAACTGCTTGATGAGTGCGACAGTGATGTCAGAGGCGTCTGGGACGGTGTTTAGGGCGATGATTTGTATCATTGTGACAGTGAGGAAAATCGCCATCGGATCGTTTGAGCCAGATTCTAGCTCCAAAAGCGGTCGGATGTTATTTTTTAGCAAAATTTCCTTCGCTCCAAGGATCGCAAACACCGCCGCAGCGTCGGTCGAGGAGATGATCGCTCCAAAAAGCAAGGCTTCAAGCCAAGTTAGCCCTAGTAAAAATTTAACCAAAAGTGCGACCAGAGCCGCCGTCAGCACGACGCCAACGGTCGCGAGCATGATGCCACTCATCATGATAGGCTTTATCGATTTTAAATTCGTATCAAGCCCGCCAGTGTAGAGGATAAAAATAAGTGCGATTATGCCCACATCATGAGCGATGAGCTGGCTATCAAAGGCGATGCCTAGTAGTCCGTCCGAGCCCGCGAGCATGCCCACGGCCAAAAATACGACTAACGACGGGATACCGAATCTATCTGAAACCTTGCTAGAGACGATACAAGCGATAAGTAGAATAGAAAAAAATAGTAAAAAAGTTTCTAACATTGTGCCTCATTTGGGTTCAAAGCGGACAAATTTAAGGCTAAATTTAGTACCACTAAAGCCTCAAATTTGGCGCGTTTTGTAAGTAAATTTTACCCGATTTTACCTTTTTTAACGATAAAAAGGATTAATTTTTATCATCATAAAAGATGAGATCAAAGCTATTTTTGCGCTTTACCAGAGCCTTTTTAGACGGCACGCCGCCCTGCTCCATTTTAGCCAGCTCCTCTTTCATCTGCTTTATCATGACTTCAGACTGCTCGATCTGCTCTTTTAGCTGCAAGATGATATCGACGCCTGCCAAATTTACGCCAAGATCGCGCGTTAGACGCAGTATCATCTTGATACGGTCCATATCTTTTTCGGAATAAAGACGCATCTTGCCCTCGGTTCTTGATGGCTCTAGCAGTCCCTCGCGCTCGTATTGGCGTAGCGTCTGCGGGTGTATAGAGAGCACCTTTGCTACGACGCTTATTAGATAGACCGGTTCTTCGTATTGTTTCATCTTATGCCTCCGGGAGTTTTTGCTTCATAAGTTCGGCTAGCTCGCCGTCTAGGGCATTTACGTCCGGCAATGACACGCGCGCTCGCAGATACAGATCGCCGAATATCCCGCTTTTTCTATTTTGCACGCCGTATCCTTTAAGCCTTATTTTTTGCCCGGATTTTGAGTTTTCGGCGATTTTTATCGTTACGTCTTTTTTAGGCGTTTTTACGTCTATCTTACCGCCAAACATCATCGTTTTTAGCGGGATTAGCACGTCTTTATATAGATCGTCGCCGTCTCTTTCGTATTCGTCGCTAGGCGCGATATTTACGGTTAGTATCAGATCTCCGCGTCCGCCGCTACCTTTGCCTTTTATGCGTAGCTTTTCGCCGTCATTTATGCCGTTTGGGATTTTTATTTTGATGTTTTCGCCGTTAAAATTTATCGAGTGTTCGCCACCTTTTACCGCTACGTCAAACGGGATAGTTACCTTTGCGCGGGAGTCTAGATCCTCATCGTCCTCAAAACCGCTAAATCCGCCAGTTTGCCTAAAGCCACCAAATCCGCCTCTGCTAGAAAAGGCGCCAAAACCGCCTCCGCCGAAGATATTTTTTAAAATTTCGTCCAAATTTCCCATACCCGAGCTGCTCGCAAAGTCATGGAAATTTTGCCCGCCAAACAT
>CAUQPE010000116.1:0-5274 GCA_963519915.1 uncultured Campylobacter sp. | reverse complement strand
TAGGGCATATCATCTGCCAAGCTATCGACGATGCGTTTTAGGCTAAATTTAAAAGTATTTGCAGCGGCTGAGTCAAATTTGGCTCGCCTCGCCGCTCTTTAACGCCGCCTAGAGCGCAAGCAAATTTAATCACCCATGAAAACCCAAGCTCCAGCCTACGCCGTCATCGATCTAAAATCCTTCTACGCCTCGGTCGAGTGCGTGGAGCGAGGGCTTGATCCCTTTGAGGCAAATTTAGTCGTCGCAGACGCTAGCAGAGGCGAGGGCAGCGTGTGTCTAGCCGTTAGTCCCGCACTAAAGGCTCTTGGCGTAAAAAACAGATGCAGACTGTTTGAAATACCTAAAAATATCAAATATATAATCGCGCCGCCCAGGATGCAGTTTTACATCGACTACGCGGCTAAAATTTACGGCATCTACCTAAAATACGTAGCCAAAGAGGACATCTACGTCTACTCCATCGACGAGGCCTTTATCGATCTCACCTCGTATCTAAAATTTTATAAACTAGAAGCCAGAGCCATGGCAAAGATGATAATGGACGACATCCTAAAAACTACGGGCGTAACGCCTACCTGCGGCATGGGGACGAATCTATATCTAGCCAAAATCGCTCTCGATATCCTAGCTAAGCACAGCGAGGACAATATCGCCTTTTTAGACGAAGCACTATATAAAGAAAAGCTCTGGACGCATCGGCCGCTAAATGATTTTTGGCGTATAGGCAAGCAAACTAGAGCAAAGCTTGAGAGATACGGGATATTTTGCATGAAGGATATGGCAAACGCGCCATTTAACCTGCTAGAAAGAGTGTTTGGCATCGACGCATATATAGCGCTAGATCACGCAAACGGCATCGAGCCCACCACTATAGCGGGCATCAAGGCCTATAAACCCTCGACTAGGTCATACTTTAGCTCTGAAATTTTACCTAGAGACTACGAGAGGCTAGAGGCTCTAATCGTGCTAAAAGAGATGACCGATAGGCTAGCTCTAAAGATGATAAACGAGGAAGTGCGGGCTAGCGGGCTCACGATAAATATCAAATTCGCCGATAAAAACGAGCCCGCGCAAAGAGCCACGGTTAGGTTTAAAACCCCGAGCAATATCGCCAGCGTACTCATGGACGCGGCGCAGGAGCTATATCTAAAAAAGATAAAAAACGCAGGCCTCATCAGGCAAATCGGCATATCGGCAAACGACGTCGTAAGGGAAAGCAAAACCGAAAAAAGCCTCTTTGAAGACGAAAACGCAAAAGAAAAAACGGTGCTAAAAACCCTAAACAAGATAAAAGAAAAATACGGCAAAAACTCCATCCTAAGGGCTATCGACCTACTACCAGAAGCCACCGGCCGAGATAGAAACAAAAAGATAGGAGGACACAAAAGCGGTGAATAAAGATAGAGCCAAAATCTTTAGCTCGTTTAATCCTCTCTCAACTCTAGAAAAAGCCCTAAAAGCGCAGGAGCGAGAAAAGAGCGAAAAGCTAGATCTTGACGAATCAAAGATAGAAGAAATCCTAAATAAAATAAGCAAACTAAAACCCGCCGACAAGGTAAAAATCACATACCACGACGGGCAAGGCTACGTGAGTATAGAGGGGTTGGTCTCGGGTGTAAATTTGATGGATAAAAGCCTAGCGGTGGTAAAAACGAGGGTCAAATTTGATGATATTTACGCGGTTGAGGTTGTTTCGTGAGGCAGGATTTTGCGGCGTGCGAGACGCTATAAGTGGCACAAATTTTACTTTGACCGCGCTTTTCTTGACGGATAAAAATTGAAAATAGATTTAGTAAAATTTGCCTTGATTAAGCGGCTTTGCGCTATCTCAAAAGCGTGCTTTGCGTGCGTTAAATTTGATCGCGCGCCTATTATACGTAGCGGGCTTTTTGCTGATTTGCGGCCGTTTAAGAAAAACCGCGTGCTCAAATTTCTAGTTTTTTACCACTTCTGTGAAAAATTCTCGCTCGATCGCCTGGATGACGGCTTGCGGCGAGAGATCCTTCATGCAGGCGTGGGTGCCCAGAGGACAGACGCGCTTCATGCAGGGCATGCACTCTAGGTTTAGGTGCAGGATGCGGGCGTTTTTGTTGCGCCACGGACAGGTTTGCGTAAATCTCGTCGGCCCAAAAAGCGCGATCGTAGGTGTATTGTAGGCTGCTGCGATATGCATCGGTCCGCTGTCGTTCGTGACGAATATCCCGCTGCTTTGTCCTATGCCGCCGATATTTTCGCAAAGCTCGCGCACGCTCGTTTTGCCCGCTAGATTTTCGCACTTCGCGCCGTTTTCGCGTAAAATTTGCTCGATCTGCTCGCACATATCGCGCTCGCCCGCGCCGCCGAAAATCATAATCTTAAATTTATCTTTAAAATGCAGCGCCACCTGCGCGAAGTAGGCCGGATACCAGCGTTTGGCGCTTCCGTAGCTAGCGCCGGGATTTAGTCCGAGCACGGGCGCGTCAAATTTACGCGGCTCAAAGTAAAGCTTCAGCTTGTCGTCCGCCAATTTTAAATTTAACGCTGATTTGACGAATTTTAGGTATTTTTGCACCTGATGCGCGCTATCGTTGTTCTTTTGGAAAATAAATTTTCGCCCAGCCAGCGCTCCGTAAAGTAAAATTTTACTCGCAAACGAGCTTCTAAAGCTAAACGCCGCGTCAAATTTACCGAGATTTCTAGCCTGCCAAAATAGCCGCCAGAGTCTAAATTTAGCCTTTTTGCTGTTATCAGCGATGACGCGCTCGCAGTTTGGGTGAGCCTTAAAAAGCTCGCACGCCGCAAACGAGCCGAAAAATACGATTTTGACGAGCTCTCGTAAATTTTGCGGATTTTGATTTTCTTGCGTGTTTGCAGTCAAATTTGCGCCGCAGTCCGCGTCAAATTTATCGCTCAAATTTGCCGCACTGTTTGTAAAAATTTGAATTTCTTGCGTTACGGGGCCAAAATTTTGGTATGAAAAGCTAAAGTCTCGCTCGCCTAGGTTCTCAAATTTGCCCGCTAAATTTCCTGCGTCAAACGCCGCCGCGTGCTTTGCGATGGCCTCCACCGCGGCGCTTGCCATCACGGCGTCGCCCAGCCAGGTCGGCAGCTCAATCAAGATTCGCACGTATGATCTCCAGCGTCGCGCTCGCGTTTTTTTCGATGCTAAACTCGCTGGCAAGCGCCAAATTTCGCTCTTGCAGCATTGCCAGCCGCTCGTCGTCGTTTAGGATCTCGTCGATCAGAGCGCAGATGTCGTAGTCTTGCGGCGAGCTCATCACAAAATCGTTTGGCAGTATCTCCGCAGCGCCGTTTTGAGCGGTAGTGATAGCGACGCAGCCGTAGCTAAGCGCCTCTAAAACGACGTTTGAAAACGGCTCGTACGCTGTCGGAAACAAAAACAGCTCGCTGCCTTCGTAAAATCTCGCCGCGCTTTTTTGCGCGCCCGTAAATACGGCGTTTAGGCCTAGTTCCCTGGCTAGATTTTTGTAGCGGGCGGCGTTTTTGTCGCGGCCGACGATCAGGCAGTTTACGCGCGTTTTTAGACGAGCCGCGATGCGTAAAAACTCCTCCGCGCCCTTGCGTTTAAAGCCGCTTCCCACAAATAGCAGCGTTGGTAGGTGAAAATCAACCCCGAATTCCTCGCAAAGAGCGAGCTTTGCCGAGCCTTTTTGTACGCGTGTAGGTAAATTTACGCCGTTATAGACGACCGTGATCTTTTCAGGGGCGATGGCGTAGGTCTCGCAAATTTGACGTTTTATAAAATTTGAGTTGGCGATGATTTTTTTTGCATTTTTAAAAGTGCGCTTTTCGAGGTATGGAATGACGAAATTTAGGGGATTTGTAAACCAAAAAGGCTTGGTTTTCATATAGACTTTGTGCACGCCGTCGCCCGCGCGGTAGATGTCGGCGCAGGTGATGCGCTCTAAGCTAAAATAAATCTCGTCCGCGCCCTTTTGCCGCTTGGCTTGCGCGTTAAAACGCAGGGCTTTGATCCACGAGCTTAGCTTTTTGCTACCGATAAATCCGCGCGTCTCGCACGCAACGCCCGAGTCTTTTAGAGCTTTAACGAGCCGCGAGAGATATCTCTGCGCCCCGCCGATAGCGTCTAGATCGAGCCTTAAAAATACTATTTTTTTCATGTTCGCCTTTTAAAATTTAGCGGTATTTTATAAGTTTTTTGATGAATTTTAGGTTATGCCGGGCTGGCTCTGGATGAGAGCGTAAATAAGTATAAGCGTAAAATAGGTATAATCGCGCAAAAAAGGAAAATCGTGAAAATTTTGCTCGTTAGAAACGATAACATCGGCGATCTCATCTGCACGACGCCGGCGATAGAGGCGCTGCGAAAGGCTCATCCGCGTGCGCAAATCGACATCGTGGTAAATAGCCTAAACGCATGCGTCGTTCGCGGAAATCCATTTTTAAATAAAATCTATATCTACACTAAACCAAAGCACGTAAAAGGAGCGGCTGCAAAGGTTCGAGCGTTTTGGGGAAAATGTAAAATTTTGCTTCAAATTCGCCGCGAAAAATATGATGCAACCGTGATTTTTAGAAGCGCTTATTCGCCCTCTGCTGCGATATTTGCCAGAGCCGCCGGAGCTAAAACGACGATAGGCGCGGCAAAGCAAAACGAGGGCGGTTCGTTAATAACGCATAAACTAAACTTTAATCCGCCGCCTCACGAGGTGCTACTCTGCTGTGAGCTAATAGCGCCGCTTGGAGCGAAATTTGACGGAGAAAAGACGCTTTACGTACCGAGCTTTAAAAGCGATAAATTTAAGGATTTTGTATTTTTTCACGTATCCTCGAGGGTGGAGCAAAACCGCATGGACGAGGCTAAAATTTTGCGGATTTTGACGTTTTTAAAGCAAAATTTCGGACGCGTCGCCGTTAGTGCGGAGGACGTAAAATTTGGCGAAAAAGTAGCGCAAGAGGCGGGCGTGGAGTTTGCCGCGACAGCGAGCCTAGATGAACTTGCGGGCTACATCTGGGCGGCTAAATTCGTCCTCACGCTTGACGGCGGCGTAGCGCACTTAGCTCCAGCTCTTGGCGTAAAAACGGTGCTGGTGCTTGGTAAAACGGACGCCGCTCGCTGGGCTCCGGTTTACGGCGGTGCGAAGTGTGCCGTGCTGCAAAGTGAAAGCAAAAGGGCGCAGGACGTCGCGGACGAGGAAATCTACGAGGCGGTCAAAAATATATGAAAAAAACAGATAAAATAAATATCTTAGAGCTTGAAAGCTCGCTGGGTTTCGGCGGTCAGGAGCACCGCACGCAGCGCGTCATAAACGG
>CAUQPE010000115.1:0-5360 GCA_963519915.1 uncultured Campylobacter sp. | reverse complement strand
GCCGAATTTTAAAGAGTTTTTGCAAATTTTACGGGAGAAAAATCAGGACGCGATCAAAACGAAGCTGAGATTTTGGAAGACCGTTTAACCGTAAATTTGGAACTTGCGTTAAATCGTGCTCTTTGAACTGATACAAAAAGATAAAATGCGGTCGTTTTGATAAAAAATAAAATATAAAATACTCCGGCACGTAGGTGTATTGATTTAACAAAACGGGCTTAATATAAGACTAAAAATTTAGCGATAATTTTTAAATTTTATCAATATCTATAACCTTGTCAAAAATAAATTTAAGCTCCTCTTGGTGCGTGATAGCTAGTACGCCAAGGTGCGGAAAGTCGCGCTTCAGGGCGGTTAAAAGCTCTTTTGCCAGTGCGCTATCAAGCGCCGAAGTCGCCTCGTCAAGCAGTAAAAACGCAGGCCGCGCAAAATAAACCCTCGCAAACGCAAGCCTTTGCGCTTCGCCTCCGCTTAAAATCTTGCCCCAGTCTTTAACTTCGTCTAGTTCGCGGATAAATTTCTCTAGCCGTACGCGCCGTAAAATCCCCTCAAAATCGGCATCGGTGCCTTGCAAATCGCTAGGATACGCGATAAGCTGCTTTAGGCTCATACGCGCTAAAAACGGCTTTTGCGGTACGCTCATCGTCCCGCGCGGAGCGCAAACCTCGCCTGAGCCATGATCCCAGATGCCCGCGATGTACCTAAATACGCTGCTTTTTCCCGTTCCGCTAGCTCCGCGTAGCAGCACCCATTCGCCGCTTTTTACGCTCAAATTTAACCCGCAAACCAACCTTTCGTCGCTCGGGGTAAAAATTTGTAAATTTTTACACCTCAGCTCGTTTGCTTCGGCGTTTTCGTCAAATTTATCTTGTGCCAAATTTGCCGCCGTTGCCTGGGCGGATTCGTTCACTCCGTCAAGGTTGCTGTTTTGTCCGCTAAATTTAGCGTCAAATTTAACCTTAGAGTCCGCTGCCTGCGCGATCTCGACAAATTTATACACGCGCTCCACGCTTGCTGCCCACTCCATGATCTGTTTATAGTAGTCCATAAACCACGCAAAGCCGTCCTGCACGCTATAAAACGCCGAGCGTGCCCGCATCATATCGCCAAATGTCATCGCGTGCGCGAAATAAAGCGGCAAGCAGGCGAAAATCGGGATTAGATTCGTGATTTTTAAGTAGCTAGCCGAAAAGCACTCGAGGCGAAACTCGGTGTTCATGATGACGCGCCAGTTGCGCACGACCTCGCTAAAGCTTGTTCTAAAGCGCGATTTTTCAGCGCCGGCGCCATTCATTAGCGCGACGGCTTCAGCGTTTTCGCGAGTGATTAGCAGATTTGCGCGGTAGTCAGCCTCAACCTGCTGTTTTTCGTAGTTTAGACGCTTTAGACTACGGCCTATGAGGTGCGTGATAAGCGAGCTAATGAGCGTATAGACGAGCGCGACGTAAACCAAAAAGCCCTCTAGCGCGAACTCGCGTCCAAACGCGCTAAAGCGCAGTACCTTTGATGCTTCCCAGAGGATAAAGGTAAAAGCAAAAAGCTTGGAGAGGTTGTAAACCATGGATTTTATTAGATTTACGCTCTTATCGGCGAGCAGAAGACTATCCTCGGCGATACGCTGATCCGGGTTATCAAAGCCCGCAGCGCCTGACAAGCGGTAAAAATTTGCGTTTTTTAGCCATAAATTTTCCATCTTTTGACTTAGGTTTTCGCGCCACGAGATCACGAGTAGCTTTTTAAACCAGTTTCCGATCACGATAAATAGCACGATAACGGCTGTATAGACGAGAAATTCGCCCACAAGCGGGAGCATGAGATCTTTTTCAAATTTTTCGATCGCGTCGTAAAATTTTTTATCCCAGGCATTCATTAGCGTCGCAACCTTGACGATGGCTAGGCTAGCCCCCAGCGTCACGGCCAGCATCGCCCACGCCGTTAGCGAGCGCTTGTCCGTCCAAAACCAGCCCGCGATGATGAAAAACTTCTTTAAAATTTGCAAATTTAGCCTTTTTTTAATTTTATGTTCGTCTGCCTTGCTTGACGGCGCATTATGACTTTTGCGCAGAAATTTATCTTTCAAATTTTACCGCAAATTTAATCGCGCTTTACGGACGAGTAAATTCGTATCCCGCAAGCCGAGAAATGTTAAATTTGAGCAAATTTAGCTCCGTAAATAAGTAAAACAAATTTACGCTAGAGGCTCGTATTTATAAATTTTACGAGCCTAGCTGAGTCCGAAAAGCAGGTGCGCAATAGCCTGATTAGTATGCGTAATTAAACGTCACCATAAAGTTCCTAGGCTCGCCGTAGAAGTTATTTTGTCCGGCCACGCGGTTATTTTGATTGATAAAATACTTCTCGTCGGTTATGTTTTTGACGGATAAATTTACGTTAAAGTGCTTGTCGTAATAATACGCGATATTCGCATCCCATAGCGCGTAGGCCTTTTGGTCCGGGATGTCGTTAGCCGGATAATACGCGCCGGTCGTGATATTGTATCTTGAGTACATGTTGTTGGTCTTGGTCTGATAGCGTACGCCCGTGCCAAAGACTAGCTTTTGCTGCGCGACTAGAGGCAGCTCGTAGCTTGTGTAGACCTTGACAATATGTTTTGGTATCCAAGGCTTAGCATTTGCGCCTTTGCGGTAGTCGACGCTTGTAGGATTGTGCGTTTCGTCTTTCATGTATTCGCTTTTATTATACGTATATCCGCCGAAAATTTTCCACCTATCGGTGATCGCGCCGTTTGCTTCGATATCAAGGCCGCGGCTTCGTACTTTACCCTCGGCTACGCTTCTGTTTTTATTCGTGGCGACGTAGTACTCGTAGTCTTGTATCGCGCGATTTTCTTGTTCGATCTGAAACAGCGCTACGGTCGTGTTTAGCGCACCGTCAAAAAACTCGGACTTTAGACCGATCTCGGCGTTGTAGCCCACGATAGGCTTCAGTATCTCGTCGTTTCTATCGGTAGCAGTTTGGGGCTTATATATCTCGGTGTAGCTGGCGTACAGCGAGTGATCTCTGGCAAAATCCCACGTAAGGCCGATATACGGCGTTAGTTTGTGCTTTTTGACCTCTTGCGCGACCGTATGCGTGCCTCGGCGGTAGTTATCGGTAGTGCTATTTCTCTTTAACCACGAGTATCTAGCGCCAAGGAGTAAATGCCAGTCGTCGCTAAAGTTATACCTAGTGCCGATCGTAAACATTTGTTGGTAAATTTTAGTGTTATAGTGTAGATTATAGCAGTTGGTACCCAGCGCGCAAAGAGCCGTCATATCTCCCCAGTTTGGTTCGTTATTTATGAGGCCTTTGTTGAAGGTATTATAGGTGAGATTTGCCGCGCCCGTAAATACGTCTCTGTCGTGCTGCGTGAAGGTCTCGCGCGACATCGTAATGCTGGTGAAAAAGTCGTGATTTTGACCAAATAAATCATAGTTTGCGTCGATACCGGTTTTAAAGCTAAATTCTTTACTTGCGTTGTCGTATCTGTCGTAGCCGATATATCTGGTAATCGGATCGCGATTTACTCCGTGCCAGCCGCCGAATTTGAGAGTGCTCTTGCTATCGGTATAGTTAAATTTGGCATAGGCCTTGATGCTGTCGTTAAAATAGTGCTCAAGATCTAAAAATAGGTTATATTTTTCGTAGATCGCGCGACTCCAGTCTGATATAAAGGTTGTTTTGCGGTTTAAATTTAACTCCTCGCCGTTCTTGCCGACCACGGGTACGCCAAACGGATCGTAGACGCCTCTACTTTTTTGGTAGATTATCCCGGCAAGCGCGTTCGTGGAGTCGCCTATGTCGGTTTCTATCATAGCAGAGACTGCGCCTCTTTTGTTGCCTTTTATGTCTCTAAACGACCCATCCTTGCCCAGAGTGCCGATTACTCTGCCTCGGACGGAGCCGTCGGAGTTTAGCCCGCCCGTCACGTCTGCTACGCTACGGTATGTATCCCAGCTGCCTATACCTAGGGATAAATTTGCTCCGAACGTCTTTTGCGGACGCTTTCTGGCCAAATTTATCGTGCCGCCGGGCTCGCCGTTACTCTGTGTCAGACCCGCCACGCCGCGAAGTACCTCCACGCGGTCATAAAACGCCATGTCGGTATGCTCTTTGGACTGGCCATAGAGCCCCTGTGCAGCAAGCGCGGTGGTGGACTGCATGCCGTCTTCTTGGATGTTATCGATGTTAAAGCCTCTAGACATCGGTAGATTCATGCCAAACCTGCTCGTAGTCGTAATGCCCGGCGCATAGCTTAGCGCCTTATCTACGTCGTTTAAATTTAGATCTTTAACGAGCTGATCGGGGATAATGGTGACGGTTTGCGGCGTTTCGCGGATAGTTAAATCAAGACCCGTCGCAGTGTTCATGTTTTGCGTCGTATATGAGCCTGTACCCTCGGTGGCCGAGATGTCTGTTTTACCGTAGGCGGTCACCTCGCCGAGGTTTGCATCGACTGCGTAAAGCGAGCAAGCAAGGCACATAGATAAACCCAAAAATTTGCATTGAGCGTTCAAAATTTTCTCCTTAATATTGATAATGATTAGGCAAATTATATATAAAAAAATTTAAGAGAAAATAAAGAACAAACAGGCGTTAAATCAGACAAAACAGAGGCTAAATTTGAGTGGATAGATTTGCTATTTTGGGTTAAAATTTTATGAAAAAAGTTAAATTTTGAAAGGAAAGAGGAGGTAAATTTTCATCAAATTTAATTTAGCGAGCATTACTTAAAACGCTCGCTACTGAAAGCATTAAGCGCCTATAATAATATGGCTAGCTTTGATGATAGCAGTTACTTCATCTCCAGCTTTTAGAGATAGGTTTTTAGCAGATTCGTTAGTGATGATAGCGCTTAGCTTATCTCCGCCTGTTATCTCGATATCTACTTCAGCGTTTACCGCGCCCTCTACTACTTTTACTACCTTACCTTTTAGTTGATTAGTAGCGCTTAGCTTTAGACCGTTATCGCCTTTAGCTACTATGATAGAAGAAGCTTTAAATAGATAAACTACCTTTTTACCAGCCACTAGATCTAGAGCCTTTTGGCTATCTACGGTTACGGTTGCTTTTACGGTCTCGCCGCCTTGTAGCTTTGCTACGATTAGAGAGTTTACCGCTCCCTCTCTTACCTCTGTGATTTGAGCTTGTAGTTGATTTCTTGCGCTAAACATTGTGTTTTCCTTTGTGATTAAATTTGATTTCGTATTAAAATCTGAGCGAATATTAACAACTTAAACTTTTATAAAACTTAAAAACCGAATATGTAAAAGTCTAACTTTATTACTAAAAACGCATACATTAAACGATTATCGGAATTTTAGGTATTTTGATAAATGAAGTAGAAAAATTTAATTTCG
>CAUQPE010000114.1:0-5495 GCA_963519915.1 uncultured Campylobacter sp. | reverse complement strand
TAGCATAGACGCGCACAAGGCGAGAAACGCTTTATGTTTCATGCGAATTCCTTTCTATGAGGATTTAAAGAGACGCGTTCTCTTTGTCGTTAAATTTGAGGGGTAAATTTGAAAAGGCCTAGCGATTTAAATTCGCTTTTAAATTTAACGAATTTTACCTACCTAGGATTACATCTTGAAAATGCCAAAGTTGGATTGGTCTACCTTAGACCTATATTTTAATTTGCCAAATTTGAACTTTTTCTTTTTTCTTGGGAGGCGGAAGGGGTTTCTACTTACGAAGCGTCGCCCCTTCCGCCCCCCCCAAACCACCACCATCCCCACTGCACGCTAGCGGGGTGCGATAGCGCTGTCGCGCCGCACGTTTTGTTTAGGCGAAGGCAAAATTTACAAATTTTATTAAATTTACCATCAAATTTAACGAAGTATCGCAGACCAAATTTAACCTGCGATACGAAATAAAAACGGATTATCGCGGGCTTTAGGCGAGGCGGATCTAAATTTTAGAGCGCAGATAGAATATTTCGTTCATCAAGCGATAAAATTTAGATCTAACGAAGCATAAACTCGCGAGAACTCCGTTTTACCAAATTTAAGCTAGATTTTCTCCAGCAATCATTCCAAACACTATACAATCGGTTATCGCAACCGTACCTAATCTGCTCGCGCCGTGCGTACCGCCGGTGATCTCGCCTGCTGCATATAGGCCTGGGATCGGCTTATTCGTCTTGCTTGAGATGACCTCGGCTTTGGTGTTGATCTTTAGGCCGCCCATGGTGTGGTGAGGCTTCGGCGATAGGCGGATGACGTAGAACGGTCCTGCTTCGTTGATCTCGCTTAGCGCACTTTCTTGTTTGCCAAATTCGTCCTTTTTAGCCTTGACGCCTTCGTTATATTTTTTGACGGTTTCTTTTAGCGCATCGGCGGGTACGCCGTATTTTTTAGCGATGTCATCGAGCGTAGCGCACTCGCCGACTAGTTTGCCGCTTCCCATGCCTTTTTGGATGATCTCTTCGCTTAGGTCTTTAAACGCCATTTTGGTGTCGGCGAAGGTTATCGGATATGCGCCCGGTTTTTCGCGTAAAATTTTAAACTCGGCGTCCGCGCGGGTTTTGCGGTCGGCCAGCTCATTCATAAAGCGCTTGCCGGTGCGGATATCGACTGCGATGCCGTATTTAAAGGTGCCTTGCTGAGTTAGGATCGGAGCGGTACCAAAGCCCTTTTCGTCAGGGCTCGCCCACGGACCAAACTGTATCCAGTCGACCTGAACAGGATACGCGCCGATCTCAAATGCTTTTAACAGCGCACCAGCAGTCGCTCCAGGGTGGTTCGTGCTATCGACGTCGTCAGGGATGCGCGGGTCTTGGAGCTTTCTAAACACCTTATCTCGGCAAAATCCGCCGGCTGCTAAAACGACGCCCTTGTTTGCTTTTAGCGTTTTTTTCGTACCGCTAGTGTTTTCTAGATCGTCGCTGTAAAGCTTATCGTCGAACCTATACTCTTCTCTGATCGTTACGCCCACGACGCGGCCGCTGTCATCTAGTACGAAGTCGTCAAATTTAGCGCGGCGGCGAAGCTCGCAACCTTTGTCTTTTAGCGCTTCAAATTTCTCAAGCATCGGCTGGATGTAGCCTGAGCCTGAGTCGTTTGTGGTTAGCAGCGAGCGAGCGACCGTGTGACCGCCAAAGTGCGCGCAGTGCTCTTTAAACTTAACGCCGTTTTCAACTAGGAAGTTATACGCGTCCATACCGCGATCGACCAAGATCTCCAAAAGCTCGGTGTGGTTGATGCCAAGACCGGCTTTTAGACAGTCGGCGATAAATAGCTCTTTGCTATCTTTGATGTTAGTTTTTGCTTGCACCGGGTTGTTTGCGACCGCCATGCCGCCGCCGTTGATTACGGAGTTGCCGCCGATGCGACCCATTTTTTCCAGGATTAGTACCTTGCTGCCTTTTTGCGCCGCTTTTAAGCCCGCCGCAAGCCCCGCAAAGCCCGAGCCGATGATGATCACGTCCCACTCTTCGTCAAATTTGACGTCTTTTGCGTTTAACGCGCTTGCTTGCGCATTTACCGAACCTAGCGCGAGCGCACCCGCACCCACCATACCTAGCTTTAACAAGTCGCGTCTTGACATTTGCTCTTGCATACATTCTCCTTTAGATGAAATATCATAACGGCATTATAATTATAATATCGTGAGTTTGCTGTGAGTTTTATTAAAATTTGCTCTATCATAAATATCCCTAAATTTAGGGGATTTAATATAAATTTGACCACAAAAAGATGAATTTATGAGATTTTATTTTTAATATTTATCAAAATTTTTCTATTAAAATTTAATCTTTATATATTTTTATTTTGAGACTATCCTGCATGATCAAATTTGACGAAATGCTACCCCGCCCAATTTTTGCTTTTTACGAAAAATCGCAAAATTTAAGCTAATTTCAATATTATTTTGGGTAAATTTCCACTTTTCGGTCCCGTAGCTCAGTTGGTAGAGCACTACCTTGACATGGTAGTGGTCGATGGTTCGAGTCCATTCGGGGCCACCATTTCGCTTCTTTTGATTCAAATTTCATCAAATTTTCTTATTTCGCACCTTAAATCCAAGCATCAAATTTGCAAACTAAAGCCAAAATGTATTTATTTTCTAAATTTTAACTCGTTAGCGTCAAATTTGTGCAGGTTTTGGGAAATAAAATTTAAAGGTTAAAGCGCAAAGGCAACCACTCCTTTGCGCAATTTGGGAGAAAAATGAATCAAAACAATGCAAAGACGAGATAAATGCATGATTCATTCGATGAAATATTAGCGTTAGTTTTCTTAAAGTATAATAAATTATATTGAGAATATTACCGATTTGACAATATTTAAAATTTAATCAATATATTCTATTATATTCAAAACTCAAATTTGACCGCCGTTTAAACCCAAATCAAATAAAACATTAAGTAAAGCTTAAAAACAATTTAGCTAAAATCAAGCCCAATTCTTTCAGCGTAAGAAAGATGTTTCGATAAAAAGGACGTAAAATGAGCGATATCATCGCATACAAACTGGACGGAAACATAGTCGATACCCAGAGTATCAACGGGCGAGAAAACGCCGCAGAACCGATTTATTTTGACAACTCCCCAGACGCACTAAACGTCATCAGGCACTCCTGTGCGCACCTCATGGCGCAGGCGATCAAAGAGCTTTATCCGCAGGCCAAATTTTTCGTCGGACCAAACGTCGAGGACGGATTTTATTATGATTTCAAGGTCGATGAGGCCAACAGCAAGCTTAGCGACGAAGATCTAGAGGCGATAGAAGCCAAGATGAAAGAGCTAGCCGAAGCAAAGCTTGACATCGTCAAAGCAAGCTCCACAAAAGCCTTTATGAGCGATAAATTTAAAGACGACGAGCTAAAACAAGAGGTGCTAAAACGCATCCCCGAGGGTGAAGTCAGCAGCTACAAGCAAGGAAATTTCGAGGATTTGTGCCGCGGACCGCACTTGCCAAATACCAAATTTTTAAGATTTTTTAAACTAACCCGCGTAGCCGGCGCGTATCTTGGCGGCGACGAAACGCGCGAGATGATAAACCGCATCTACGGCACGGCATTTGCCGATAAAGAGAGCCTAAAAGAGCACATCCGCATCATCGAAGAGGCCAAAAAACGCGACCACAGAAAGCTTGGCGTCGAGATGAAGCTGTTTACCTTCGACGAAGAGGTCGGCGGCGGTCTGCCGATCTGGCTGCCAAACGGCGGACGCTTGCGCTCGAAGTTAGAGCAAATTTTATACAAAGCTCACCGTGACCGCGGCTACGAGCCGGTTAGAGGCCCAGAGCTACTAAAAGCCGACGTGTGGAAAAAGAGCGGTCACTACGCAAACTACAAAGAAAATATGTACTTTACGACGATCGACGAGGCCGAATACGGCATAAAGCCGATGAACTGCGTCGGCCACATCAAGGTTTATCAAAGCGACATCCGCTCATACCGCGATTTGCCGCTTAAATTTTTCGAATACGGCGTCGTGCATCGCCACGAAAAAAGCGGCGTTTTACACGGGCTTTTCAGGGTGCGCGAATTTGCCCAGGATGACTCGCACATCTTTTGTATGCCGAGCCAAATCAAAGAAAATATTTTAGAAATTTTAAAATTTGCCGGCAAAATAATGGAAAATTTCGGCTTTCACTACGAGATGGAGATTTCTACTAAGCCCGCAAAAGCTATCGGCGGAGACGAAATTTGGGAAACGGCTACGAAAGCGCTAAAAGAAGCGCTTGATGAAAACGGCTTTAAATACGGTATCGACGAGGGCGGCGGCGCATTCTACGGTCCAAAAATCGACATCAAAATCACCGACGCGCTAAAACGAAAATGGCAGTGCGGCACGATCCAGGTCGATTTTAACCTGCCTGAGCGCTTTGATCTGGGCTACATCGACGCAAATAACGAACGTCAGCAGCCGGTTATGCTACACCGCGCGCTACTGGGAAGCTTTGAGCGATTTATCGGTATCTTGATCGAGCACACGGGCGGCGAGCTGCCGTTTTTCGTAGCGCCTACGCAAGTAGTCATCGTGCCGATCAGCGATGCGCACCTAGACTACGCCAAAACCGTCGCCAAAGAGCTTCGCAAAATCGGCGTAGATAGCGAAATCGCAAGCAAAAACGAGAGCCTAAACAAACGCATCCGCACCGCAGAAAAGCAACGAGTGCCGATGATTGCGGTGCTGGGCGACAACGAAGTGGCAAATAGCGCTATCGCTCTGCGCGACCGCACGACTAGAGAACAAAAAGATATGAAGCTGGATGAATTCGTCGAGCTGTTAAAATCAAAACTCGCCGAGGTAAGTTTTTGAAACCCCAGCGAAAATCCGCTAAATTTGAGCTAGGCGCGGCTTTATGCTAAGCCTGGCTTTTACCAAAATCTGCAAAAATTGTCACAGCGCAATAAATTTCTACGAAAAATACAATAAAAACACAATATTTTTGGATATAATCAACAAATTTCAACTTAAAGGAAAAAACTAATTGGCTAAAGAAAACGAAGTGTTGCTCAACGAAGATATCAGAGCGAGCGAAGTAAGATGCGTGGGAGACGACGGCACCGCATACGGCGTCATCCCAAGAGTAGAGGCCTTGAAAATCGCCGAGAAAATGGGGCTTGATCTGGTGCTAATCGCGCCTGATGCAAAACCTCCCGTTTGCAAGATAATGGACTACGGCAAATTCCGCTACCAGCAGGAAAAAAAGCAAAAAGAGGCCAAGAAAAAGCAAAAAACGATCGAAGTAAAAGAGATCAAACTCTCCGTCAAAATCGCTCAAAACGACATCAACTACAAAGTCAAGCACGCGCTTGAGTTTTTAGAGGACGGCAAACACGTCAAATTTCGCGTATTTCTAAAAGGTCGCGAGATGAGCAATCCGGAAGCGGGCGTCGCGATGCTACAAAAGGTCTGGGAGATGGTAAAAGACGTCTCCGACCGCGATAAAGAGCC
>CAUQPE010000113.1:0-5540 GCA_963519915.1 uncultured Campylobacter sp. | reverse complement strand
ATCGATTTTATAGTAAAAAAGAACCAAAAAAGCTACAGGCTAAACGTTTCAAACGTGCTTGAGGGCGGAGTGAAATTTGACGGATTTATCCTCGCGGTCACCGACGTCACGCACGAAAAAGAGCTCGAAAAAAAAAGAGCTTGAGCATAGGCGCTCGGTGCTAGTTCACGCCAAAACCGCGCTGGTAGGCGAGATGATAAACTCCATCTCGCATCAGCAGCGTCAGCCTCTAAGCGCGATGGGGCTGTATCTGGATAATATCGAGGAGTGCGCGCGCGAGGGCGAATTTGAGCGCATACCGGCTCAAATCGCAGCCTGCAAAAAGAGCCTAAGGCTCATGGACGAAACGATAAAGGCGTTTAGAAATTTTTACGCGAGTGGCGAGGCGGCGGCGAAATTTAATCTCGTTAATATCATAAACGAGCTTATTTTGATAGTGTGGCCCGAGCTAAACTCTCACGGCATAGAGCTAAAATTTGCTCACGAGTGCGGCAAATGCGAGCTAAAAAGCGTCGCTAGCTACGTGAGACAGATCTTGCTCTCTTTGCTCTCAAACGCTAAGGACGCGCTGGTCGAAAGCGGATGCGAAACGCCGCAAATTTTGATCGAGCTAAAGAGGGCGGGCGAGCTTTTCTGCGTGAGTGTGAGCGATAACGGCGGCGGAGTAAAAGCAGATAGCGATGAGATTTTCGAGCCGTTTTTTACGACGAAAAATATGGGCACGGGCACGGGGCTAAACGTAGCTAGGGAGCTTGCCGTAAAAAAGCTAGGTGGCGCGCTGGAGCTTGAAAGCGCGGCGAATCCGACTAAATTTACGCTATTTTTAGGCGAAATTTAGACGAGGCGATAAATTTAAAAATTAGTTTGCAAACTTAAGAAAGACAAGCAAGAAACGAGGCTAGCGTGTATAGCAAAATAAAAAATATCTTAAACGGCGTAAATTTGCTCATCGTCGAGGACGACGAGAGCCTGCGCGAAAGCATCATAATATCGGTCGAAAACTACGTGAGCGAGGTTTACGCCTGCGCAAACGCAAAAGAGGCGCTGGAAGTTTTTGAAGCAAAGGACGTAAATTTGGTGCTTTCCGATATCAACATGCCGCATATGAACGGGCTTGAGATGGCGGCTCGCATCAGGGGGCTGGATAAAGACGTGCCTATTATATTTCTTACTGCATACGGTAACGACGAAAACATGCTTAGTGCGATAGAGCTAGGTAGCTTTGGCGTGCTAAAAAAGCCGTTTGAAAAGCGCGATCTAATCATGCAAATGAGCTTTGCGGCGAATAAATTTAAAAACGATTTTGCCCAGGTCGATCTAAAAAACGGCTTTAAATTTAACGCCTTTAGCAGACAGCTAACAAAGGGCGGCGAGCCCGTGGCGTTAACGAAAAAAGAGCAAAATTTGCTACATCTTTTTCTCAAAAATCAAGGGCGCGTCGTGAGCTTTGAGATGATCGAGACGTGCGTCTGGCAGGAGGGCAGCTGCACCGCCGACGCGATACGAAGCTTTGTGTATAAACTACGCAAAAAACTCTACCCCGAACTCATCCAAAACGCGCAGGGCAGCGGATATGCGCTTGTCCTAGCCGAGCAAAATCAACGAACCGTGAGTCAAACGAGCTATATCTGAGGCAAGACGGCTTAATCAAAAATTCATAGTTTAAATACAAAATGCGGCGCTTTTAAATTTGGCGTCTGTAAAGACCGCAATGATAAATTTAATACAAAACTCGGCGATTATAATCCGTTTAAAATTTACGTTTTCTTAAAAGCGTAAATTCAGCATAAATTAAAATTTAAGTCGTAAAATGCGAATTGCTAATTTTAAAAACAACTTTAAGGAGAAAATATGCAAATAAATTCGCAAGAAGTCACGCAGGCGCCGGGCAATAACACCGTCTTTCAAACTTGGTTGCTAAGCGGCGACGAAAACGCCTGTAAAAAGGGCTTTGAGAGGCTTTGCGCTTTGGTTGTAAATTTAAACAAAACGGCTAAAGTAAGGTTTGGCGCGGAGGCGAACGTAAACTGCGTAATCGGCATCGGACGCGATGCGTGGCTAAAACTAGGACTTCCGCAGCCGCTACCAAAAGAGCTTGTAAATTTTAAAGCGATAAAAGGCGATAAGCACGAAGCCGTGAGCACCGCGGGCGATATCCACGTTCATATTAGGGCGCTTGATGCGGCGGATTGCTTTGATATGGCGCAAAACATAAAGGCCGAGCTTTTTAAATTTGCCAAGCTCGCAGACGAAACTCAGGGTTTTAAATACCACGACGGCAGGGCGATTATCGGCTTTGTGGACGGTACGGAAAATCCAAACGGCGAGGATAGAGATTATTTTGCCAAAGTCGGCGACGAGGACGCGAAATTTAAGGGAGGAAGCTATGTGTTCGTGCAAAAATATAAACACAAAATGAGAGAGTGGAATGCAACTAGCGTGAGCGAGCAAGAAAAGGTCATCGGCCGCACTAAGACAGACGACATCGAGATGAGCGAGGATGAAAAGCCTAGCAACTCGCACTCCGCCGCGGCAAACGTAGGAGATGATAAAAAAGTTGTTCGCGGAAATATGCCTTTTGTCGAGGGAAGCATGACGGGGACGTACTTTATCGCGTATGCTAGCACGTTTTCGACGGTTGAAGCTATGCTAAATAAGATGTTTATCGGCGAGCCGCGCGGCAACTCGGATAGATTGCTTGATTTTAGCACGCCGATCACCGGAGCGCTCTTTTTCGCGCCTACTTTTGATATGCTCTCAAGCTATAGCGCGGAGTAGGATTTTTCGGCTCGCGAACCCTCCTAAATTTCGGGCGTTTTGCGGGCTGCCGCTTTAAATTTTGCTTTCAATAATCTCGCTAAATTCGCTTTTAAAATTTAAAACCGAGATTAGTATTTTTTCGTAAGCTTTTACCGCTAAATTTGCAAAATTTACTTGCAAATTTACGGCATGAACTGCGCAAATATAAAATTATATTTTCATAAAATCATACTTTCATCATACTTTTCTTATATAATCCTTTTACATCTTAAATTTAAGGGAGCAAAATGAAAAAAATCCTACTATCAAGCTTGCTAGCCTGTTCGCTCTTTGCAGCGGGCGAGGTGTACAGCCCGTCGGTAAAAGACGTCTATGCCGACGCGACGTCGCAAAAAAGCATAGGCAGGCTCTTGCCGACTAATGCCGTAAAAATACTAGCGAACGAGGGCGACCGCGTGAAAATCTCCGTTAAAGGCTACCAAAATCCCGCCGTTAGCAACGTCGTTTACTTTAGCGACTCCGAGCGCGTCATCGCCGTTGCGTTTGCCAAAACCGCGACGCCTGAGATCAAGGTCGTAAAAAAGGGCGCTAACGGCAAATGGGACGAGGTCGAGACCGTGGTCTATGCGCAAAAAGACGGCTTTACGAGCGATCTAGGCGGACTTTTTGCTAAGGGCGGCGAGCTATACAAAGAGAGCTGCGGAGTGTGCCATTCGCTGCATCAAACCACGCACTACAAGGCAAATCAGTGGCCTAACCTGCTAAAATCGATGATCGCGCGAACGGCGATCGGCAAAGACGACGAGTGGCTGGTGATACAGTACTTGCAAAAGCACTCTGCCGACGTGAACGTGGCGAAAAAGTAAAAAGCGGCGCGTAAATTTGACGAGGATTTACGCCTGGCGCGCCCGCAAATGGACGAGATTTACGGGAGCTAGATTTTATAAAATTCGCGGCGAAGCGGCTGTTTTTAAAACGCCGAATTTGAAGGTTCGGCGGATAGTAAATTTAGCGCATAAGATTAGATGCGCGCTAAATTTGAGAGGCTACTTTGCGGGCTAGGCTGCGCGAACGAGGCTTTTAGCCGTAAAATTTGACTCGCCGGACGAGAGGGCAGTCAAATTTGAGCGTAAAAGCTTAAATTTGATCCGTGCCAAGACGCGGCTCGTTGGCTGATAAAAAGCCAAATTAAAATCGCTTTTAAAAGAAGCGGTGTGCTTCAGGTGGGTGCAGGGAGTATTTATACTCCCGCTCGGAGGTCGGACTTCGTTCGACCGAGAAATAAAAACAGGAGAGGAAAATGAACCTACAAAGACGAAATGTATTAAAAGGCGGAGCGGCACTTGCAGCGGCTCCTTTGTTTTCTAGCGTAACGGCGTCAAATTTACTAGGCGCCGAGCTAAATACGGCAAACGTGCGTAGCGGCGAGGTGCTAACGGCCGCTCACTGGGGCATGCTAAAAGTTAGCGTCAAAGACGGCAAGATCGTAAAATCAGAGCCGTTTCAAAAAACGAGCGAAGTGTATAATCCGTTGCAACACTACACCGCCGACATGGTCTATAAATCGCGTATAAAATACCCTATGGTGCGCAAAAGCTACCTAGAAAATCCGGATTCGCCAAAGCCTGAGCTAAGAGGTAAGGACGGCTGGGTACGCGTACGCTACGAAGACGCGATAAAACTAGTAGCTAGAGAGCTAAAAAAGACTAGAAAGCAAAAGGGGCTAGAGGGCGTGTTTGCGGGTAGCTACGGCTGGAAATCAAGCGGTAACGTGCATAACTCGAGAATTTTACTTCATAGATTTATGAACCTTAGCGGCGGATTCGTGGGGTCTCTGGGCGATTATTCTACGGGAGCTAGCCAGGTCATCATGCCTCACGTCGTGGGCAGCATCGAGGTATATGAGCAGCAGACCAGCTGGCCTGTGGTACTAGAAAACTCAAAAGTAGTCGTTATCTGGGGCGCAAACCCGATGGCAACGTTGCGCATAGCGTGGACAAGCACCGACGAGCAGGGCTTTAAGTACTTTGAAGAGCTAAAAAAACGCAGCGACATAAAAGTCATAATAATCGACCCTATAAGAAGCGAAACGGCGCAGTACTTTGATAAGGCCGAGTGGATCGCTCCGGTGCCAAACACCGACACTGCGATGATGCTAGGCATGATGCACTACCTATACGAGAGCGGCAAATACGATAAAAACTTCATCGAAACCTATACGAGTGGCTTTGATAAATTCCTGCCGTATCTGCTCGGTAAAACCGACGGCACGCCTAAAAATTTAGAGTGGGCGAGCAAAATTTGCGGCCTAAAAGCAAGCCTCATAAAAGAGCTTGCGGACACTTTCTGCGCTAACCGCACGATGATAATGAGCGGTTGGGGCATGCAGCGCGCGCATCACGGCGAGCAGCTGCACTGGGCGATGGTGACTTTGGCGGCGATGTTAGGTCAGATCGGGCTTCCTGGCGGGGGATTTGGCCTTAGCTACCACTACTCAAACGGCGGCGCTCCGACTTGCAAAGGCGCAGTCATCGGCGGCGTAAATAGCGCAAGCGTGGGTAAATTTAACGACGAGGGCGAGTTTATTGGCACCGATAGCGGAGAATTTGACGCAAACGGCCGCTTCGTTGCTAAGGCTGCAGCGGTTGCGGGTACGGGTCAAAGCTGGCTGCAAAAGGCGACAAACTATGCATTCCCTGTCGCTCGTATCGCGGACGCCCTGCTAAATCCAGGCAAAGTGATCGATCACAACGGTAAGAAAATCACGTATCCAGATATCG
>CAUQPE010000112.1:0-5543 GCA_963519915.1 uncultured Campylobacter sp. | reverse complement strand
AGATGAAGCGCGGTTACACCAAAGAGTGGTTTTTAGACCGAGCAGCTAGACTGCGAGCGATGTGCCCGGAGGTTAGCATTTCAACCGACATTATCGTGGCGTTTCCGGGCGAAACGGACGAGGAGTTTGAGGACACGATGGACGTGCTAGAAAAGGTACGCTTTGAGCAAATTTTTAGCTTTAAGTATTCGCCTCGCCCGATGACTAAGGCGGCGGAATTTACCAATCAAATCCCAGACGCCGTCGCAAGCGCTCGCCTAACCCGTCTACAAAGCCGCCATAACGAAATTTTGGACGAAATCGTCGCGGCACAAAAAGGTAAAATTTTCGACGTATATTTCGAGGAGCTTCGCGCAAACGGCGGCGTCGCCGGCAGAAGCTTTAATAACTTCCTCGTTCAAGTCGCAGGTAGCGAAGAGTTACTAGGCAAGACGCTAAAAGTGCGCGTGAACGACCCAAAGAGAATGGTGCTTTACGGTGAGCTTGTGGGCTAAATTTAAACGAAGCGTTTTTATAAATTTAGCCCCGCGCATTATCTATTTTTTTATTTGGATTATATTTTTAACCTGCAAAAAGAGCTTTTCTAAGACAAATTTGACGAACGAGCCCTGCGTAGTGCTATTTTGGCACGGCAGGCTAGCGCTAATGAGCTTTGCCTACGTGCACTGGTGGAAAAACGGCCAAAATCCGCAAAGACGCGCCAAGGTAATAATAAGCGACCACAAAGACGGCGAGATCATCGCGCGCGTGATTTCGTTTTTCGGTATCGGCGCGATCAGAGGCAGTAGCTCAAAAGGCGCAGTGAAGGCCCTCGCACAAAGCTTTAGAGAGCTAAAAAGCGGCGCCGACGTCATCATCACCCCGGACGGCCCGCGCGGCCCCTATCACAGCGTCGCCGACGGAGCCGTCGTCATCGCACAAAAGCAAAATGCGCAAATACAAATTTTAAACTACGAAGCAAGTAAATTTTGGCAGCTAAAAAGCTGGGATAAAATGATAATCCCAAAGCCTTTTAGCGAGATTTCTTATACACTCTCGCCGCCTTTTAGCGTGACAGGCATGGAGCTAGAAGCCGCAAGAGAGCAGATAAAAAAGGAGATGGAAAAATGAGCTCAAAGACCGTTATTTTAATTATCGGAGCGCTTTTGGCGGCTATTTTTGTCTCATTTGTTACGCTTAGTCCGTCTTACAAAAACGCGCTTGGAGCCAAATTTTACTACGAAATGGGCGATTACGAAACCGCCTATAGGCTCTCAAAATCAGCCTACCATAAAGACATCTACAACAAACTCGCTCACACCGTGATGGTGCAAAGCGAAATCTCGCAAAAATACGCCCTCTACATCGCTCGCTCAAACGGCTACCTAGAAAATATCCAAAAAATCAGCAAATCAGGTAAAGTAAGCAAAGTAAATTTAGACAAAATTCGCATGATGTGCGACATCGCCGTGAGCGACTATGCAGAGCTTAAGCCGTCAAATTTGACGGACTCGGACCTACAAGAAGAAGCAAAACGAATAAAAGATAAATTTTTAACCCTACAAAAAGAGCTGTTTTAACTCTATTTTATGG
Organism: uncultured Campylobacter sp.; assembly: GCA_963519915.1. Classification (GTDB taxonomy): domain Bacteria; phylum Campylobacterota; class Campylobacteria; order Campylobacterales; family Campylobacteraceae; genus Campylobacter_A. Next base: position 3,971 of record CAUQPE010000112.1, on the reverse strand, counting down.
CTTTTTGGGTATGATAACGCATCGTAATTTTTAGGAGAAATCTTTGCTGATACGTCGTTTTTTTAGCGTTTTATATCTTAGCGCCGTTATCCAGTCTAAAAAGTGCATATTTTACGGCGAGGCATACAAGGGTGCAACTCCGATCAAAACGATAAAAAATGAATTTGACCTAGAAGAGTCCGGCAAAATCTCAGACAGAATAAAAGAGTATCTAAAAAATCTGCAAAAAGAGTATAAATGGGTTTATATTTCGCTGTTTTTCGACGCGCTCGAACAAGGCGCGTTTGAAGCTAAAAACGCCGAAAATCTCGAAAAATTAGGCATAAAGACAAAAGAGATAACCTGCATAAATCCTGCTAAAAATTGGCTGATCTATGCAAAACTTTCAGACGTTAAAGCCGCCGAGAGTAAATTTGGCGATACGGACATAGACGTACTTTATTCGCCCATAGTACTTATGCAAAAAGAGATCGAAAAACAAAAATTATCTACGGCAAAGACGCTTTTTATTTATGCCTGCAAAGAAATTTTCGCCATCTGCATTACATCGGGTAACGGCGCAAAATACGCCACGGTTTGTAAGCTAGATGAGGACGACGGCGACGAGAACGTCGAATTTGATAAAGAAAACAGCGACGAGATAGATGATTTTATCACAAATGTAGACGAAAGCTTTAACAACATGGACGGTCTAGAAAATTTAGACGACATGTTAAAGACCGGCGATAGCCAAGAGGAGTTTGCCGACCTAGACTACGATATAAATATGCCAGAATCCACTGACGTAACGGCATCCGTGTCGATATTTGGACGCGATATGAGTATGTACCGGTATATATCGCTGGCGCTTAAAGAATTTTATTCAAATCCGCTTTATGATGGCGATTTTATCGAAAACGTCGTGATATTTGACGCTACGGAGAGGACGAGCGCTACGTTTTTACACTATCTAGAAAACGAACTCTTAGTAAAGACCGCCGTTTATCCCGTCGATACGCTAAAAACGATGACCGAGCTAATGAAAAAAGAGTTGGAAAATGACTAGTTATAGCTTTATAAAACCTCAGAGAAAACCGATTTTTAACCTTTTTAGCAAAATTTGGCTGTTTTTTATCGCTACGATAGTGTTGCTTTTTGCTGCGGCAAATTTCTTTGTTGAGTTTAAAAGCAAATCGCTACGAAACGAAACGCAAATTTCAAAACAAAAACAAGAGCAGACGCAAGAGCAAATCAAGCAAGCCGACGAGCTCACAGCGCTTTTAAAGCAAAGAAGAGATAGCGCAAACGAGATAGCGGCCTCAAATGCCATCTTAAAACAAAGCCTGCGCAATCTACTCGATCTTGTCCCCTCAAGCATCACGCTACACGAGATCTCGATGGATAAAAACTCACTCGTCGTAAAAGGCACTACGCCTAGCCGAGATATTTACAATATGTTACTCGCCACGCCGCTAAAGTCGATTTTTAACACGTCAAATACCTCTTTTTATCAGTTAGATAACGGCTGGCTAAATTTCATCAGCACAAACAAAACCGACAGCTTAGAGGGTAAAAATGAGTAAAGATAGAAGCCTACAAAATATCGACGTTACCAAATTACTCATCTATATTCTCATTTTTATAGTCGCTTGCCTTGTGATGATATTTGGCTTTTTAGTACCGAGTATCAAAGAGTACAAGCAGATCAAATACGAAAGTCGCATGCAAATCGCCGCAAGTGCGCAAACGCAAAGGCTCTACGACGCCAAATCAAAAGCCCTAAACGAGATAAAGCAAAACGACAAGGCCGTGTTAGACGCTCTTGAAAACAAATTTGACACGGATGAATTTACTCAGTTTGCCTCAAAATACTTCGCAAACGTAAATCTAAGCGAGCTAAAAGAGGCCGCAAAAAACGGCGAGATCTCGGTCTATGAGCTAACGGTAATGGGCTCTATGAAAACTCCTGCTAAATTTTACGAGTTTATGGACGCGCTACAAAACTACGAAAATATCGTCAAAATTGACTTTCCGATCAAAATGCGTAAAGATGCCGAGAAGATCGACGCAACCTTTGGCGTCAAAATTTACAGCTTAAGATAAATCAAAGTTTTTACTTTCCGCTTTTTGTATAATCCTTAAAATTTAAGTTAAGGATAAAAAATGATCAAATTTAACAACGCCGCCGTTGCCTTGGCGACTGCGATTTTGAGGGATTACCTCAGCGGAGCGGCAAATTTTTTCGCCTCAAGAAAAGCTGCAAAATCGGAGCTAACAAAACTCACGCCGGCCGATTTTAAAAACGTGCGCGCAAATTTGCTAAATTTAGGCTTTAAGAGCGAGTTTATCGACGAAAACGCCGCCGAGCTATCAGAAATCCTGCGCGGTATCCTAACAGCCGAGCGCCCCAAGCTACCAAAAGACCACCCCGTCGCCACCTACATCAACGAAAACGACGCCGCGCGCGAACTAATCGCAAAGGCAAAAGAGCTACTAAAAAAGAAATTTATCAAAAACGAGTGGCTTGAAATTTACGACAAACTGGGCGGCTTTAACAGAACGCACTTTGCTAGAAAACAGCACCAACTCTACTCGATGCTCGAAAACAAGGGCTTTGACCGTCCATCGCGCTTTATGTGGAGCTTTGATAACAAGGTCCGCGACGGTATCGCCGCGGCGCGCGAGCTGCTAGAGGGCGGCAAGGCTGACGAGTTTATCGCGGCTCAGCACGAGATCTACGAAAATCTACTCGATCTGCTCTCACGCGAGGAGGCGGCGCTCTATCCGACGTCGCTGGAGCTAATCAGCGAGGAGGAATTTCGTGCGATGAGACGTGGCGATGATGAGATCGGATATTTTCTCATCGAAAAGCCGAGCGAATTTTATCCGTTAAATTTAGAGTCCGGTAGCGGCTCGGAGGCAAATTTAAAGGACGTAAATTTACAAAGCGAGGCAAATTTACAAAACAACAACCTAAACGAAGCGGTTTTAAATCCGAATTTCCTAAAAGAGCTGTCAAATTTGATGAGCAAATACGGACTAAATCCAAACGCAAGCCGCGATAAAAACGCGGTTTTTGACGTCGCTACGGGTAAGCTCACGCTAGAGCAAATTAACCTCATTTATAAGCACATGCCCGTTGACCTCTCCTTCGTCGATGAAAACGAGATCGTGAAATTTTACACCGACACCAAGCACCGCGTATTCCCGCGAAGCGCGGGCGTCATCGGGCGCGACGTGAAAAACTGCCACCCGCGCGAGAGCGTAGCTAGCGTGCTGGAGATCATCGACGCGTTTCGCAAGGGCGAGCGCGACGAGATCGACTTTTGGCTGGAGCTTCACGGCAAATTTATCTACATCTACTACGCCGCCGTGCGCGATGAAAGCGGGGTATTTAAGGGGGTGCTAGAGATGATGCAAGACGTCACGCGCATCCGCAGCCTAGAGGGCAAACGCACGCTGGTGACGTGGGACGACCTAAAGAAAAAATACGGGGAGTGACCGTCGCGGCTTTTAAATTTGACAAATTTAGTTAGTCTTTGGCGGCGTTTGTATTTTTGTAATTTGTCCTGACTGTACGCCCCTGCGCGAAGGCTATGCGAGGCGCGGCGATCAAATTTTATTGATCTTAAATTTTGTGTATTTTTAGCGGCAGTTGCATGCCAAAGCTTACAAAAGTTCTTTAAATTTAGCTAGATCCGCGGCCTCGGCAAACAAAAATCCGCGGCTTATCGGTGGGATGGCGAGCTGTCTGCACACTTCTTTAAATTTCTTGTCCATCGCGGCTTTGATATGGGGCGTTACGAGAATAAAATTTTTGCCCGCGCCCACGGCTACCTTGCCGCCCAGCACGCAGTCGGCGCTGTTTTCTAGGCAGCGCGCGCATTCGTTTCGCTGTGCGGCGCTTAGTACGAGCCCTAACCGCTTGCACGCCTGGTCCACGCCGCGAATTTCGTTTTTACTGCGTTTTACGAGATAAATTTTAGGTGCGG
>CAUQPE010000111.1:0-5583 GCA_963519915.1 uncultured Campylobacter sp. | reverse complement strand
CGTATGTGCCGGAAGTCACTTTAAACGTTACTTGCGCGCCCATTGGGGCTAAAATTTTAAAGGCTTCCACGCGTGTTTTATTTAACAGCATATTTTTTAGCACGATGTGGGAATTCGGGATTATCGCAGCGGCTACTGCAAAGAAAAACGCCGAACTAGGGTCGTTTGGGACGCAAATTTCAAGCGGTTTTAGCGCCGCACTCATCGGCTCCACTTTGACACCGTGCGGTAAAATTTGCAGGCTCGCGCCCATACCTGTTAGCATGCGCTCGGTGTGATCGCGACTAAGCTCGGGTTCGCTAAGCTCGCAGCCGTTTGACTTTAGTCCCGCCAAAATCAGAGCCGATTTTACCTGCGCGGAGGCGATTTTGCTATCAAATTTAAAATACTCCAGCTTCTTGCCGCGGATCGCCAAAGGCGCGTGATCTCCGCCGTTTGCACCGTCTATCTTAGCGCCGACGCTGATCAGCGGTTTAGCCACGCGCGCCATCGGACGACGATTTAAAAACTCGTCCCCGCTTAGCACGAAAAAACCCTCGCTAGCAGCCAAAAAGCCCATAAAAAGCCTCATAGCCGTGCCCGAGTTTCCGCACTCTAAAACAACGCTAGGCTCTTTTAAATTTGCGCTCGGAGTTATGATTAGCTCGCCCTCTTTTTCCTCGATATGCGCGCCCAAATTTTTTACGATCTCTAGCGTATTTAGCGTATCCTCGGCCTTTAGATAGTTTTTCACGCGGCTTGGCTTATCGCTTAAAAGCGAAAATATCGCGCATCTATGCGAGATAGATTTATCGGCAGCGATGTTTTCCAGGCTCGCGCTTATCGGCGTTCTTAATGCGTAAACTTTCATCTTAATCCGATATTTAAATTTTGCTTTAAAGCGTCCAAAATTTTATCCATTATCGCCGCCACTTCCTCGTCTTCAAGCGTTTTTTGTATGTCTTGGAAGTTAAATTTGACGCTCAGACTCACGTCGTCTCCGAGCTTATCGTCTGAATATATATCAACCGGCGCAAATTCTTTTAGGCATTCGATTTTTAGCGCATTTATACACTCTTTTATCGCTTCAAATTTCATGGTTTTAGGCACAATTAAACTTAGGTCTCTGCTGATAGCAGGGAATTTTGAGTAGGCTTTGACGACTGCGCCTTCAAATTTAAGCTTTTCAAACTCTATCTCGCAAAGATAGGTTCGCGGTAGGTCGCGCGCGGCCTCGACTCGCACGTCCACGCGGCCGATATAGCCTACGCAAACGCCGTTTTGATAGATTTTAGCTTGTTCAAATTCGCTTAGATATTTTACGTCGTCGCAGGCTTTTAGCTCAAATTCGCCGATCGCGTTTCTAACGGCCGTCGCAAAGCCCAAAAAGTCGATATCGGCAGGTTTTGCGCCGTTTAGCAGGCTAGGCTCTCTCGTTAGTCCGCTAGCTACGAAGCCAAATCTCTCACTTTGCTCTCCGCTCTGGCTAAATACGCTGCCGAATTCAAAAATTTTGACCGATTTTCGCTGATTTTTTACGTTTCGCTCGGCTGACTTTAGCAGGTGATTTGCAAGCGTCGGCCTTAGCGTGTTTAGCTCGCTATTTATCGGGTTAGCTATCTCGGCTTTGCAAGGCGCAAAACCGAGTGCCGATAGCTCATTAGTATCGTCAAATACATAATGCACGCTCTCGAAAAATCCGGCCGCAGCGGCTTTTTTACGCAAATTTAGCGCATTTTTATAGTCGGCAAAGGTATCGTTTATGCGGTTTGCTTCGCTGAAATTTAGCGGTTTTGAGACGATATTGTCGATACCGACCATTCGCACGATCTCTTCGCAGACATCCTGCGCATTTACGATGTCGTGGCGAAATAGCGGAACTTTCACGTTCGCACCCTCTTTTTCGGCATTAAAAGTTAGGCTAAATCCAAGCTTTTTAAGTATCCTCACGACGTCGTTTTGCGCGACTTCCTGACCGATCATTTTTTGCATTTCGCTCATCGTAAAGCTCACAACCTTCGGTTCGCGCGTCATCATGCTTTGTTGAGAACCCGCATAAAGCGCGACCGATTTTAATGCGGCTAATTGCTTAAATAAAAAATCGGCTCCAAAGCCGACATTTGGCTCACTACCTCTTAGCGAGCGATAAGCCTGCGCTTGGCGCGGCATTTGCTTATCCTCGTAGACGGTGGTCGCGATCACTTGGGGATCTGTGTAGCTAGCCTCAACTATGATTAGTTTACTATTTTCGTCAAGCCTCGCCGCATCCGTCTGATACACGCCGCCAATGCCCAAAAGCTCGCCGCCGGCTAAAATTTCAGTCGCCAAATTTGCGCCCTTTTGCAGATCAAAAACCGCACGCTCGTCGTCCTTTTTGAGCTTGGCGTAATCATACGCGCTAAAAAGCACGCCGGTTGAATGCGTAGCGTAGTCTAGCAGGCGCTCGATGCGGTTTTGCTTATCGCACTCGATCAGCGCCAAACGGATCTTCATCAGCAAATTTTCGTCAAAATACTCTTTTATCTCAAAAGCGCGGTACTGAAAGCTGCTTTGTAAATTTTCTTCGGCGTGGATAGCCAAGATGCGCCCGATACCGAGCAAATTTTCGCCCTCTTCGTATCTGGCGGCGTCTTTTAACGGCAGATCAAGCGCGGCCGATAGATCCCTCGCTACGCCGTAGACGCTTAGGCAGTCGCCGCGGTTTGGCGTTAGCTCGATCTCGATGATATCGTCGTTTAGTAGCGGATATTCGCAAATTTCTTTACCCAGTTTTAGCTCGCCGATACTTTCATCCAGCGGCATTATGCCGTCGTTTGTTTTTACGAGGCCTAGCTCGACGGATGAGCAGATCATGCCGTTTGACTCGACGCCGCGCAGTTTTGCCCTCTTTATCTCTAGTCCGCTTGGCATAACGGCGCCTGATAGAGCCACGGGCACGAACTGTCCGGCCTCGACGTTTTTCGCGCCGCAGACGATTTGTAGCGTCTCGCCGCCTACGTCCACTTGGCAAACGCTTAGTTTCTCGGCGTTTTCGTGTTTTATCTTGCTTTTTACGTAGCCTACGACGATATTTTTAGGTACCCTGATCTCTTTAAAACTATCGACCTCAAGTCCGATCGAATTTAACGTCTTTAGCAGAGTTTCGCTCGTTACGCTTGAGATATCTAGCCATTCATTTAGCCAATTTCTTGAAATTATCATTTAAACTGCTCCAATAATCTTAAATCTCCCTCGAAAAGCGAGCGCAAATCAGGAATTTGATGAAGCAGCATCGCAAATCTCTCGACTCCGAGTCCAAATGCGTATCCGCTCACGTTTTTGTAGCCGACTGCTTTAAAGACGTTTGGATCGACCACGCCGCATCCTAGCACCTCTAGCCAGCCAGTTTGCTTGCACACGCGGCATCCGTCGCCGTGACAGAAAATACAGCTGATATCGACCTCCGTGCTAGGCTCCGTAAATGGGAAAAAGCTAGGGCGAAAGCGCACTTTAACGTCGCCGAACATGTATTTTAAGAAATTTTCAAGCATTGATTTTAAATTTGCAAAGCTCACCACGCCACCCTCCTCGACTACGAGACCTTCTATCTGGTGAAACATCGGCGTGTGAGTTAGATCCATATCTCGGCGAAACACGGTTCCCGGAGCTATCATGCGAATCGGCGGCTTTTTACTCATCATCGTGCGCACCTGCACGGGGCTAGTGTGCGTGCGAAGGAGTCTAAAATCCTTAAAATAAAACGTATCTTGCATATCGCGCGCAGGGTGATATTTAGGCAAATTTAGCGCCTCAAAGTTGTGGAAATCATCCTCTATGAGCGGTCCCGTCTCGAGCGAGAAATTTTGCATCATAAAGTACTCGATGATCTTATCCATCGTAGCCATCACGGGGTGCAGTGCGCCGGCACCCGAAGGCTCGTTAAATAGCGTGATATCGATAGCTTCGGCCTTCATTTTGGCTTTTATCTCGCCGCTTTCAAGCTCGGTTTTTTTAGCTGCCAAAAGCGCTTCAAATTCGTCTCTTAGCTTATTTAAATTTGCCGCAAATTCCTTCTTGGCCGCTTCGTCCATGTCCTTAAGCTTAGCAAACTCCGACGTGATCGCGCCCTTTTTGCCCAGTAGCGCGACGCGGATCTTGTCTAAATCCGCCAAATTCCCGCATTTTGCGATACTTTCTCTATACTCTTGCAAGTTTTTACCTTTACTGAATTTTAGGATAGATTGTAGTCAAAATTTGATAAAATCTGCCTAAAAGGCGGGAAATTTTAGCTTTTACTTGTTATAATTAAGCCAAATTTTAACCAGGAGAAAATCATGACGATATTCGAAAAAATCGTAGCGGGCGAAATACCTTGCAACAAAGTACTAGAAAACGACAAATTTCTAGCTTTTAACGACATAAATCCAAAGGCTCCGATTCATATTTTGATCATCCCAAAAAAACACTTTGAAAATTTCCAGGAGATGGACGGGGCGCTGATGGGCGAGATGACGAAATTTATCCAAGAAGTCGCGGTGCTAATGGGCGTAGATAAGAGCGGATATCGCCTAGTCACAAACTGCGGCGAAAACGGCGGTCAAGAGGTCATGCACCTGCACTTTCACCTGCTAGCGGGGGCAAAACTAGGCTGGGTAGATACCGCAACCGATCCGCAAAGTACGTTTTAAATTTCAAATTTACGCTCAAAACTCGAGCGTAAATTTTACTTAGCGAGCCGGCCGCAAGCACGGCAAGCTCGCTAAATATCCAAAAAGACCGCCGCTTCTGCTAAGTCGAGCGGTCAAATAATATTATTTCCTAGCCGCTCTAACCGCTTCTAAAAGCGTTTCAAAGCCTACTTTGCTCGAGTTTTCCACGTCTTTTAGGATTTCCATTCCGGCGGCGTTATCCTTGCTGCCATCTGCGAAAATTTTGATCGCCTTTTCGAGTCCGCTATGTACGTTTTCGTGATCGCGTGAGATATCTTGGATGATTTTTGCGTCTTTTACTATGACGTTTTTAACCTTTTCGCTAAACCACTTACCAAAGCGGCAGCTACCTACGCTTGGTACGCCGTCAAATTCGCCGTTTAAAATGGCTCTATATCCGTTTAGTTTCATATTTATATGGTCGATTTTGCCATTGCTGACGTTAACTTCGTTGGTTAAATTTAATGTTTGATTTAAGATATTTTGCGTATTTTCGTTCACGCTTGCGATAGTGCCTTGAAAATCGCTCAAAACGCGCATCACGTCGCCCGAAATTTTAGAGAAATTTTCGCTCATTCCTATCATCGTATTTGAGCTTTGTTTTAGTCCGTTTATATTCACCTCGACTTCGAGAGTGGCTTTTTGCGTGCGTTCGGCGAGCTTTCGCACCTCATCGGCCACCACGGCAAATCCGCGTCCGTGTTCGCCCGCGCGCGCGGCTTCGATAGCTGCGTTTAGGGCTAGTAAATTCGTCTGATCGGAGATATCCTTGATCAAATTTATAATCTCCACGATCGACATCACGCTGTTATTTAGCGACGAGGCATCGTTTTGCAGGTCGCCGCTCATTTGTTGGACGTTTTCCATCGAACTAACGATAAAGCTCGTCTGTTCGCGCAGTTCACCGGTCTTAGTA
>CAUQPE010000110.1:0-5605 GCA_963519915.1 uncultured Campylobacter sp. | reverse complement strand
GCGTAGCCTTTCATTATGCAAAGCGGGCGTTTAAACGAGTTTATCGTGACGCTGTCGCTGCGGTGAAAGCGGTAAATACGCACGGCATCGTGCAGGTAGTAAGCAGGAAGGTCAAAAAGATAGATCCAGAGCGTATTTTCGCTACCGTAAAGCCCCTTTTTAAAGCGCCTCTGACCGATGGCGTCGCGGCGAAACATTATCAAAAACTCGCCCGTTATCTTGCCGTCGTAGTAGTCCTGCGGCGAAATTTCTCCGCTTTTACTCAGTCCAAATCCCGAAAATTTCGTCGTCGGCTCGCCGTCAAGCTCAAAGTAACAGTTCGCCCAGACGCTAGCATACCCCTGCTCTATTACGGCCGCCATCTTGCTTATAGCGCCTTCTATCAGAAGGTCATCGTCGTCTAAAATCACGAAAGCATCGCCGCTAGCGTGGTCAAAGCCGTTGTTTTTATTGCCGTTTGGGCCGCGGTCGTAAGTTTGATTTAAGACGTATTTTACGTTGTCAAATTTAGCGACGTAACTCTGCGCAAGCTCGCGCGTGCCGTCGTTTGAGTTGTCATCGCTGATTATGATTTCTTTGTTTTCGTAGTCCTGAGCCAGCGCGCTTTTTAGGGCAGCTTCAAAAAGCTCTTTGCGGTTGTAGGTTGGGATTATTATGCTTACTTTTAGCATTTTAGCCCTTTATATTTTGAGTGATAAAATCCATCCACTTTTGATAAATTTGATCGGTTTTAAAGCTATTTTCACGCTCTTTAGCGTTTCTAACTAGCCCTTGTCTCAGTTCTTCGTCGCGCATCAAAAGTTCGATTTTGCTTCCGAGCGCTTTTGCATCGTCTATCGGCACTAAAAATCCATCCTTTCCATCTTCAATGAGCTCCTTTGCGCCGCTTGTAGCAGTCGCCACCCTAGCGCAGTTAAAAAAAACGCTCTCGATTAGAACGTTTGGCAAGCCCTCGGTTTTGGAACTTGAAACTAGAATTTTAGCCCTTTCATAAAGCGAAGCTACGTCGCTTGTTTGCCCGATAAACTCGGCATCCAGATGAAGCTGCTCATGCGCGATGAGCTCTAGCCTTTGCCTTTCCTCGCCAGCGCCCGCTATCACGATTTTCCACTCTTTTAAAAGCTCTTTATCGACTAAGCTCATAGCCTTTAAAAATACGTCGCAACCTTTAATCGAGATGAGACGGCCGACGAAAAGGATGATATTTTCCTTCGGCAAGCCCTGCTTTTTGGCTTCAAACATAGGATTATACATCACGGTTTTATTTTTTACGAAGCTATAGTATTCGTAGTCCTCTTTTGTAAGCACCGTTAGGCCGCTAGCTAGCGGATAGAGCAAACGGCGCAAAAACAGCCAGCCGCGCCCTTTGAAAAAATCGGCGCTTGAATGCTCGCTGATAAAAAGCGGCTTGTTTATAAACAAATTCGACAAAATCACGTTGATATTCGTGCTGTCCATAGAGGAGATAACGACGTCAAAACCGCCGTTTTTGATCAAATTTCGCTGATAAAAAAACTTTTTCACGCGCCTGATTAAATTTGCGAAAAAGCCCTTTTTCACCATCGGAAAAGGCAGATCGATCAGCTTTATCCTCTCGTCTAGCTCGTAAAACGGCGGTTTGGTGTCAAATTTTAAAAGCGTTACGTCGTGAAATTTCGCAAAATAGCTCGCTAGCAAGCTCATCACGCGCTCAGCGCCGCCTGCTTGCAGTGTCGAAATTATAAATAAAACCTTCATTCTCTCTCCAAATTTTAATCAATGCGCGAAAATTTAATAAATCTTCAAAATTATTGATTTTATAAATTTTGAGCTTTATAATCGCTTAGTTTCCTATCTTTTAAATATCCGCTCATAGCCTAAAATTGCCGCTTCAAGGCGCGTTGCGGCGACATATTTTAAGCTGTTTAGGCGAGCTAGCGGGGAGACTTTTACCTGCGCTCTTTGCACTCGCTCGGCTTGGATATTTGAGTCTGTTAGATCGGTTGGATGCGCGAAGATATCGCTAAAATACATCTTTAAGCCGTTTTGTAAAAGCAAAATTCGCCAAAAATCAGCCACGCAAAGCGCCTTTTTGTGCGTTTGCAAAACCGTTTCCGCCGCGCGCCTATCAAGCACGTAGGCCGCCGCTCGGTAAATCGTACCGTAAGAGCGCTTTGAGACTAGCCAAAAATCATCTTCTAGTTTTTTACCAAATGCGCTAAATCGCCCCTCCAGACCGTCCTGCGCGCCGCAGATGAGAGCCGAGCCCTCGTCCATCTTGGCAGCCGTTTCAAACGCCCTTTTCACGCCGTTTTCGTCTCCGATAACGTCGTCTTCTAAAATGAGCGCAAACCGGGCGTCACTTTTTAAAAACTCCTCGTAAGCGCGCACGTGAGAGAGCGAGCAGCCGACCTCGGACGGACTTAAAAGCCTACCGTAGGCCTCAAGGCTAGCCAGCGCATAGCCGTAGTACTCTTTTGCGCTCATTACCCTTCCGTCGGTCGCCTCGACGAGTTTAAATTCGCCGTAGTTTTTAAACCGCTCTTTTAACTTTTCACGGCGCGCCTCGTCGCTTTTTAGCGAGATAACGAATACTAAATTTTTCATCTTTTAAACTTCGATTTGATTTTATTTATCACGATTAGTTGTTCTCTTTTGTCAAATATCAAAAACAAGCTCGCGGCGTATCCCACTGCAAGCAAAATCGCCGAATACGCGGCAAATTCGCTCCAGCTTGAAATTTGCACGAAATTTCGTAGCCAAAAAAACAGTCCGCAAACTGCCGCGAAAACAGCTAAATTTTTAAAATAAACGCCGTAAAAAGTAGTAAGCGGCAAGCTCAAATTTAACGCAGCGTTTATGAGATCAAATCCCAAAATGCGTACCGAATAAAGCGCTGCGCCGACGATAGCCATACCGTAAATGCCGTAGTCCGTAAATTTAAGCACGGCAATCTGCGCCAAAATCGTACCCGCGCCTAAAATAGTGTTTGCTACCGCGGGACGTTTTAGTTTATTGGTCGCGCTGTCGAGATTAAAAAGCGAAAAAACGTAGCTGATAAATATAATCGGCACCAGGGTTATCATCGATAGATTATAGATTAGGCTTATCTCGTCCGCGCTTTTAAACGGTAGCCAAAGCGTGTAAAATTCGCGTCCAAAAGCCACAAAAATAGCCGCCGGCACGCTCACAACAAACGCCGTAACTCGCATCGAAAATTTAGCCTCTGCAACAAGCGCGATCAAATTTGATTTAGAGTAGTGCTCGACAAATTTTGGCGCAAAGACCGCGCTAAGCTGCGCCACGAAGCTCTCTAAAATAATCGGAGCCGCCTTTGAAACGGCTAAAATTCCCGTCGCGTTAGCGCTTAAAAAGATGTTGCAGATAAACAGGTCCATACCGCTCATAAGCACGCGGTTTAGGGCGTTAAAGCTATTATAGACGCCTGATTTTAGCAGCTCTTTTATCCGCGCAAAGTCAAATTCGTGCGGGTTAAATTTAAGCTCGGGCGTGATACGGCGCGAAACCCAAACGCTCGTAAAAAAAACAAAGAGCGACGCGACTAGAGCGGAGATCGCGATATAGGCGATCATCGGTCTGAAAAAATAAAAAAGTGCGACGATGAGAGCGGCCAAAATGGCGCTAGACGCGGCGTTGCGAACGGAGATGATGTAGAGCTTGTTTTTGATAAACATCGAGACGCTGATGACGCCGTTAAAAAGCCCGACGCAAAAATTTATAAAATAAAACGCGAAAGTAAGCCGCACGTCGCCTAGCAACGCGTCGCTCACGTTTAGCACGCTTTGTAAATTTAAGATAAAAATGCCAGCGCCCAGCAAAATAAGAACGCAAAAAAAGATATTTACGACTAGAACCGACGAGTAGTAGGCGTTTGCCGCGCTGGTACCCCCTCTATGCCACTCGTACGCGACAAAGCGGCCGCTAACCGAGTTTATCGCCGCGGTTACGACTAGAGCGTAAGCCACGATAGCGTTAGATAGCCCGACAAAGCCGTAGGCCTCGTTGCCTAGGCTTTTTAGGATGTAGGGCGTGAGGAAAAAATTTATCCCCATCGAGACGATAAAAACGACGATGGAGCTGATCAAATTTATGAGCATTACAGCCTTGCGTCGGCGTTTTCGTAAACGTTTTTGATATCGTAAACGAGAGCTTTGCTAAATTTTAACCCTTTAAATTTATCGTGTGCGACGGCGATCACGACGCAGTCGTAGTCCGCCTCGTCAAAGCTTTTTAGCGGCATGATACCGTATTCGCGCTTTACTTCGGCTTCGTCCGCCCACGGATCGTAGACGTCCACGCTGCAACCAAAATCCCTAAGCTCCTCGATCACGTCTATCACGCGCGAGTTGCGGATATCCGGGCAGTTTTCCTTAAACGTAAGGCCAAGCACCAAAACGCGAGCCGAATTTATCAAAACACCCCTTTTTATCATTAGTTTCACGACCTGATCTGCGGCGTATTTGCCCATATTGTCGTTGATGCGGCGTCCGGCTAGGATCATTTCCGGATGAAAGCCAAGCTCCTGCGCCTTGTGCGTGAGGTAATAAGGATCCACGCCGATGCAGTGGCCGCCCACTAGCCCAGGGCGGAAATTTAAGAAATTCCACTTCGTGCCCGCCGCCTGTAAAACGGCATTCGTGTCGATGTTCATCTTGTTAAATATCATCGCAAGCTCGTTCATAAAGGCGATATTTATATCGCGCTGCGTATTTTCGATGACTTTGGCAGCCTCGGCGACCTTGATAGTAGGCGCTTTGTGCGTGCCGGCCGTTATGATCGAGCGGTATACCTCGTCGACCTTGTCGGCTACCTCGGGCGTCGAGCCGCTAGTGATTTTTTTGATTTTAGTTACGGTGTGCTCTTTGTCGCCCGGATTTATGCGCTCTGGCGAATATCCACAGAAAAAATCCTCGTTAAATTTAAGCCCGCTTTGCTCAAGTAGCGGCACGCAAATCTCCTCCGTAACGCCAGGATACACCGTGCTTTCATACACGACGATATCGCCCTTTTTTAGCACCTTAGCGACGCTTTGCGTGGCTTTTACCACTGGCGTTAGATCTGGGCGTTTGTTTTTATCTATCGGCGTCGGAACGGTAACGATAAAGAAATTACACTCCTTTATATCGTCCAAATTTAGGCTAAATTTCATACCGTTCTCTATCGCTTTTTTCATCTGTTCGTCGCTAAGCTCTAGCGTGCGGTCAAACCCGCCTTTAAGCTCCTCGATACGGGCGGCATTGACGTCAAAGCCCGTGACTTCGTATTTCTCGCTAAATGCAGCCGCCAAAGGCAGCCCGACGTATCCTAGTCCGATAACGGCTATTTTCATTTATTTTTCCTTTTTAATTTTTTTGGTTCTATCGTTTTTACGCGTTCATACACTCTTATTTCCGCGCCTACGCCTTGCGGAGTTATGATTTTAATAGGGCTAACGCCCGGTAAAATTTGAGTGAGCTCATAATAAACCCGCCTCTTTTTCTTTCCGTCCTTGCAGAGCATCATCGTTTGCGCTAGCTCGTCGCCGCCGCTAAATTCGTAATAAATCCCGCGCGCGTCCTCTTTTTCCTCGAGCTTTCCGCCGAGTAAAAAGGCGAAGTTGCAGTCG
>CAUQPE010000109.1:0-5620 GCA_963519915.1 uncultured Campylobacter sp. | reverse complement strand
GGGCTGGACTACTACGAGAGTGGGGCGCCGGCTGCCAAAGTGATGTTTAAAAACGGGCGCTATCACGGACTATATGAGGAGTATCACGAAAACGGCAAGCTAAAAGCTAGAGTGATGTTTGAGGACGGGCTGGAGGTCGGCGAGGCGCGCCACTACTACGCAAACGGCAAACTCGAAGCCGAGGGGGAGTTTGAGCGCGGCAGGCTCATCCGCTCTAAAAAATACGACGAAGCGGGTAAGCTAATCAGCGGTAAGTCCGATAAAAACGGTCTTCCGAGGGAGTGAGTTTGGCTAAAATTTAAATTCGAACTGACCGAAATTTGATCCGTGCGTTTTAAATTTTACGTTTCGGTCGAGCTTGGCTTTGCGCGACGCCTAGCTTTTCTTATTTTAAGCGCATACAAGGCGTCAAATTTGACTCGAAATCTGCTATATTGGTCTAAAATTTTAATAAAAATCAAAGTTACATAAAATAATAGCACTCTAAAAAAATTAAAAAATAATTTTTATTTTAGCTTAATATATCAATATTTGTAGTAAAATTTGCTCTGGATTTAATACAAAAAACACTAAAAAGGAGCAAAATATGGCTGCTGCGGGTATTATTATCGGCACGGTAGTGCTGTTTATAGTGGGTTGGGCGATAGTGCGTGGCAAGTACGCACCGCTCGTGCTTTTTCTTTCGGGCGTTTTTATGTTGATCTGTTCGGTCGCGCTGGGGACGGGAAGCTTTATGCCTAAACAGGCCGTAGCGACGGGCAACGCATACCTAAACATCATCGAGTTTATTCGCTATATGTTCTCAAACAGATTTGCAAATTTAGGTCTTATCATCATGTTTATGGTTGGCTTTGCCAGTTACATGACGCATATCGGCGCGAACCACGCTTTCGTCTCTATCGCTACGAAGCGCTTTGCTAGGATCAAAAATCCATACGTCATGGTCTTCGTCGCATTTGCGGTGGCTAAGCTCATCAGCATGGTTATCACTAGCGCGGTGGGGCTTGGCGTGCTATGCCTCGCGCTTTTAGGACCCGTACTCATCTCGCTTGGGCTAAACAAGCTCACCGTAGGCTCGATCTGCGCGATGTCGGGAGCCGCCTCGATGGTGCTCATCGGCGCATCGACCGCCGCCGCGGCAAAGGCTACGCAGCTTAGCATTTTAGATTACGTTTTCATTTATAAAATTCCGGCCGCGCTTCCGACTTCGATCGTGATGGGTATCGCGCTCGTTTTTTGGAACAGATACCTCGATAAAAAAGAGGGCTGGGTTTGCAGCGAGCATGTGGGCGAAGTGATGGAATTTGACGGCGCCGTGCAAAATCCCGAGGCTGCCGCGCCTAAAATTTACGCGATACTGCCGTTTTTACCGATGATTTTGGTGGTTGTATTTTCGCAGTACTGCATCGCCTCTATCAAGCTTGACATCTCGGCGATCATCATCCTTTCAGTCGTCATTGCGATGCTTTTTGAGGCGGTTAGACATAGGTTCAAATTTGACCCGATTGCCGAGGGGGTCAAGGTATTTTTCCAAGCGATGGGTAAGAGCCTAAGCGGCGTCGTTATCCTTATCATCGCAGCGGGCGTATTCGCCGAGGGCTTTAAGGCGCTAGGAATGTTAGATAGTATCGTCAAGCTCGCAAATTCGCTAGGTTTTGGCGGCTTTGGCATGTCGGTGCTTTTTGTCGTCATCACGACGCTAGTTACGATCATCTCGGGCTCAAACGGCGCGAGCTTCTACCCGCTCATCGAGATGGTGCCGCATATCGCGGCTAAACTAAACGTGAGCTCGGTTATGCTCGTGCTACCGATGCACCAGGCTTCCACTATCGCTCGTCCTCTCTCGCCCGTAGCTGGCGTAGTCGTCGCGATAGCGGGCATGCTAAAATGCAGTCCGCTCGATATCGTCAAGCGCTGCAGCGTGCCGGCGGTCCTAGGTCTAGTTAGTCACCATATTTTCGTATTTTTACTCTCGTTGTGAGGCGCGAAATGCAGCTTCCTAGATGGACGTTTGAGGACGCGTACGGCGACTTTGACGACGCGAGATTTACGGACGCGCTGTCAAATTTGGACGAAATTTTAGGCGAGATAGAGGGGCTGCTCGGCGCGGACGGCGAGTTAAATTTGCTGATAAACGCATACGAGCGCGGCTTTGAGGAGGCAAATTCCTTGCTCGCGTTTTGCCGCTGCAAATCAAGCGACGACACCAAAGACGAGCGAGCAGGCGCGGCCGAGGCGAAAATCAGAAAGAAATTTTTGCGCCTTGAGTGGACAAAAGAGATTATTTTTGAAAAGATGGACGAGCTAGATCCCTCCGATACCGCGCGCCAAACGCAGGAGTTTGCGCGGATAAAATTTCTTTACGACGAGCGCAAAAGTAGCTGGCGGGCAAAATTTGACGAAAAAGAGCGTAAAATTTACGAGGACGCGGCGGCTAGCAGTTTCGCTCCGCTTTACGGCGTATTTAGGCATCTAAACAACTTCATCGCCGTGCAGGCTACGGATAAAAAGGGCGTAAAAAGCGTCTATAATCTCTCAAAATGCGCGGGCGTTTTAAAGGGCTCGCCCGATGCTGCGCTGCGAAAGAGCGTGTTTGAGGGGCTAGCGGAGCATTACGCTAGGCACGCGAGCCTATACGCCGACGTTTTAAATTTGCTTCAGGGCTTTAGGTTGGGCGAATTTAGGGCAGCGGGGACGGATATCCTCACGCCTAGCCTGCAGCAAAATAAAATCAGCGAGCAGGCCGTAACGGCGATGTTTGCGGCGCTAGATCGCAGATCGAACAAGATCAGAGAGTGCGTGAGCTTGCGCGCGAAGTACTTCCCGCAGGGTAAAATTTACGCCTGCGATCTGCTCGCGCCGTCTCCTTTTGCTAGCGCAGAGGAGATACCTTACGAGCGGGCGATAGAGACGATCTGCGAGGCTCTGGGCGAGGTTAGCGAGGAGATTCCCGAATTTATCAAAATGATGCTGCAAAAGAGCTGGATCGAGGCGCAGGTGCGCGAAAACAAAGCGGGCGGCGCGTTTTATACGAGGTTTGATAAATTTAAACAACCGCGGGTATTTTCTAGCTACATGGGCACGCAGGCGCATATGATCCAGCAGGCGCACGAGCTCGGGCACGCGTGGCACTACTGGATCATGCGCGATCTGCCCGCGCTGCACACGCAGTTTCCTATGACGCTGGCGGAGGCTGCGAGCACCTTTAACGAAGCCGTGCTGCGAAACTATCTGCGAAAAAATAGCGCGGATAAAAATTTGCTCTTTGACATCTTGTGGCAGGAGCTAAAATCGGCGGCAAATTTCATGCTACACATCGGCGTGCGGTTTGATTTTGAGATCACCTTTTTAAAGGCTAGGCAGAAGGGCGCGGTCGGCGCGGCGCAAATAGAAGAGCTCATGCAAAAGGCATGGCGTGGACGCTACGGCGATACGACGCAGGACGCGGAGGGCTTTTTGCCGTATTTTAAACTGCACTTTTATAAAACCGATCAATACATCTACAACTACCCCTACACCGTCGGCTACCTGCTCTCGCAGTTTTTGCTGGGCGAGTTTAGGCGTGCGGGCGATAAATTTATTGGCGCGTACAAGGCGTTTTTGCGCGAATGCGGCGTGATGAGCGTTGAAGCTTTGCTACAAAAGCACTTTGGCAAAGACGCGCGAACGCTGGAGTTTTGGCTCGAGTGCGTCGATAATGCGCTAATTTATGCTGACGAGTTTAAACGGCTTGAAAAGCAGATGGAGCTTGATAAGACGGCAAAATCGGACGGGTAAATTTGAACTCAAATTTGATTTATTTTCTACCAAATTTAAGAGCAAAACGTTGAGCTTTTTGCTCTTGCCGCCTATTCGTCAAATTTGATCGCCGTTTCTTAATCTTAAAAGATAAAACGAGTAAGTCAAATTTAAAACTCCCTCGCAAAATTTGGTATGCGTTACAAATTTGCACTTAAATGATAACAACTCTCATAACTAAGCTATTTTTTAGCTAAGCTATTTTATAATAATCACAATCAAATAAACAGGAGTCCAAAATGTCAGTTTTAGTTATCGGAGCCGACGAGATAACGCCTATAAAAGCAGTCCTAAAAGACCTCGGCGCAGAAGCGATCGAGCACTGGGACGCGCGCAACGAAAACCGCGTAAACCGCAAACCGATCCCGCAAGATACCGAGTGCGTGGTGATGCTAACTAGTTTTTTAAACCACAACACGATGAAAACGATAAAAAACCAAGCTAAAAAGCGCAATATCCCGATCGTCTGCGCCAAAAGAAGCGTCAGCTGCGTGTTTAGCGAGTATTGCAAAGTCTTTGGGCTAGATAAGGAATTTGGATGCTGCAAGGTAAAAGACTAATAGATGAAATTCGGCTTTTTATCAGGTATTGGAGAAATAACTCCAAGTATTTTTTCAGGGCTTGACGCGGTAAATAAAGCCCGAATTTTTATAAATTTATACAACTGTTGCGCAGGTCGCGAGCTAAAAATCCCTCTAGTTTATGCGTATTCGGGCTTAAATTTGGAGGAAATTTTTCTAAAACGCATCGATGATCTGTGCGAGTTTAAAAATCCTAGCCGAAGTAAAATTTCAAGCTTTTGCATCGCTTCAAACGCCGTTATCTGCGCCTATAAATCAGGCAAATTTGACGCCGTTCCGCCGCTAGCCGTCTCCCCCAAACACCCGGCCGCCAAACTAATCCTTATGCTAAAATCCCAAAACGGAATATGTTTTGACGCGGACATAATGTTTTCTCAGTTTGTTTATGATAAAATACGCGCCAAACATTTTGATAAAAACGTTTATTTTCAAGACGGGATTATCTTCGCCGAGCAGGGCGGGCGCAAGCTTTTTGGCGTTATGCCGTGCTTTAAAGAGATAACCAAAGAGCGGTTTCATCTGGCTAACTGCGAGATCGCTAGGGGCTTTGAGGCGCTTAGCGGCGGAGAGTTTGACAGGATGTTCATCGTAGCTCCGAGAAATGCGAATTTCTCGCGCTACATCGAAGTTAAACGGGAGTGCGGATGCGGCGGATCGTTGCGACTGGTGCCCTACACGATAAGTCATCATATTTTTTAAAGGAAATTTAAATGATAGGTATCATTTTTGGAAGCAGTATGGGAAATACTGAGGAGGCGGCGAGCTTTTTAGCCGAGAATTTGGGGCTAGAAAACGAGCTTTTAAACGTAGCAAACTGCGACGCAGCTAAGCTAAACGGCTTTGACAAGCTGATTTTGGGCGTTTCGACCTGGGGTACGGGCGACTTGCAAGACGACTGGGACGCGTTTGATTTTGGCGGACTAAAACTTAGCGGCAAGACAGTCGCGATATTTGGCATGGGCGATGCCGAGAGCTATGCGGATAGCTTTTGCGGCGCGATGGGCAAGCTTTACGATGAGGTCGTAAAAGCCGGCGCAAACGTCGTGGGCGCAGTGTCCGTGGACGGATATAAATTTGACGAATCAGAAGCCGTAAAAGGCGGTAAATTCGTCGGTCTGCCGCTTGATGCCGATAACGAAAGCGAAAAAACCGAGCCTAGAATCAGCGCTTGGATAGAGCAGATCAAACCTCATTTTGCTTAAAATTTAATACTTCTAGTCGGGCTTTTTGCCCGATTTTTC
>CAUQPE010000108.1:0-5732 GCA_963519915.1 uncultured Campylobacter sp. | reverse complement strand
CGGGAGATGGCTGAGCGGTCGAAAGCGGCGGTCTTGAAAACCGTTGAGGTGTGAAAGCCTCCTGGGGTTCGAATCCCTATCTCCCGGCCATTATCTAAATAATATACTAATCTCCAATATATTAATATTTTTAATCTTCTAGTTATATTTTTGCAAAATTTAAATAATTTTTCTTGATTTTATTACGTATTTTATTTATAAACTAGAGTAAGCAAAATCTACTAAATGCCCTCAAATAAAACACAATTATTAACCACCAGTTTAAGGCAAAGCCACCAAATATAAATATCGGCATAGTTTGGAGATTCGCTGACCGGTCCGTGACATATTTTATTTCTGTAGTTTAGCCTCATCGGCTCCGTTAGTAGAAATTTAGCTCTTCCGTCAAATCTCCCGAGCAATTCATACATTTTTGGTTCTTGTAAAAGCGAGTTTATGCTTTTCCGATTATATGCCGTCTTATCGATAGTGGTCGCAGGGATTGTTCCTCCTTGTTGTAGTAAAATTCTCATCAAATGATTTAAAATTAAAAAAACCATATGAAGGCCGCAATATCAACTTTGCACCCAGATTCTGCACTGCCGAGCAGAACTACACTATAATTTCTGCAAATATCATAAACACAGCGCATAGACACTCTGTATTTCTCTAAAATTTTGCCAAAGTATGGGTAATGTTGCCGCTATTGTTTTTGGTATATAGATTATCTATGTTGCTCATGCGAGCTCTTTTGTATTTGAATAAATTATCATTTAATAAATAAGTTGGCCAAATTTGAACCTAAAACAATTCCACACTATGCTTTTTGATTATTTTTTGCTCTTTGCGTAATTGGTATGTCGGAATCACTCTATCGTTGCAAATTTGACCAATCTCGACTGAGCTATTCGCTCGTAGTCTTTCGTATTTAAAATGATAGAATGATCTAGCAAACCCGCGTTAAAAGCAAGCTCGGCGTAGCGCGTAAATAGGCTCGGATCAGCGATCAGCTCTAGCTCCTCATGAAAGCTAAACGGCGGAACGCTGCCAAAGACGCAGTCGGTGAGCCGCATGACCTCATCGGGGCTTGCTAGGCTAGCTCTAGTGCCGCCCAGCGCCTGTGCGATGAGTTGCAAATCAGCCTTGTAGTCCGCCGGCAGCACGGCCAAAACATATCGCTTTGTACCCCCGCCCTTTACGACGCAAACGAGCGCTTTTGCCCCCTGCCCTAGCTGCGTGCCGCGCGCCACGGCGACCTCGGCCGATGTTTTTGCGCTCGCGTGAGATACGGTGCGAAAGTCCGCATTTTGCGCGCTTAGCATCTCTTTTAGCTTCTCAAAAATTTGCTCGGACATCGTTGTTTCCTTTATTTAAAATTTAGTTTAAATTATACAGTAAATTTTTAAAACCACCCTGCCCTTTTTTGAAAATTCAACAAGACAAACGCGTCTAAATTTGACCGTATCTTGAGCCGCTTAAATTTAAATATTTTTGGCTATCATTTCGTAAATTTGCCTTAAAATGAACACAAAGAAAAGAGCAAATTTACAAAGGAAAATCATGCAGATCGACAAAATCCAAATCGAAGCAGGCTGGAAAGAGGCGCTAAAAGAGGAATTTTTGAGCGAAAATTTCGCCCGCGTGAAGGAAAATTTCCTGCGCGCAAAGGCCGAGGGCGAGGTTTATCCGCCAAATGCGCTGATATTTAACGCCTTTAATCTCACGCCGTTTAACGCCGTCAAAGTCGTGATCCTGGGGCAAGATCCATATCACGGCGTGGGGCAGGCGATGGGGCTAAGCTTCTCTGTACCGCGCGGCGTCAAAATCCCGCCGAGCCTCGCCAACATCTATAAAGAGATCCGCGACGATTTGGGCGTAACTGAGCCAAACTCGGGCGATCTGAGCTATTGGGCGAAGCAGGGCGTACTGCTGCTAAATGCGACGCTAAGCGTTAGTGCAGGGCAGGCTAACTCGCACTCAAATTTCGGCTGGCAGGAGTTTACGGACGCTGCGATCAGGAAGCTTAGCGAACGCGCCCAGAACGTAGTTTTCATGCTATGGGGCAACCCGGCTAAAGCTAAAATCCCTCTCATCGACGCTAACAAACACCTTGTGCTAACGGCAGCGCATCCAAGTCCGTTAGCGCGCGGCGCGTTTTTTGGTTGCAGGCACTTTTCAAAGGCGAATTTGTATCTCGCCGAACACGGCAAAGCGCCGATAGATTGGGATTTAAATAACGCTAGTTAGTGTGCTTTTATGCAGCCGTGACAAAATGAGCTTTTGTGATTTGGCTAAAGCGAGTTTGTAAAATTTAGTAAGCATGCGGTTTTTGATTGCGCCGGGCTATGTTAAATTTGCATTCAAAAGCTTGCTAGACTAGGTTTGGCGGGTTTCAAATTTGATTGTAGAGTTTTGACTCTACTCGGCAAAAGTGACTCAAATTTATCTATAGAAACGCCTACTTTTCCGCTCTCATCTCATCTAGCATGGATTTTATCTTGGCTGATTCGCGCTCGCAAAATTTCTCGTCGCCGCTTTGCATGATTAGCGCCGCTTGGCCCTCCTGGGCTTTTTGCAGCTCGCTAAATTTGAGCTCAAACAGCCTAAATGCCTGCGGATCGTCTTTTAGCTGCTTGGATTTTGTTTCGTAAAGCTCGTTTAGGTAAATTTTGCTTTGCTTTACGTACTCCTCGCACGCGTTTTGAGCGCCTAAAACCAGTGTGCCCAGAGCACAAAATATCAATATTTTTCTCATCGTCGTCCTTTAAATTTGCGAAATTATACACTTTTTTAGGTTTTAAATTTTATAATTTTCAAAAATTTAAAGGCGGAAAAATGAGACGAAAAGATAGAGAACTAAGCGCGCAGGAGGGACTTGAGATCATCGATGCGTGCGAATACGGCGCGATCTCTTGCGTTGATGAGGCGGGCGAGATTTTTAGCGTGCCGATCTCGGTCGTGCGCGAGGGTGAGAGCGTATTTTTGCACGGCGCTCCTGCGGGTTCTAAGGCAAGGCTACTAAAAGACGGCAAGAGTGTGACGCTGGTTTGCGTGAGCTATGCACAAGTGCCGGTTCTAACGGACGAGCAGCTAGACGCGATCAAGGACGACGGCAAGGCGCTTGGCGCGAAAGTTTTTACGACCGAGTACAAATCCGCCGTCGCTATAACCAATGCCTACGTCGTGACGGACGAAGCGGCGAGGCTGCATGCGCTACGGCTGCTTAGCGAAAAATACACGCCAAACTACATGCGAACCTTCGACGTCGCGGCAGCTCACGGGCTAAAGGCGATGAATATCTACGAGCTAAAGATCGCGAGCATAACGGCAAAAGCAAAGATTATTCGGGATTAAATTTACGTTTTATGCTTCCTTGCGGCGGTAAATTTGACGTTAAATTTTGATAAATCTACATAAAATTTGATAGTGATTAAGAATTAAAAAAGACGAAAATCCCTCCAAACGGAGGGATAAAAATTATTTAGGTAGCGTAGCTATAACTTGCTTCATTTGTTCAAGGGCAGGTTTGCAAGCGGCCTCTTGAGAGTCTTGAGGAAGCTGAGCAAACTGGGCTTTTTGGTCTTCGTAAGTAGATTTCATAGCCGCCATTTGCGGGTTGTCTTTAGTTTTTTCGACGAACTCGTCAACTAGCTTAAAGTACTCTTCGCAAGAAGGCGAAAGCTCAACCGTAGCTGCGGCGTTTGCGCCCATTACGCCAAGAGCGGCGATTACTAACAATGACTTTTTCATATATTCTCCTTAGATGAAATAGGCGGGCATTATATCCTTTTTGTTTCCACTTTTCGTAAATCAAATTTAAAAATTTCGTTAAAAATAAAAGTTAATTTAAATAAAAAATAGATAAAATTATACCTATTATCAATTTCTTAACACAAAGGGGATGTCATGGGTAAATTTAGCATTATAGCGGCTGCAGTTTTACTGAGTGCAGCCTCGGCTCTTGCGCAGACGGGAGTAACGGACGGCAAATTTAAACGCACCGATAGCAATGCAACCGGATCTGTAAAGCTAGATATGGTTTCCGTCACGGCAAACAGGAGTGAAACAGACGTCGCTAAATACGCGGGCCAAGTCAGTGTCCTAAATCAAAACGATCTAGTTAAATCGCCGTCCGTCATCGACGCCATCGGCTCGGTACCGGGCGTCATGCTCGGCAACGACCACGGCAGACAGGTCGGCCAGTACTACAACATCCGCGGATTCGGCTACCAAAGCGAAGCTCGCGTCATCATCGAACAAGACGGCATAAAGCGCTCGCCTTCGCTTTTTTCTAATCAAATTTCAACCTTTCGCGTGGATAACGACTTGCTAAAACGCGTCGAGGTCGTAAAGGGCGCTAGCTCCGTGCTACACGGTAGCGGCGCGGTCGGCGGTATCGTTAGTATGAGAACCAAAGACGTGAGTGACTTTATAAACCCCGGCAGCGACTACGGCGTCACGATCGGTCACCGCCAGGAGAGTAATCACATGAACTCAAATCGCGCCGCCGTCGCAGCTAAACCTACGGAAAATTTCGGTATTTTACTCTACGGCAAGCACGCGGACTTCGGCAAGATAAAGATGGCTAGAGACGGCAAGCGCTCGGGCGTAAAATACGCGGAAAACGACGAGCAGGTAAACACCGTCTTTGCCAAAACCGAGTGGGCGATAACCGACGAGCATGCTCTGGAGGCTAGCGTATTTAACTACCACGAAAAATTCTCCTCCTCGCCGTGGCAGTCGCTTTATTGGAGCGAGGATGCGGAGCTGCCTACCTCGGGACGGCTAAAACAGCGAGACTATAGCGTGATATACAAATACGCTCCGCTTAATAACAGATGGATAAATTTCTCCGCTCAGTATTACAACGCCAAAGCTCTAAATCACAGGATCAGAACGGGCTTTAGCAGAGGCAATCCCGTCTATATCGACTACAAAAACAAAGACGACAGATGGGGCGTTAGGCTCAAAAACGAAAGCCTCTTTGACACCGGCGTGCTAGAGCATAGGCTGGTTACCGGTATCGACTACGAACACAGAAAAGAGGACGCGATATTTTGGCACAACGGCGCGCTTAGCGACTTCGGTTCGTTTCCGAATTTTTACAAAGACCTGGGTATCTACGCGCAGGATGTATTTAGCGTAGGCAGGTTTGAGTTTACTCTGGGCGGTAGATTCGATAAATTTAAACGCGGAGTCAAAAAAGGCGATCGCAGCTCATACTCCGAGTCTAGATTTTCCCCGAAACTCGGCCTTGCATACGAGGTTTTTGACGGTATAAATTTACTCGCAGGCTACGCAGAGACATTTAGAGGACCGACGCCAAACGAAACGTCATCGGCCGGCCCGTTAAATCCGCATTACTGGTACATATCAAACCCTGATCTAAAACCTGAAATCGCAAAAGAGTACGAAGTAGGCTTTTCTATCGACAAGCAAGGGCTTTTGGGCGATGACGAGCTATATTTTAAGGCCACCTACTATGACGGCAATATCAAAGATATGATAAATTTAAAAGCAAGACCGGACAAGGGCAATCCGCCGTTTGACGCCGAAGCGCCCGGCAGACGCTACGGCATGTACGAAAACGTCGATAACGCAAAACGCCGCGGTATCGAGATCGAGTCCAAATACGCGATAAACAACCTCACCTTTTCGCTCGGATACGACCATACGAAAATCTACGACAAAGCGACCAAAAAGATACTCACCGTCTACGCTGATAAGCTAACTTTAGGCGCGATGTATAGATA
>CAUQPE010000107.1:0-5834 GCA_963519915.1 uncultured Campylobacter sp. | reverse complement strand
CGCGCAAGGCGCTGGACGACGAGCTGGCAGATCTGCCCGAAAACGTCAAACTAGACGAGGGCGAGGTAGTGATATATAAATATTTATGTTCTATTAGATTTTTTTGTGTGTTGAAGATTATTGCTTTCACATTATTTATATGGCCTCCATGCGCTTTATTTTTAGAGAGCGGAACGCTTATGAAAATAGGCTGGGTGATTTTTGTTATCGCTTTGTTGGTATCGATATATTACGAGATTATTAATTTTATCCATGAGGGATTTTACGTGACAAATAAGCACTTGATCACTTATAACGGTAGAAAAATAATTTTGAATGATATATGGTTTTTAAGAAGTAGTTTTCCTCCTTCATACTCCATTAACTTTTATGAAAATAAAAGTAAATTTTTGCAAGACTGTTCATGGTCTAATAAAAGTGATGATTTGGATGGTTTTTTGATGGCTTTATACGAGGTTTCGGGCAATAGATATATTTTACAGTTCGGCTCTGAAAAAATTAATGCAAACGCTTTAAAATCGGATGGTAGGACATTAATAAAATTAATTCAGGAGTAGCCGAATTTGGCTCCTTTCGCGTCAAATTTACGGGGATGTCAAATTTGCGAGCCGAATTTACCTTGAGCGATCAAATTCGAGCCTGTTTTGCCGCTAAATTTACTCTCAAATTTTAGATAAATTTTATCTCGCTGTTGCCAAATTTTGCCGAAGCAAAGCCGCCTGTAACAAATTAAATTTATCCCAAAACGCATGCGCAAGCCGTGTAAATTTATCATTCGAGTTCCTTCAAATTTGCGCATCCAAAACGCCGCCCAAACGCGTCCGCCTCCTCGCCGAAAACCCTGCAAATCTCCATAAAATCGCGCAAATTTGCCCCGAGTAGCTAGATATTTAATAATTTTGGCTAAATTTACGAAATGTTTTATGTTTTATCGTCTTTAATCATTATTTTTATGAATTACGTTTCTTATCGCGGGCTTTTTGCCGATGCCGCGCTCAGTCCGCTTGCCGTGCATAAAAGGGCGCTTGGGCTATTTTTCCTGACGCTTGCCATCGGCGGCGTCGCGCTTGCTTTTTCGCTGCGGTTTAACTTTTTGGGTCCGAGCCTTCGCATCGCCTGTTCGCTGATGCTGGCGCTGACGTTTATTATCTTTTCGTTCGTGCTTTTTACGAACGTCATCGCGCTCGCGGTTCGTCCCGTAACCAAGCGCGCGTTTAGCGAGAGCAGGCGTAAATTTTTGCGCCTTTACCTCGACGTCACGATACTTATTTTGGCGTTTAGCTACTTTTTTAGAGGTATTTTTAACGCCGTAAAATTACCCGAAGTAAAAGCCCAAGATATCGAGCTAAAGGGGCTAAATGGCGAGCTAAAGATCGCGGTTTTAACGGATATTCATCTAGGAGATTTTTTGGGAGCGGATTTTGCGCGAGCGGTAACCGGGCGCATAAACGAGCTTGACGCCGACGCGGTCGCGATCGTGGGCGATATCGCCGATGTGAAGCCGCACCGTTTAGCCGAGTTTATCGCGCCATTTAACGAGCTAAAGAGCAAATACGGCACCTTTTACGTGCCGGGCAATCACGAGTACTATAACGGCATTGACGGCACGCTAAAAGCGATCCGCGAGACGACGAATTTTAAAATTTTAGGCAATGAAAACGCGCGCGTGGGCGGGGTAAATTTAGCCGGCGTTTATGATATCATCGGTTTTAGATTTAAAGCGTACGAGCCAGATCTGGTCGCGGCTCTAGGCGGTGGCGACGTAAATTTGCCTACCGTTTTGCTCGCGCATCAGCCTAAGTTTTTAAAATACATGGACGAAAGCGCACCCGTGGATCTGGTGGTGAGCGGACACACGCACGGCGGACAGATTTTCCCGTTTTCGCTGCTAGTAAGGCTCGATCAAAAATACGTCGCAGGGCTATATAGCGCAAACAAAAATACGCAAATTTATGTTAGCCGCGGAGCCGGATTTTGGGGGCCGCCGGTACGTGTGATGGCGCCTAGCGAGATTTCGTTATTAAGACTAAAAGGAGAGGTATGAGGGGGCTTATTTCTAGGATATTTGGGTTTGTGGCGGCGGTTAGATTTCCGAGGGTTTTGCAAACATTTATCAATGAAAAATACGTAAGCGGCTTTAAAATCGACATGAGCGAGTTTAAACAGCCTAGAGAGTACGAGAGCCTCACGGCGCTTTTTACCCGCGAGCTACAGCGTCCGCGAAATTTCGACGTTTCGCCGCAGGCCTTCATCAGTCCCAGCGACGGTACGTGCCTAGAGCTCGGAGTGAGCAGGGAGCTAAAAGCAATCAGCGTCAAGGGGCACGAGTACGGCATAGCTGAGCTTCTGGGCGACAGTATGGAGCGCTGGGAGCGAGACGCCGAGCTAGAGTACGTAAATATCTACCTCAGCCCGCGCGACTATCACCGCTACCACGCGCCTTGCGATATGAGGATATTATCCGCACTCTACGTGCCTGGCGAGCTATATAGCGTGGCCGTTAGCGCGCTGCTAAAGGTGCCAAATCTTTACACCAAAAACGAGCGCGTGGTGTTAAAATGCGAGCTTGCAAGCGGCAAAAAGATGTGGCTGGTCTTTGTCGGCGCGCTAAACGTGGGCAAGATGAAATTTGACTTTGACGCGCGCATACAGACTAATGCCTGCGCCGGCAACGTCGCGCTTTATGAATACGAAAATTTAAGCGCGAACAAGGGCGAGCAGCTGGGGATGTTTGAGCTGGGCTCTACGATCCTCATACTTAGCGAGCAGGGCGCGGTCAAATTTGATCTAGCAGCCGAGCAAAAGCTAAAATACGGCGACAAGATAGGAACTATCAACTAAGGAGGCGTGATGGGAACGCAACTAGTCGAACAAAACGAGCTAAAAGAAACGCTGGAACTAAAAGAGCGTATCGAAAACAACACCGTCGTCGAACTCTGGGAAAACAGCGAGGACTACGAGCGCCTAGCCAACGCGACGCGCAAGACTATGCGCTACATCAACGACGAGCAGATAAAGAGCTTTGCCGATGCGCTAAATCAAACGAACGAAAAGATCTTAAATTTGACCTTCGAGGGCGTGAAAAAGCATCACGAAAAGAAATTTGAGCAGATCAGAAAAAAACAAAAACTCTATGTCGCTTCGGCTTTTGCCGTCGGCGTTTTGGTTGGCGCTGTTTGCGTCTGGGCGGCGTTTAGGATCTTTGCGGCGTAGATTTTTTACTTGGCCGCTTGTTACGCTTGCGCGCCGAGAGGTTTATTTTGCTCGGTTTTTGCCTGGGCAAATTTGACTTGTTAATCGTGCGACTGCTTGCGGCTTGGACGTAAAGACTAAAATTTGACGCTTTGATTTTCGGATTTGCTTGGGTGTTTTTGCTTTAAATTTGAGCACGGCGGCTTTTAAAATTTGCGTATCGTTGCGGGTTTGGAGTTAAATTTGATTTCGGGCGGCGGTTGTAAATTTGATCTTTTTTCTGCGGCGATCATCAAGCTCGCCTCAACTTTTTATGCGACGGATTGAGCCGCTTTTTTATTTATAAAATGCGCTATAAGTTTATAAAATTTGCAGCTCAAATTTAGCCGCCGACTTACGTATCTGCGCAAAAAGCTAAATTTTGATTTTCCTTGTCGCGTGGCGGATTATTTGCTGCGTGTTTTTATTTTGCGAGCTTTGCCAGCGCATGAGCAGCTCTTTTGCGGCGGCAAAATTTACCTTTAGATAGTCCGCGACGTTGTTTGCGACCGAGCGCTGCACGAAGCGCACATCGTCTTCTTTTAGTATCTCCAGCACCGCAAAAACCGGGCTCGGATCGCTGATAAAAAGCTCCAGCTTGCTAGCCCACGGTAGCTTTGGTCGTAGGCCCTCGGATGCCAGCCTGCGCAGGTGAAAATTTGACGAGTGCGCCCACTGCGTCATGGTTTTGAGCGAGTTTTGCGGATATTTTTTGATAAAGGCGCGCACCGCATACTCACCAGTGCCGCGCTTCGTGATTTCTTTAATCGCGCTCATCGAGGTTTCAAAGTCGTCTATGCCGCAAATTTCGACGTATTTTGCCAGCGGCAAAGTCCAGTAAAAGTGCTTAAACATGCCCGTTTCGTTCGGATTTTCCTCGCCTAAAATCGCGACCAAAATCTCCGCCGCGCGCCTAAAATCCGGCGGCAAAAGTTCATTTAGCGCGTTTGCGTGCGCCAAAATCCTTTGCGAATAACCGAGATTAGGCGTACTCTCCGCGATTTGCCCGCAGTAGCTCTGCGCGTCAAATTTGGGATAAACCGCCTTTATCTTTTGCGATAAAATTTGCGCCAAATTTTCTCCAAAATGCACCGCCAGTCCGCCGTTTTCCATGTTTTTCCTTTGGGTAGTTTTATCTAGCCTTTAAGCAGGCATGAATCGTAAATTTACTGCCTAAAACCAGGCGGCATTAAATTTGTAGCCGTTATGCTCGTAAAATTTGACCGCCCGCGCAAACAAAGCATCAATTTTGTCGTAGTTTTTTTGGGTCAAATTTAAATATCGGCCCGTAAAAATGGCGTTAAATTTAGCAAAAACTAAAAATAACGCCCGAAAGTAAAATTATTTACACTCGACCTGCGGCATCTGCGCTAAAAATATCGGCAATTTTTGCTTGATTAGCGTGTGAAATTTGCTTCTATCCGCGATATTTAGAAACTTTAGCGCGTAGTGCGTGACTCTAAGCCCGCAGTTAAGGCTCTTGACGTGGATTAGATTGATCTCGTAGTTGTCAAAATCCGGGTTGCCAGCGATCGGATAGTAGATCGTGTAAGCTTGATACTCTTTATCGTTTATAGACTTAAAATCATACTCCGCTTTGCCGAACTGCCCGCTTTTTAGCGCGGTCATAAAGGTCCTTTGGTATTCGTTGATGTCGGCGTTTTCATCGACGGTGACGCTTACTAGCTTGGTCCATTTAAAGCCCACTTTTTCATTGGGCAGATAATACTCGGCCGTTCTAGCGTTTTTTTGCTTTAGGATAAATTTATCTCCGTCTATGGCTACTTCGTTTGGTAGATTTACGCTATCTAGCGCGCTTTTTGGTAGCTCTATCTGCGTGGTTCTAGGCTGGGTGCAGCCGCCCAAAAACAGACAAACGGCCGCAACGGCGGCAAACGAAACTTTTTTAAAACTCATGTTTTTCTCCTTTATCGGTTGATTTTTTTAAACTCCATGCACTTTTTAGCTAGCCCCGCCTCGCACTCTTTTTCGTGCAGCTTTTGCGCCTTTTGGCGTAGCGCTGCGGCTTGCTTTTTATCGCTGCTCTCAAGACGGCGCGCCAGATTTAGACACCCGCGCGCATCGTTCGCCTCGCAAGCCTCGGTAAAAAGGCTCGCAGCCTCGCTGGCGTCTGCTTTTACCACTTCGTCCATGCCTTTTTCGTAGATTGCGCCTAGATTCGTGCAGGCCGCTTTTAGCCCGTTGTAGCAGGCGATCCCGTAAAAGTTAAAGGCTTTTACTATATCTTGCGGCGCGTTTGCGCCCTCAAAATACGCGTCCGCTAGGCTCTCGCAAGCATCCAGCCGCCAAAGCAAGCAGGCCTTTTCAAAAAGCTCCAGCGCGCGCGGAACGTCCTTTTTTGCGCCGCGTCCCTGAGATAGCATCTCGCCAAGCTCGGCGCAAGAAGCTCCAAATCCGCCTTCGCAGGCCTTCTCGTGAAATTTGACCGCCTGCTTGCTATCTTGCCGCGCTCCGCCAAGCCCCTTTTTGTAGAGCTCTCCTAGTGCCGCGCAGCCGCTTGTTACGCCTCTATCGCACGCCTCTTTGCCTAGCTCGTAGGCTGCCTCAAACTGCCCGCTTTGATACTGCGCCCAGCCGCCGTA
>CAUQPE010000106.1:0-5887 GCA_963519915.1 uncultured Campylobacter sp. | reverse complement strand
AAATTATCCGCTGGAAAAATATTATTTGGGCGGTAGAGATATAGAGAGGCGCTAAAAGCTTTATATAAATTTTATTAAAGATTTTAAAATAAAAAATTTCATACAAAGGATAAACAATGGCTGTATTTAATCTAAATTTAAACGGCGACTATTCAAAACAGTTGCTAAGCTACTATATATGGGGTCAAGATACCCAGCCGCCGATCGGTAAAGTGGCGTCCGATAAATATATCACCGCGATAAAATAAAAGGCGAATTTTGAACTTAAATCTAATACGCCTCATAACGATGATAAATTTTTGGTTTTAGCGGTTATGGATAGCGTCGTTTCATCGCGGTTTAGCCGTACTGGCGGTCAAATTTGCTTGATAAAACGACTAGCTAGCCTGCCTAAACGCCAAATTCGGCTACCGCAGACTAGCTAAATTTACACCAAATCCCTGCTGCTAAAGATAAAATATCCGCCCACAAGCATAATCGCGCCCAAAATCAGCGGATAAAAAATCGAGTAAATAACAAATCCAAATACGCTAAAGTTGTTTAATACGAAATTCGACGCCACTCCGATAACGGCTAAATTCGGATCAAACAGGCTAATCGCCGCGATCCTAAAGACCTCGATCGGGTTAATGAGCGCGATAAAAAAGATGATATCCTCGCGCACGTTGCTCTTCATCAAAAAGCCCATGAGAGCTAGATCCAAAAACGCTAACAAGATAAGCCAGAGTAAAAACGCGACGCCTTGACCCATTTCTTGATTTTTGATAGCCGAGGAGATGAGAAATCCAAACGACAAAAACACGAAGCTAAGCGCGAAAAGTAGGGCGGTGTAGAGGCTTAGGATATCCCACGGGATTTCGATTTTTTTAACTAGACCCGCGACTACTGCTAAAACGAAAGAGAGCAAAAGCGGCACGAAAATAACGAAAATACGCCCCAAAGCCTTACCGAAATAGT
This sequence comes from uncultured Campylobacter sp., assembly GCA_963519915.1. Taxonomy (GTDB): domain Bacteria; phylum Campylobacterota; class Campylobacteria; order Campylobacterales; family Campylobacteraceae; genus Campylobacter_A. The sequence goes on along the minus strand of CAUQPE010000106.1, from coordinate 4,930 downwards.
ATTCGCCCAGGCTAACGGGAAAGCTAAGCATATACTCAAGCAGGTTCGTATCGCGGTCGGCGCTGATGCTGCGCACGGTCGAGATGAGGATAAAAATAGGCACGATAACGATGCAAATTTGGATAAAAAGCAGCAAAAGCCGCGTAAGTCCGCTAAAGCCCAGCACCCGCGAGTCCGTCACGCCGCTAAAGATAAAAGTAACGATAAGCCCCATAAAAACTAGCATATAGATGAGGAACCAGCGCGAGCGTAGCGACTCGGCGACGTCTAGTTTGGCGATGAGTAGGAGGTTATTCACGGTCGCCTCCTTGCGCTATGGGCTCGTCTTTTATGATCTGCCCCAGGTCCATCTCGACATAGCGGTTTGATATGCCCTGCACCTCATCAAGTCTGTGCGAGATAAAAACCAGCGTCTTTTCTCGCGCAAACTCACACAGTAGATCCATAAAATTTCGCCTGGCTTTGGGGTCTAAATTTGCCGTCGGCTCGTCAAACATCATGGCTTCTGTGTTTTTAGCAAAGGCGATTGCGATTAGCATTTTTTGCTTCATACCGCCTGAGAGTTTGTAAAATGGCTTGTGAAAGTTTCCTTTTAGATCAAGCTCCATTTTTTCGCAAAATTTCTCTATGTTTTCCTGCGCAACGCCCGAGCTTTTGCAGACGAACTCGCAAAGCTCTTTTAGGTTAAATTTAAGCGGCGGCGGCGTTTGCGGGACGAAAGATATCACGCTAAGGGCTTCTTTGCGCGCGGTAAATGGGTCAAAGCCGTTTACTCGCACCTCGCCGCTGTTTGGCTTAAATTCGCCCAGGATTATGCGCATAAGCGAGCTTTTGCCGGCGCCGTTTTGTCCCAGCACGACCGTTTTTTGCCCCTTTTCTATGCTCAAATTTACGTTTTGCAGTATCTTTTGCGAGCCAAAAGCCTTGGTGATGTCTTTTAAGATTATCAAATTTATCCTTTTATATTAGCTTTTTAAAGCCGTTGTCGAATTTCAGCGCGTCGTGGTGACACACGTCGATACAGCGCCCGCAAAGCGTGCAGTCGCCGCCCACGAGACGAAATTCTTTTTTATTTTCGTCGCCGTCAAATTTGGCGTTTTTCTTCGTGATTTCAAGCACGTGAGGCACGAGACAGGTATCGATGCAGACCAAACAGTGGTCGCAGCGATCTTTGTTCCAGCTGACTTTTACGGCGTTGGTGCGGGTTAGTAGCGAATACGTCGCGCCGATGGGGCAGACGTAGCGGCACCAGCCTCTGCGGGAGTAGAAAATCTCGACTAAAAGTATAAAAACCGCAAACCAAATCGCGTGAAAATAGCCGTAAATAACAAACCTAGACACGATGCCCGTCACGCTAAATATCTCAAACACGAGCTGCGAGCTAGCAAAACTCATCGCGATAAAAAGCGCGGTAAAGACGTAGCGCCATTTGGGATCGAACTCGCGGCGTTTGATTATCTTTTTGGCGGCTAAATTTTCGTGTATTTTCTCGCCGATCTCGCCCAAAAAAGTATAAGGGCAAATCCAGCCGCAAAAGGCTCGACCGCCCACGAGCGCGTAAAAAAGCAAAATCGTAGCCGTGCCGATGATCAAATTTATCGGAAACTCGTGCGTCGCGGCAAATACCTGAAAGCTCATAAAAGCGTCGGTCAAATGAAAGCCTAGAATCCTTGATCCGCTGATGTCGCCTTCTAAAATTTGAATATCCGCGCGGTAAGAAAGCACGAACAAAATATGCACGAGCGCGATAACGATAAGCCGCCAAGCGCGGATGCTAAGGCGCTTTTTGCCCTCGGCGTTTTTTACCGTGAGCGTGCTTAGAAACGGGACTTTAGCGACCGTGCAGCGCGTGGCGTACTTGTCCATTTTCTACTCTTTAAATTTTGAAATTTCATCAGCTAACGCGCCTAGATCCTTGTCCGATACGTTTGTAAGAAGCCCTTTCATCAGGCTATTTGGCACTTTACCCTCTTTGTAGTTTTTTAGCGAAGCTAGGATTTCGTCCTTGCTTTTGCCTGCGATGCTAGGCGCCATCACGCCCTTGCCGTTTGCTCCGTGGCAAGGCGCGCAGGAGGTTAGGTATCGTTTGCTAACACCCTCGCTAGGCTGGTTTGCGACGCTGTTTTGTAGCTGTTTGATCTTTTTTATCTCTTCGCTATCTTGCAAATTTAGCTCTTCGTTTACGGCTTTTGGCTGCGTTTGTTGTGCCGGTTTTAGCTCGGGCCTGCTAGCGTCCTTTACGGGTGCTGAGGGCTGACTAGTCAGCATAAAAACCATGAGCGCAAGTACCAAAACTCCAAAGATTATCGCTATTTTCTTTCCCATTTTAGCCTCCTATTTTTTTCTAAATTGCTCGTTAAATTCGCTAATTTCATTAGCTAGCGCCCTGATCTGCGCCTCGTCCATCCCGCGTACCAGGTCTTTCATCAAAGGATTTGCCTTTTGCTTGCTCTTATACGCGGCGATCATGTCGTAAATTTGATCCGAGGTTTTGTTTAGCAGCGACGGGCCGATGATGCCGTTAGCGTAGTCGTCGTGGCAGGCGGAGCATTTTACGATAAAGTCCTTGCTAAGCTGCCCTTTGATGAGTTTTAAATTTATGCTTTGCAGCGGGCTTCGCACCATAGCTAGCGCGCCAACCGAGCGGCTAGTCTCGCTTTCTTCGTCGTCCAGGCCGAATTTGACTCTCTTTTTGCCGTTTATATCGTAGGCCATAAACTGATCGTAGTCTTTTTGCGCGGTTGCGTTAGCGTCTGCTTTTTGCGTCTCTATCATGCCTGCAGCGGCAGGCGTTGCCTGCGTTTTTGCCGCTTGCGTCGTCGGTTTTTTATCATCCTTGCTCTCGCAGCCAGTTATCAGCGTAGCGGCGGCGAGAGCCATGAGACAGCCTAAAATTTTATTTCTCATTTTTATCCTTTGTAAATTTCATCATAGCCGCGGTTTGGCGCTATATCGATGATCTGCGTAGGGCAAACCTCGGCGCACACTCCGCATCCGACGCAGCCTTGTTTAAATTCGGGCAAATTTCGCCCGTCGCTTTTAGCCATCGCTATAGCGGCGTCTCCGACGGGGCAGAGGCTAACGCACAGATCGCAGGGCTTATCCACGCTATTTTGGACGGCGTCTTTTACGGCTTGCTCGCGGTCGTTGTAAATTTTACGCTCAATCATTTTCATAACGCCGCTTAAATTTACGTTTTCGTTTTTGTACGCTAGACAGGCTTCGCGTCCTCGCAGTACGCCCACGCCCATCTTTACGTCACTGATCTGCGTCGTAGCGTGATCTAGCGCGCCGCTGGGACAGGCCAAAACGCAAGGGAAAAGGTCGCACAGATAGCAACCTCGCTCGTGCGGATTTATGTAGGACGTGCCGTTTGAGTAACCCTGCGTTATATCTAGTAGCTCGATGCTGTGATACGGACAGACCTGTACGCACTGGCCGCATTTTATGCAGAGCGATTCGAAATTTTTAACCGCTCCGGGAGGCCGTAAAAAAAGCTCGTCCGCGCGCGTTTTGGGTAAAAAATATCCGATGCCGTAGCCTGCGGCCGCCGCGCCTGCCGTTAGGGCGATAAAATTTCGTCTATTCATAGCGTTGCCTTTTGAGCGTTATTGGGGCGCATTTTAGGAGAGCCGTCCTCTAAAAGCTTAAACGGCTCGGAAAACGGCGCAAGCTTAGCTAGGAAATTTAGCCCGCTAATCACGGTCGAACCGTAGAAAAAGCGCAGAGTCGGATAGTACTGCCAAAGCTTGTCGGCGTAAACGAAGTGCAAGTATGGCGTATCGCCGATACCGTCTCTATCAACGTCTAGTCCTTCGTATTCGTCGAAATAATTACCGCTCCACTCGTTTAGCTCGATCTTTGAGCCCGGAGTGTCGTTGATAGCCGTTTCCATGTTGCCGATAAAATCATTGCCCCTAAACACGCTTTTTTCCTGCGTCGCGTGCATTTGCAGCCCGATGACGTTGTATAAAATTTGATTGTTTTCGAGGGTATTTACGGTGCCCGGATTTAGCGGCGAGCGGTCGGAGTAGATGCCGCGCGAGTTATACAAAAAGGTATTTTCTCTGATGTTAAAGCCTGAGGCGTCTTTTAGCGCGATACCTACGCCAAACGCTCCGTTTGAGTTGATTATTACGTTTCGGCGCACGAGAGAATTTGTAGAAAACATAAAATACATCCCCACCGCACCGCCGCTAAATTCATTATCCTCGATGAGGTTATCCGCCGAATACATCGTATGCACGGCGTAGCGGTTATTTTTGCCGAAATTTTTGCGGATTATGTTGTTGCTAGAAAACCACGCCACGATGTCGCGGCTGTTATAGACGTAGTTTCGCTCGATCAAATTTTCGTGCGAATACCACGCGCGCACGGCGTCGCCGCGTCTAGGCACGTCAAAGCCCTCTTTTGATGTGATGTTGTTATCTCTGATGACGGCTTGGTTGCATTCTGATAGCTCGATACCGAACAGCACGTCTTTAAAGCGGCTTTTTTCGACCAAAAGATTATTGCCTTTTAGGCAGCTGACGCCCGCGTCTAGCTCCATCTGGCTCGTGCCGCTGCCTTCGATGTTTAAATTTATGAGCTTAACGTTTTTTGCCGTTACTTTTATCACGCTTGATTTGCGGTCGCCTCGTATCACGGCGCCATCGCCTTTGCCTATTATCGAGAGCGGTTTATCGATTATGATATTTCCCTCGTAAAGTCCGTCGTTTAGGCGCAAGATGTCGCCGGGTTCCGCAGCGTTTATAGCGTCTTGCAGCGGACTGGCGAAGACCGTCAAATTTAGCGCGCAAAAGAGCAAAAGCTTAAATTTCATTTCGCGTCTTTGAGCTCTTTTTTCTTTGAAAATACGGCTAGGATACAAAGTGCGCTCATGGCCATCATCACCCAAAATCCTATGCTAGGATACGAGTGCGTGGTAAAC
>CAUQPE010000105.1:0-6190 GCA_963519915.1 uncultured Campylobacter sp. | reverse complement strand
ATATTAGAGAGCGTGGTTTTTAGCGCGGACTCGGGCGCCTTGTGCGAGAGTTTTGCGGCGGGCAAGACGGTAAAAGCTCATGCGGTAACTAATTATTATGATAAAGAAAGCGCCAATAATAGCGAATTTTTTGCGACTTTGATGGATATCGGAGTGAAAAAGGGCAAAAGTGCCGAGATCAAAAATCTAGACTTTAAATTTTTCGTTAGTGACGGCAAGCTATCTAGCACGCAGACGCGGGCTCGATCGGCGGAATTTAGGAGCAAAGTCATAGATGCCGACGCTAAAAAACAGGAGCGAATCCTATCAAACATCGTTTGCGCCGCGCCTAAAAACTGATCGCTTTTATCAAATTTAAACGCGAGTGCGAGATGAAAAACTTATTTCTAGTGGCTATTGCGGCATTGGCGTTTTGCGGTTGCGCCGGTGTCACTAGTAGCGCAAATATAGCGGAGCGAGATGTCTCAAATATCGACGTTCCAGAGGATAACTGGACGAGATATCTGGATACGGACGGCGCCGTTAGAGAGGTTGCCTTTTTGACGGCGTTTTTCTCGCGTGATTTTTGCACTCAGCCTGAGGACGGCGAGGCTACAGGCTTTGCGCTCACTAAAACAGACGGCGCCAGGCTGCCTTTTAGGCTCGGAGCCGTCTATAAAAGCGGCGATAGAGCGTTTATGCTAAAAGACGCCGATACTGATGTGGAGTTTGATCTAAAAGATGAAGCAAGCGTAACCGAGCTTCGGGAGGCTCGACGGATCAAATTTTACGAATTTAGCTCAAATTTCACGAAAGTAGCGGTTTTTGAGGCGCCGATTTCGGTTTGCGAGGCGTTTCAAAAAGGCGGTAACGTGAGCGTGAAATCCGTATCTAGCTACTATGATACGCAAAATTTAGAAAAGCCGCATTTCACGGCCGTTATAACGCAGGCAAAAATTTCATCAAAAAGCGGCGCGCTACTTTTAAAATCTCAGATAAAAAATTTTACAAATCCAGACGGCTTGCGAGAGGCTGCCGAAAAAACGCCTAAATTTGAGGAAAAAATCCAAAACGAGTTGCGCGGGTATGAGCTGAGGCTTAACCAAATTTGCGCTTTTGGCGCGAAAAAAAGAGAGCAAAAATGAAAAACAGGATGATTTTTAAGACGGCGGCAGCGGCCTCTATGACATTAGCGTTTAGCGGTTGCGCGGCCATCACAGGCGAGATGGGCGGCGAGAGAGCGTGGCGTACGTATATGGAAAACGACGCTAGCATACGGCAGATCGGATTTATAACCGAGACTACGGTCTACGAGATGAGCGGTGGCAAAAAAGAGGAAAAATTCGGCGACTACATGGGTAGGGCCGAGGTGAAATCGCCAGGCGAGAGCGACTCGGCGAGCCAAAATCTAGGCTGGGTTTACTCAAGCGGCGACGGCGTAAAAACTCTGATAGTGATTGATCTAGATAGCGGTAGAAATGTGGATTTGAGCGATAAGGACGAGATAAAAAAGCTACAAAACTCAAAGAAATTTAAGTTTTACGAATTTGGCGGCGGGATCCTTGAGAGTGTGGTTTATAGTGCGCAAAAATCTCCCGTTTATAAGGCGTTTTTTAGCGGCGAACCTATAAATGCTAGAAGCGTGACGAACTACTATGTGGGCGCGTCTGACGAGTTTTTTGCCACCGTGATCGACGCGAAGATAGTCGGAAACAAAGGCTTTGAGATAAAAAATTTAGACTTTAAATTTCACCTGCCTAGCAGCAAGCTAGCCCAGACTAAAGAGCAGGCGACCTCTGCTAAATTTAGACAAGACGTCATCGAGCAAGACCTCAAAAAGCAAGGACGCATCCTGCTAAACATACTTTGCTACGATAGTATGCCGAGCAAGTAGGCATTTGCGGCGGGTAATCGCCCGCCGAATTTACATAGCGTCGGACGCTCTTGCGTAGAACTGACGATATAAAAAGAAAAACATGAATCCGTTTAAAATTTTGATTTTTGCGGTTGTCGTAAATTCAGCTTTTGCCGGTGACGCGTCAAAGGATATAAATTTGACCGCAAATACCTCTCGCAACCAAAAAGAAGTAAAAATGCTAGAGGCGTTTTGCGGATCGATTTTGCCCTTTGGCATGGCTTCATGCATACAACTAGCGGACAAGTGTTTGGACGAAAGTAGCCCTGTTTACGACAGACAAAAAGGGGCTGGCAGCGTTGCAAAAAGTCTGCGACTCGAAGGATGAGAGCGACTCAAAGCTGGCCTGCACGAAGCTAGCGTGCGAGTCCGGCCAGAGCCGCGAATGCCTAAACGCCGCTAATTACTATCAGGTCTTGCTTGTCGGCGGCGTGGCGACGTCGGCGCTTTTTCAAAAGAACTGCGACGAGCGCGGCGGAACGGACTGCTTGGTTGCTAAATTTTTGATAGGGCTCGGGACGGGACGACGGACGAGTGTGTGCAAAAGATAAAAAATATCTCAAAAAAGCGTGCGATGCGGGCGGAAAAGAGGGCTGTAAGGAGTTTGAAAAACTGCGCGAGCTTTGAGTTGCTGGATAAAATTTAATGCAAAATGCAGTTTTTACCTAAAATTTGAACTACTTGCCAAGACCCGTACCCCAAAAATGTAAAAATCTTGCGACACTTTATTTCGTCGCTTTAAAGGCACCATAGTGGACGGAGGGACGAAAAGACGATGCGGAAGCGATTTTGCGTCTGCTTTTAGTTATGAATCATGGGCGGCTTTTTAAAACCGCAAGCAACAACGGCGACCGTAAGGTAGGCCAAATAAAACTCTTTGCCGCCTAAAAAATGATAATTGGACTTGCTTTTGATGATTATGAGATAAGATTGAAGCAAATTTGAGTTTATTTTTTAAGTGAGAATTTAAAATTTTTATCCAAATTTGACTAAAATTGGATTTGACGTTTTTAAAACGTAGGCCTGGAGGATAAAATTTGAATACAGCAGACAAACAAACCTCAAATTTAAGCAGCGACTTTCACTACTCAAATTCAGCAAATTTTAGCGAGAGAAAATTTGCAAGAGACTACGACAAAGATCCGCTCGTGATCACCGATTATAGTAACTTTATCGATTTTACGCTTTGTGGAGTATCGTTTTTTTGCGCCATGTCGCTTTTTTATTTGCGATAAACTATTTTGACGATAGGGGCGATAGCTTTTTTACTTGTTTTTCTCCTATTTTGATAGCATTTGCTTTTACGCTTTTGACGTATGCGTTTTCTATGTTTTTCTATCGACGCGAGATTAAATTTACGAGCAGGTGCATAGAATTTATCCAAAAAGGCAAGGTTAAGAGGCGCTACTGCATAACTAAAAATCACGGTATGATCAGGCCGTTTTTTGTAGGAGATAATAAGGGGTTGGATTTGGGCGACAAGGCGTTTATTTTTGTTTGTTTAGCAGGCATGACGTTTATTTCTAACGGCTCGATTTTACTGCTTGGGTTTGCTTATTATTTATCGAATTTGGCGATCAAATTTTTACTTTATTTGATTTTAAACGGGAGTTTTTGGGGATTTACGGCGTTTCCTTCCATTAAGCTTGGAACGAAATATCTAGGTTTTAGAGCTAGAAGGCATTTTTTGATATATTTTTACTGTGAGAAAATTTACGACGAGGTTGGCGAATATTTTTTACAAAAAGATATAGATATCGACGAAATCGAGAAAAGTTATAGTTTTGAGTGATGGGTAAATTTGACTACTAAGTCAAATTTCTCGTTTTTTGATTGCTTTTTGGTTTATCAAGTTTTTATGCGAATTTAAGTAAAATCAATCAAAATTTTTTAAAGGCTAAAAATGGACAAAGCTACCGTAAAAGCGCATAAAATCAGCGACCAAGAGTACGAAGAGATCCTAAAGATCCTAGGCAGAGAGCCCAATTTGCTCGAGCTTGGGATATTTTCCGCGATGTGGAGCGAGCACTGCAGCTACAAGTCGAGTAAAAAATACCTAAACGGCTTCCCGACCAAGGCGCCGTGGGTGATCCAGGGTCCTGGCGAGAACGCGGGCGTCATCGACGTCGGAGGCGGCGTCGCGGCGGTGTTTAAGATGGAGAGCCACAACCACCCGAGCTTCATCGAGCCTTTTCAAGGCGCGGCGACGGGCGTGGGCGGGATACTGCGCGACGTATTTACGATGGGCGCGCGGGTCGTGGCGAATATGAACTCGCTGCGATTCGGCGAGGTGCGCGGCGAGAGCGAAAACGCGAAAAAACAGCGCTACCTGCTAAAAGGCGCGGTCGCGGGCATCGCTCACTACGGCAACTGCATGGGCATCCCTACTATCGGCGGCGAGACGACGTTTGATTCTAGCTTTAACGGCAACATCCTAGTAAACGCATTTGCGCTTGGGCTTTGTAAGAGCGACGAGATATTTTACGGCAGAGCCGAAGGCATCGGCAACCCCGTGATCTACGTGGGCTCAAAGACCGGTCGCGACGGGCTCGGGGGTGCCGTGATGGCGAGCGATAGCTTTAACGACGCGAACAAATCTCTGCGCCCGACCGTGCAGGTGGGCGATCCGTTTGCAGAAAAGCTGCTGATGGAGGCGTGCTTGGAGCTATTTAAAACCGACTACGTCGTGGGTATCCAGGATATGGGCGCGGCGGGGCTTACTTCGAGCAGCTTTGAGATGGCCGGACGCAGCGGTAGCGGTATGAAGATGTATCTAGACCGCGTACCTATGCGCGAAACCGGCATGACGCCTTATGAGCTAATGCTGAGCGAATCTCAGGAGCGTATGCTCATCTGCGCCAAAAAAGGCTGCGAGCAAAAGATACTCGAGATATTTAAAAAATGGGACCTCGACGCCGAGATCATCGGCGAGGTCACAGACAGCGGCGTGATGGAGCTTTATTGGCACGGCGAGCTAGCGGGCGAGATACCGATAGCGCCGCTTAGCGAAGCCTCTCCGGTGCTTGACCGACCGACTGCGCGCCCAAAATACCTAGACGAGATCAAAAATTTGCAAATCCCGGAGAGTGCGGATAATAAAACCGCGTTTTGGAAGTTGCTTGGCGAGCCAGAGGTGCTAAACAAGTCGCTGATCTACGATCAATACGACGCAAATATCCAAACAAACACCATCAAGCAGCCGGGACTCCTCGGCGCTGCGGTTATCCGCGTGAAAGAAACGGGCAGGGCGATCGCGATGGCGGCACAGTGCGACCCGAGGGCGAATTTCGTCGATCCTAAAATCGGCGCGGCTAGAGCGGTCGCGGCGGCTGGACGAAAGGTCGCGATGAGCGGAGCGACGCCTCTAGCCATCACCGACTGCCTAAACTACGGCAATCCGCAAAACCCAGAGGTTATGTGGCAGTTCGCGCAGGGTTGCGAGGGTATCAAAGAGGCTTGCCGCGAACTAAATACGCCCGTCGTCAGCGGCAACGTGAGCCTATATAACGACACCGAGGGCGTGAGCGTCTATCCGACGCCCGCGATCGTGACGGTGGGCGTGAACGAGGACGCAAACGCAAGCCTTCCGAGCGTCTTTACTAGCGCTGGCACGGCGATATACGTGCTTGGCGAGACGAAGGGCGAATTTGCCGCGTCGCTTTACGCTAAGGCGCTATTTGACGCAGTGGGCGGCGAGCTATCCGCGGTGGACTATAAAAAAGAGCGCGCGCTGTGGGATCTGGTCATCGAGGCAAATAAATCGGGCGCGCTCGAGTTTGCAAACAGCGTAGGCGTGGGCGGCGTAGCCATAACGCTAGCAAAAATGGCATGCCTAAGCGGGCTTGGCGCGGAGTGCAAATTTGACGTTAAAAAGCCGAATTTCATCTTTGACGAGAGCTTTTCGCGTGCGATCGTCGGCGTAAAAGACGAGGCTAAATTTGAATCTCTATCCGCTAAACACAGCGTCAAATTTGAAAAAATCGGTAGCGTGGGCGGAGATAAATTTAAGTTAAACGATATCGAAGAAAAGCTAAGCGACGTGAGCGAGGTTTATTTTAACAAATTTGCCGCGATCATCCGCCAAGAGGACTAAAATTTGACGCCGCTGAGCTTGTCAAATTTGGGCGGCACAAATTTGACGCGCTTGCTAAATTTGACTCGTCTCGGCGGCATTTGCTCAAGCATTTTAGCGCCAAATTTTACAAGCGATATTAAAGACCGTGAAAATTTAACCAAAATTTGAAAGGAAAGTAGATGTCTTGGAAGGACTTTTTAAACAACAAAGAAGAAGAACAG
>CAUQPE010000104.1:0-6428 GCA_963519915.1 uncultured Campylobacter sp. | reverse complement strand
AAATAAATCAATGCTTAAAATATTTTGTAGCTAAATTTTATCACCGCGCTTTTACGTAAAAGAAAATATAATTAAACAAAACCGAATTTAACCAAGGAGCGCGTATGTCGAGGGATGAGATAAAAGATACGATAAAGCAGCGGTTTACCTCTAAATTTACGCTTAGTGCACAGGATGAAGAGGCGGTGTTAAAAAGCGCGACGCTAAGAAGCTTTAAAAGGGGCGAGAGGATATACCCAAAAGATGGCTGCCTTGGCTACGCGATCATCATAAGCGGGCGTGCTCGCGGACTCGTTAGCACGAGTAATTTTAAAGAGATCACCGTCTTTAATCTGCAAGACGGCGATAGCTGTATGCTGTGCGGCTTTTGTTCGCTAGGAGCGCTACAAGCGGAGATAAATTTACAAATCGAAGACGACGTGCGGATGATTTTGATCCCGAGGGAGATATTTAAGAGGCTACGCGAAAACTATCCGCAGGTGGCAAATCACGCGCTAGAGCTCATGGCGACGAGGTTTAGCTCGGCGATAACGGCGATGGATCAGACGCTGTTTTTGCCGCTAGCTCGGAGAATAATAAATTTCCTCGAGCAAAACGGCGCGAAAAACGGGCTAAAGATCACGCACGAACAGATCGCAAACGACATCGCTAGCGCGCGAGAAGCGGTATCAAGAGCGCTAAAGTAGATGCAGAAAAAGGGGCTCGTCGAGCTAAAACGCGGAGTCGTGACGTTAAGGTGACTTTGTTACATATTTAAATTTTAAAATGCGCTATGATTTGACAATAACTTCTAAAAGGAGCTTTTATGCAAAGCATCGACAGAAGAGGCGTCTTGAAAATTTTAGGCGCGGCGGGGCTAGCGGCGGCGGGAGTCGCAGGGGCTAGCAAGCTAAATGCGGGAGAAAATGCGGACATCCGCGCAAATATCCTAATAATCGGCGGCGGTCTAGGCGGCATCAGCCTAGCGGCGAAACTACGACGAGATATGCCAAACGCCGAACTAACGGTCCTTGATAGGGACGAGTACTTCTACTATCAGCCCGGCTTTACGCTCATCGCAGCCGGTCACTATCTGCCCGAAGACATAACCTACGAAAAATCAAATTTGATCCCAGACGGCGTAAAATGGATAAAGCAAAATGCCGCTTCCATTGATCCGGCGGCAAATTCCGTCAAGCTAGAGGACGGGTCAAATTTAAACTACGACTACCTCGTGATAGCTAGCGGAGCGGAGTATGAGTTTGAGAGCGTAAAAGGGCTTAGCGCCGACGATATCGGCAGCGACAACGTGACCTCTATCTACACGATCCCAGGCGCCGTTGCTATGTCCGGCATAATGAAAAAAGTCGGCAAAGAAGGCGGCAAGATAGTCTTTAGCGACAACAAAACACCGATGAAGTGTTCAGGCGCAAATAAAAAAGTAACGCTACTAACCGAAGATATGGCGCGAAATTTAGGCAACAGAGACAAGCTTGATATCTCGATATACTCGGGTGCGCGGACGATATTTTCCGCTCCGATTTATGCTAAAATGATAGAAGGGATGCTGGAGGAGCGAGATGTGAAGTATTTTACCTCGCATCAGCTGGTTGAGGTGGATAAAAGTGCCAATATAGCGGTATTTGAGCACGCTATGGCGTACCGCGAAAACGGCGAAAATAAACTCGCTAAAGAGCTAGTCGAAGTAAAATTCGACTACCTACACCTAGTGCCTCGCATGAAGGCTTCTAAAATCTACGCCGATGCGGGGCTAAGCGTAGAAAAGGGCGATGCGGCAGGCAACTGGATTAGCCTCACGCGTGAGACGCTGCAACACTCGAAATTTAAAAATATATTTGCTATCGGCGACGTTTGCGGATTTGCTGCGGGCAAAACCGGAGCTAGTATACGCAAGATGTATCCCGTGTTGGCACAAAATCTAGCCGACATTATAAAAGGACGCGAACCGAGTGCTAGATACGGCGGCTACACCGCCTGCCCGCTACTAACGAAATTCGGCAAAGCGGTGATGGTGGAGTTTAACTGGACAGGCAAGCCCGAGCCTACGATAGCGTGCATGGGCGCGACTCGCGAGAGCTACCTAAACTGGGCGATGAAGCTATATATGATGAAGCCGATGGTCATGCAAGGCATGATAAGAGGCCTAGCATAAAGGAGAGAAAATGCAAAACGTCGGGATTTTAGATAAAACTATCCGCCTAGTAATCGCTGCGGTTTGGATATACGCATTTGGGTTCGTCTGCGAGTGTTGGCTGTGGCTGGTCGGTCTCGTGCCGCTACTGACGGCTGTTTACGGTTATTGTCCTCTTTATAAATTTTTTAGTATAAATACGTGTAAAAAATGCAAAAACAAAGAAAGGAAAACTCAATGCTAAGTAAAAAAACTAGGATAATAAGAGTGCTGATCGGACTAGCGATAATGATCGCCGGAGTCGCGTTTAGCAGCTGGTGGGGGCTGATCGGACTCGTGCCCTTTATCGTGGGCGTCACGGGATTTTGCCCCGCCTGCCACTTTTTAAACCGCTGTTCGCTAAAGCGTTAAATTTAGCCGATTTTACTCGCGCGGGCTTAAATTTAATCTCAAATTTGAGTCCGCGCTTTGTTTTTAGATAATGCAAATTTAGGTTTTATAAACCGCACTCTTTACGGCGCAAATTTCACTGTCCGCACCGTCAAATTTAATTCCCGCTTACTCATTTTTAACGCGATATGCATCAAATTTAAGCTAAAATAGGCCAAATTTTTAAAAGGACAAACGTGAACGATTTTAAAAGATTAAACGAGCTAGTAGCCGCAGGCAAAGACGAACTAAACGCGATGTATCGGCAGCTAGATAACCCAAGCGATATCGTGCTAAAGATGCTAAAAATCGCAGGGTTTAATGGTGAAAAGAGCGAAAAAGTCGCGGTTTTGCGCCGTATTGTCGATCTAAAGGTTGAGCCGCTAGAAAACGAGCTAAAAAAACAAGGACGCGAGGAGGCCGAGATAGGGCGCATAAAAGATGAAGCTTTTGAACTCGTGCGCGAATTTTACGAGGCGCGCTTTGAAAAGCTTTTAGCGCGGGTAAAAGAGGAGAAAATTTTAGACGATTTTTACCTAGCGCTACTTAGCGGCATGCACGGCGCGGGGCTAGCGATGAACGCGTGGCAAAGCGTGTGGGACAGACAAATCCTGCAAACGACGAATAAAGAATTCGAAGCTAAATTTGAAAGCATGGCCGATGCGATCAAATTTATCGACGAAAACGGCCTCTATCAAAAAGACGGCGACGAAAAGGGTGAGCGAAGCTACGGCGCGGTCCTAAAAAACGGCGAAAAATACGCCTTTGCGCCGTATGCAGCGGCCTTTGAAAACGAAGTAAAACGCGTGGCGGATGCTCTAGAGGAGCTAATCAAAAATCTAAAATCGCTAGCCGCAAACGACGAGCAAGTAGCTTACGTAACGTACTTTGAAAAGCTAAAGGCGGCGTTTTGCGAGCGCGAAAACGACAAAGCGATCTCAGCGTGGCAGGATGCCGAGCGCGCGTGGATGGAGGTAAAAGGCCCGCTACAGCCCGGCCATCCGCTCGAGTACTACGAGGATGCCTACACGCACGCCGTCGCGCTCGAGTGGGACGTGAGGCTCTCAGGCGCCAGCGACTTTAACGAGGCGAAATTTAAAGCTAGCGTCATCCGCGCCTACGAGCAAATTTGCCGCGAGTGCGGGATAGAGGACGCCCTGCTCGCGCGCCAAGTGACGCAAAACGTCGCGCGCACGCAGACGTACATCAGCGTGCCGATGATCTACTACGGCGCCGAGCTAAACGGGCTTTTCTCTGCGCAGGTCGTGCCAAACGACGAGACCGTGAGCAAGGAGTGCGGCAAAAAGATATTCGCCTTCGTCGAGCACGTTTACGAGAGCGCCAAGGCGCGGCCGTTTATGAAGCTTAGCGGGGAGATTTTTTCGCGCGAGTTTTTGGACTACGGGCGCGAAATTTTATTTAAAAAGCCGCAAATTTGGAAGAAAACCTACGAAATCTCCACGATCGGCCACGAGTTTGGGCACATACTTTTCGTCGGCACCGACACGGAAAAGGCGATGAACACGGACGGCGAGTTTAAATTTATCGAGGAGTACAAGGCGACCACGGGCGGGCTGGTAAATTTCTTTATCGGCGGCGATGCGAGCTACGAGATGAGCGTATTTCACGAGCTGATCGCCCGTGCGGTCGGACTCATCGCGTGGCGCGAGGTCGATGAGGTGCGCGCGTACTACTGCGAGGGGCTCATGCACCTGAGCCTGCTGTTTGACTCTGGCGCGCTTAGCTTTGCGGGCTGCGCTTTGATCGTCAAATTTGACCGCGAGCATTACGCTAAATTTAAAGAAATCTGCCTTGCAAACTACAAAAATTTGGCGCTTCACTACGCAAGGCGCGCTCCTGCGGGCGAGTTTTTGGCGAAATTTTGCGAGAAAGATGGCAAAAGCTATCTGCCTAAACACGCGCAGGCAAGGGCCTTTGTGGAGCATTACTACGCCCGCTACAAGGCTATAGGAAACGAGCTTGACGAGAGCGGCGAATGGGAAAAATGGCAAGCTGGAGAAAAGTAGTCCGAGGCAAATTTGCGCTAGATTAGGCGGCCCCGGTATACAAATTTGACCCAAATTTTACGTCAAATTCGCCTTTTTCTAGCGGCCTAGACCCGCACCTTTTTGGCGCTGAGTTTAGCATTTTTAGGATGCGGATTTTGCGGGATAAATTTGTATGTCGCGCCCTGCAAATTTACCGAATTTGCCATAAGCCTGGGTTCTTTGCATCAAATTTGCCTTAAATTCGGGCGTAAAATTTAAAAAGTAAAATTTGATAAAATCGCGGTAAATTTACTTGAGGGTAAGCAAGCCAAACGCGGCAAATAGTCGCTAAATTTACGAATCTAAAACGAAAGGATAAAAAATGGAAGAAATGTTAGAGGGTATGGGCGAGCCGCGCATGAAGCAAGTCGCCTTGCCAAAAGATACCAACTCTGCGGGAAACATTTTTGGCGGCTGGATACTAAGCCAGATCGACCTTGCGGGCGCTCAGGCCGCGCGCGAAGTGGCTCCCGAGCGCGTCGTGACGATCTCGATGCAAGAGATTATATTTAAACAGCCCGTTTTCGTCGGCGACGTCGTGAGCTGCTACGCCAAGATAACGGAAGTGGGCAACACCTCGATAAAAACTAAGATCGAAGTCACGGCGCTGCGGCTAAATGCGGCGGGCTTTCGCGAGTGCATACACGTGACATCCGCGATCGCGACCTACGTGAGCGTGACCAAAGACGGCGCGAAAAAACCGATCGATCCGGAGTTAAAAAAAGCGCACGGATTTTGATCCGTTCGGCTAAAGGGCTTGGAGCAAGCTGGCTAGCCAAGCTCTTTAACGCGTCAAATTTGACTCGGTTTTGCGGACGGCTAGCAAACGAGTCAAATTTGGCAGAATTTGACGGCTTGCTCGAGAAATCAAATTTAATTTCGCGTGGTCGGCGGTCAAATTTGGCTCGCCAAAACCCATGCTAAATTTATCGCGCTCCAAAATGACTCGCCATAAAATTTAAAAATCCCAAAACGCTCGCACTATCAGAAACGACTCAAATTTAAACTTTCAAATTTAACCGCACTATGCTCGTTTGACGCCTCACGGAGGGATCAAATTTGATTAAGCGTTGAAGTAGAATTTTAAGTTACATTAATACAATAACTAATTCTAATCTTAATAAAATCTCTCAATACGCCTTTATAAGTAACTAAAATGATACGCTTTAAATTACGATGTAATGGTGATTTTAGCTACATATACCTACATAAAATATAAATTAAATCTTAAATTTAGAAACTGATTTATGATATTAAGAGAATTTATTATCTTTTAAGGACAAATATGCGAATATTTCATATTTAATAAATGTGCAGATTTTGCACATCGGAAAAGGAGAAAAAATGGCAAAGACCGGTAAAGTCATATGCCCGTACTGCGGCACGGGCTGTCAGGTCGAGCTTCACGTCGAAAACAACGTGATAAGAAGCGCGCTTGGAGTGCAGGATAACCCCGTAAATCAGGGCAATCTGTGCTTAAAGGGCTTTTACGGCTGGGACTACGTGGGGGCGCCTGATAGACTAACAAAACCGCTAATTCGCAAAAAAGACGGCGTATTTAGCAAGGACGGAGACCTTGAGGAGGCTAGCTGGGACGAGGCGCTTGATCTAGTCGTCGCAAAGATGAAAGAAGTAAAGGAAAAATACGGCCCCGACGCGCTAGTAGGCAACTACTCGGCTCGCTGTACGTTAGAGGACAACTACGTCGCGCAAAAGATAATGCGCGCCGTAATCGGTACGAACAACGTCGATCACTGCGCTAGAATTTGACACGCTCCGACTGTGGCAGGTCTTGCCAAAACAATCGGTAACGGAGCGGC
>CAUQPE010000103.1:0-6510 GCA_963519915.1 uncultured Campylobacter sp. | reverse complement strand
CCACACCGGCGACTGTTGCGCTATGTCAAATTCTAGCTTGGTGATCTAGGTTGTTCGTCCCAAACATCGCGGAAAATTTGCTGATGTAGTAGCTTTGCTCGTTGCTGTCTTTTGCAGAGCCTAGAAACATCACTTGTTCAGGGTTTTTCTCACGATATGCTTTTAGTTTGGCGCCGATCTCGTCAAGCGCGTCTTTATAGCTGATGCGTTTCCATTTGCCGCCGACTTTTTTCATCGGATATTTCACGCGGCAGTGAGAGCGCACCATGTCGATGACGTCGCTGCCCTTACAGCAGTGACCGCCAGCGCTTACCGGGTGATCTTGAGCTACCTCTTGGCGTACCCAAACGCCGTTTTCTACCTCGGCTAGCACTCCGCATCCAACAGAGCAAACCGAGCAAACGGTTTTTACGATTTTAGAGTTTGGAAACGGATTTGCCATCTCTTCTTTGGTCGCGCTTCTAGTTACGCCGCTAGCAGCCAGTCCGCTCATGCCGCCCGCAACGCCCGCTAGTGCGGCCATTTTTAAAAACGATCTTCGCCCGACTGCGTTTGAGTGGGGCATAAGACGTAAATTTGCCTCAGACATATTTATCCTTTCTTAAATTTTATTATTTCGCTTGTTCGTAGTACAGATCCCAGTTTTTGCTTCTTTTGTAGAGCACTTCGGTCTTTTTGCTTTTACCGTATTTTAGGTTTGACGCCGCTGCCGTCGCTACTCCGGCCGTAGCCGCTACCGCACCGGCGATGCCCGCTTTTTTTAGAAATTCTCGCCTATTTTTTTGCATTTTCTTCCTCCATAGCTTTTAGCTTTCTCACTCGGTTTTTTTGTCTTCTTATGGCTTCGGATTTTGAAACTCCGTCCAAAGTCTTTTTGTTTTCGCCTTGATTTATAGGACGCGGCGCGCTTAAAACCACGCGCTCAAACTCGATAAATCCTTGCATTAGCACCGCTACGTCCTTGTAAATTTCGCTGCTTTCGTGGTTAAAAAGATCATTTATAAACTCATCGATGTTTGGATTTATGATCTCTTTAAAAAGCTGCTCCTCGAGCTCGCCGTATAGCTCCAGCTCGCCCTCGCGCGCGATAAATTCGCTCATCAGCGCAAACACGAAACCCACGTTATCTTCGTTTTCTTTAAATTTAGCCTCGTCGCGTCTAAGGTCTGTGCGGGCTAAAATTTTACGCACTTTCGCGCAGGCGTGCCCGACCTCGTAGCCCTCGTCGTAGTACGACAGCGAGTTTCTAAGCGGACTTGGCGGAGCGTGGAAAATTTCATCGAATTCATCCGCTAAATTTTGCGGATTTTTCTCGTCGAATTTTGCCTGCATGCGCATTATCGCGGCGGCCGATTCTTCGTTTAGAGCGTGCGCCGAGGCAAGGCCTAGCATCGCGTTTACGCCGCTAAATCTATCAGCGTCTTGGTTAAAAACGAAAAAACGCGAAAATAGCGAGTAGTAAAGCCCACGTCCCGCCGCAAATTCGCCCTTGCTAGTCATCGCCTTCCTTTATCATTTTTGTCTATTTTTTGAGATTTTTCTCGATTGTGAAACTATACTACTTTTTGGCTTATTTCTTATACTTAAAAAAAAATAAATTAAAAAAATTAATATACGCTTAAATGTGCCTTAATTGCATATTACTTGTAGCGAATTTTAAGGGATAAAAGAAATATGAAATTTACGCATATATCTTACATTTACGCTTCATTTTGATATTTACTTTTAACTCGGCTATTTTAACGGGCGTTAAATGAGCCTAAATTTAAAATTTGAAGCGAAATTTGCAAAATTTGAGGCTCATTCAAGCCCCAAAAATGCTCCATCGTCAAATTTAAAATAAATATTTTCGCCGACGATAAAATTTTGCGAATTTGCCGCCAGCGTTTTTATCAAAAAGTCGCCGACTTTGATTTTCACCAAAAGATCTTTGCCAAGATAGAGCGAAACCGAGTGCAAAATACCACTCAAGCACCCATCGACAGGGGTTTTGCTTAGAGTTACTTTGCCGGGATTTACGGCGATCTTTACGGCGTTACGTAAATTTGACGGCAAATTTACGACCGCATTTTCGTCAAATTTTAAAACCCCATCACGCGCGTTAAATATATTTTTGTATTCAAATTCGCACACGCGACCCTTGTGCAAAAAGACGTTTTCTTCGGCGACCGCGCTTAGCCATTTGTCGTCGTGGCTAGCGATCACAAAGCCGCAGCCGTATCTTTGCCGCATATAAAGCACCGCCTTGCCAAAAAGCTTTGAAGTGCCCACGTCCACGCTGTTTGTCGGCTCGTCGAGTAGATAAAGCCGCGATCTAAGCGCCAAATTTAACGCAAAGCTAACGCGCTGCGTCTGCCCCGAGCTAAGCTCAAAGTGGCGCTTGTTTAAAAAGCTCTCGTCAAGCCCGACCAAATTTAACGCCTCGCTCGCTCGCTCGTCAAATTCCGCTAGCACTGCGCGGCTTTTTAAAACGGCTTTAAAATTTTCCCTCACAGAGCGTTTTAAAAGCGCAGGCTCTGGTAACAAAACGCTAACGTCGCGCAGTAAATTTAGACTAGGCGCGCTGCTTCCCCACAGCCGCACCTCGCCGCTAGTAGGTTTTTGTAAAAATGAAATTACTCGCATCAGCGTGCTTTTGCCGCTGCCGTTGCTGCCCGTTAGCGCGGTGATTTTGGTGACGTCGATATCAAGGCGCGGGATGTTTAAAATCTCGCTCGTGCCGTAATTTAGGCGTAAATTTCTAACGTTTATCACTTTGCGCCTTTCTCGTTAAATTTGCACAAAGACTCAAATTTGACGCGCCTAGCCCGCTTTTTGCGAGCGTAAATTTTCTAAATTTATAAAATTTCATTTATCCAGCCTTTTTAGCGCGTGTATCGCCAAATTTACGGCAAATGCGATAAAGATGAGCACTAAAGCCAGCGCTATACCCATCGCAAACTCGCCTTTATTCGTCTCCAGCGATACTGCAGTCGTGATCGTGCGGGTAAAATATTTGATATTTCCGCCGATCATCATCGCCACGCCGACCTCGGCCACGATACGCCCGTACGCCGTCGCTACGACCACCATCAAAGCATATCTTAGCTCGTAAAGCACGCAGCCAACGAGCCTTGGTGGGCTCAGGCGTAAATTTAGGATGGTTAGATAGTGCTTTTTGTCCATATTTTCCACGACGCTGGCGCTTAGCGAGACGATGATAGGCAGAGCCAGCACGAACTGGCCGAGCATCACGGCCTTTAGCGTAAAAAGCAGTCCAAACTCGCCAAACGGGCCGTTTCGCGTGATAAAGGCATATAAAATAAGCCCGATCGCAACGGTGGGCATCGCAAGCGCCGTATCGCTAAGCAATCGTAATACTCGCCGTCCGCGAAAATCGTAAAATCCCAGCGTAAATCCAAGCGGAAAGCCGACTAAAATCGCAAAAAATATCGAAACGCTCGAAGTGTAAAGCGTCGCCCTGATCGCCGAATACGTCTCCTCGTCGCCACTAAAAAGCAGTGTAAAGGCCTCCAAAAATCCGTTTAGTAAAAAATCCAAATATTCTTTCCTTTGTATATTTCTTAAGTATTAATTTAATGTGCTATAATAGCATACTTTTTAAAAAAGGAGAAAAATGAAAAAAGTAATATTAGGCTCGCTAGTTGCGAGCGTTTTGGCGTTTGCGGGCGATAGCGAACTCATCATGGCTACCACTACCAGCACCGATAATACGGGGCTACTAGACGCGATCTATCCTGCGTATAAGGCAAAAACCGGCGTCGATATCAAATGGACTGCCGTAGGCACAGGAGCTGCGCTAAAACTAGGCGAAAACTGCGATGCGGACATACTTTTCGTGCATTCGCCAAAAGTTGAAAAAGAATTTGTAGAAAAGGGCTTTGGCGTCGAGAGAAAAGCCGTAATGTACAATGACTTCGTCGTCATTGCGGACAAATCTATCGCCGATAAATTTAAAGGCAAAGACATAAAAGAGAGCTTTGAGCTGATCAAAAAAGAGAATATCAAATTTTTCTCTCGCGGCGATAAATCAGGCACTGACAACAAAGAAAAAGGTATCTGGAAAAAAATCATCGGCGAAGTGCCTGAAAAAGACGGCTGGTATATGCAAACCGGCCAAGGCATGCTAGCTACCATCAACGCTGCAGCCGAGCAAAAGGGCGTGACGTTCACCGACCGCGGCACCTACATCAAGTACGAGGACACCAAAAAAGGCGCGCCTGAGATGGTCATCATCAACGAGGGCGACAACGACCTAAAGAACTTCTACTCGCTAATCGCGGTAAATCCGAAGCACTGCGCTAAGGCCGACATCGAAAACGCGAATAAATTTATCGAGTGGGCGACAAGCGAAGAGGGTCAGAAGTTTATCGGCGACTTTAAGCTGCTAGATAAGCCGCTTTTCACGCCTGACGCGAATACTCGCAAGAACTAATTTTATTTACGCGCAAATTTGAGTCGAATTTATGGCTTAAATTTGCGTGATTCGGGCGCGCTTTGCGCCCTTTTCTTTCTTAAATTTACTCTTTTTTTTAAATTTAATCAAATTTGACCGCCCAAACCCGTATCTTTACGGCGTAAAATTTCAAATTTGACCGTGAATTTTTGATTTGCTCAAATTTGACCTTTTTACGAGCCAAATTTAATCCGCTTAAGTTTAAATCTTCCCGCCGAACATCTCATACATCGCCTTTTCCTCGCCCCAAAGCTCGCGGTGTTTTTTGATGCAGGATTTTATCGCGCCAACTAGATATAGCACGTCTTGCTCGGTGTGCGTGTAGTGCAGGCTCACGCGCACGAAGCCAGGCTTACTTTCTGGCATGCGCCCCTCCTTGATACCGAGCAGATCGTGAGCGTACGGCCCCGCGCACATCACGCCCGCGCGCGTCTGGATACTAAAGTCGTTGCTAAGGCTCGCGGCAAGATCATACGCCGAGACGCCGCGCACGTTAAAGGAAATTATCGGCAGCCGTGGCGCGCCCTTTGGAGCGTAGTTTATGATCTCGTCTATGCCTGCTAGCTCGCTCTCAAAAAGCCGCGTTAGCTCGTCCTCGGCGCTTTTTATTTGCTCAAAGCCAACCTCGTTTCGCAGCGCATATGCCAAATTTGCCCGCATGAGCCCGATGATAGGCGGCGTACCGCCTTCTTCTAGCTGCTCAGGATTTTTCAAAAACACGTGCCCTTCGCGGCTAGCGTAGGCGACCGTCCCGCCTGCGGCAAAGGTCGGTATGTCGCTGTTAAACAGCTCCTTTTTGATCGCCAAAAGCCCGCAGCTAGCAGGTCCGCCGAGCAATTTATGCGGCGAGAGGAAAATAGCGTCGAAGTAATCGCAGTCTAAATTTGCGTGTGAGCTCAGCGCCGCGCAGTCAAAGGCGATGATGCCGCCTGCGGCTCTGATTAGCTCGCTGATCTTTTTATAATCGCTAATGACGCCCGTGACGTTTGAGGCGGCGCTAAACGAGCCGATTATGCGGCGTCCCGCATTTAGCTTTAGGATGCGCTCAAGTGCGAGCAGATCGATCTCGCCGCCCTCGCTAAGCGGCACGCGCAGGTAGTCGCAAAGCCCCTCGCGAAAGCTAAGCTCGTTTGAGTGGTGCTCGTATGGCGAAACAAGCACGAGCGGAAGCTGCGCGGCGCGTAAATTTGCCTCGCCGATCGCACTTCTGGTCGCAGGCGGCAGATAGATGCCAAGCAGCTCCTGAAATTTCTTGATCGCGGCCGTCGCACCCTGCCCACAGGCGATGAGATAAAACCGCTCGTCAAGCCCCAGCAGCTTTTTTAGACTCTCTCTCGCGCCCTCGTAGCGTCGCTGCGTGATGATGGCGCTGAAGCTACTGTCGGAGTGGGTGTTGGCGTAGGTTTTTAAAATTTCGCCTATCTCGCGCTCTACGGGCTCATAAGCAAGCCCCGAAGCAGTGTAATCAAAATAGTGCACGCCCGGTTTTAGGATGATATTTTTTCTTATTTCGTCTAAATTTGCCATTTTTACTCTTTAAATTTGATACGGTAATTATAGTAAATTTTCGCAAATTTGGGGCTTTTTCTGGAAAATTTGAAGCTAATTTTGCGGGCTATTATTTTAAATTTGCGCTTAGCTGTATAAAACTTGCCGCGCGGCGATCTACTCAAATTTAAAAGATATTTGCGCGTAAAATTTGGCGGCAAATTTGTAGGCTGATTTTAAAAATTTACGGCTAAATTTTGCCCTAAATTTTGGCGCGGAAAATAGATAAATTTAGCCCTGAGGCGCAGCCAAATTTGAGCAACGATGAATACGCTTTTTGATTTATCGGTCAAATTTACTCGCGTCGTTTGCGAGCTTAAAATTTACAAAACAAAAACGGAAATTTTAAAAGTGATTTTTGATTTTCTGCGCGGATATTTGCTTGCGGCGACTTCGTTGCGGAGGAAATTTAAGCGCTAAATTTAAAAATTAGAATTTTAACCGCCAAGCAGCAAATTTAACTTGATAAAGCACAGAAGCGCGAGCCACAGAGGCTCACGACCATT
>CAUQPE010000102.1:0-6574 GCA_963519915.1 uncultured Campylobacter sp. | reverse complement strand
CGCATAATATTTCCATACACTATAAGTCTGATTCTACACAGCCAGTCAAATTTGCGCTACATGATGCCACTATCCATTTGGGGTAAAATCAGGATCTGACTCGAAGGCAACGCCATATCGAGGCACCGAGACAAGCTTGTCCAGACAAGACAATCGCGCCCCAAACAAGCTTATAAACAGATTAAAACCGAGGTCAAATTTTGCCGAGCTGTCGGCTAAATTTGACCTTACATAACGCCAAAATCACGCCCCCAGCGCCGCCCTCACCTCGTCGCTCGCCATCTCGATACTCCACGCAGGCTCCCACACGAGGTCTATCTCGCACTCTTTTACGCCGTCGACATTCAGCACCGCCGTCTCTACCCAGCCTAGTATCATCTCATGCAGCGGGCATGAGCGCGTAGATAGCGTCATCGTGACTTTTGCTTTGCCGTTCTCGTCGCAAACCGCGTCGTAAATCAGTCCTAATGACACGATATCAAAGCCAACCTCGGGATCGACGATGTTTGAGAGCGCATCGTATATTTTTTCTTTCATTTTTCTTCCTTTACTCCAAATTTCGTAAATTTAAAAACATTTATCATATTTATCTCGACTAAAACGATACTGACGAGCAGGCAAGCCACGCCGCAGTGCGCGAGCGATTTTATCTCCAGCCAGACGCCAAGCTCATAAAGCACGAGACCAAGAGCATTAAAGCCGATACCGATATATGCTGGCTTTTTAAGTATCATCTGATCTAGCAGCGGCACCTTTGTCTTACCCACAAAGGGCGCCACATAGTGGTACCAGATGAGAAACGGCGCGATCTTGTAAAGATGAGCCACGATGAAAGCGAATAAAAAGCCGTAAATCAGCATAAACACCGCCATATCATATCTATCCGCCGCGATAAATGCGCAAAACAGCACGAAGGCCGCGAGCGAAAGAGCGATATTGACGTTCCAGTAGTCATATGCTTTGCGAACGCGCTTTTTTAGGATGTGTAGCGCCTCGGCAACAAAGCACATAATCGCCGCTCCAAAGGCAAAGTACGCGTAAATTTCGCTAAAAAACAGCAAAATGCCAGCCAAAATATAAAATCCGAAGGCAAATTTGCTAAGTGTAAATTTTAGATCGTGCGCCAGGGCAAACATCGGTAGCAGCACGGTCGCCACGCCTACGATGATGAAAAAAACAAAGCCGAGTACGAAATAGACGTGAAATTTAAGCGCGAACATAAAATCCATCGGCAAAGTGCCAGAAAGTATCATCAAAAGGCAAAATCCAAGCGAGATGCCCGCGAGTAAAAATATCGCCGAAACAAAAAGCATAAACGCCGCGAAGCTCTTTTTTTCATTATCCATAAAGCTAACGATATAGGTCGTGCCGAAAAACAGTAGTGCCAGGAAGAGCGCCATGCCGCCGCCGTGCAAAAAGCCCGTCTTGCCGCTGATCATCCCGTAGCCCATCGCAGCGATCCCTACGCAGTAGACGGCTAAATTTAGCATCGCGCCCTTGATCGTCGAAAACGGCTTTTCTAAAATCACCGAGGTGAGCTGATAAAGCGCGCCGATGATGACGCTCATAACAAAGCCGACGAAAAACACGTGTAAAAATCCTGCCGTCTCAAGCCCAGCTATCGTCTCAAAATCAGCCGCGAAAAAGGCGGGAATGCTCGCTATCAAAAAACAAATGCCCGCGATAAAATAACCGCCCACTAGCTTAAAAGGCGGCGCAAAGGTGTTTAAAAGCATAGCCTATCTCAGTGGCAAAGGCTTGTGTCTACGTTTTTGACGTCTGCGCCTTGTTTTAGGCTAAAGGTCATCTTAACTGCCCCGCCCTCCAGATCCTCGCGCTCGATGTCAAACTGCTCTGCAATTTTAGGGATCAGTCCGGCGGGGAATTTGTGATTTACCATCACGATTTTGGTGTTTTGGTTTGCAAATTTGATCGCTACCAGCGCGTTTACCATAGGCTCTGGCGGCACGCACGGACGGCTGTCAAAGCCGACGAAATCCACGCCACCCTGGCTATATCTATAAAACGGCACCGTCGCGCCCTCGGCGTTAAATTGCTCGGCGTCTTTGAAAAAATCGCTCATTTTTTATCCTTGTTTTAAATTTGGATAATTATACTCTTATTTTGCGCGCGGGCGTCTTGACCTTGCTTAAGGGGTTAAATTTTAAATTCGGCGGTCGAGAGTCAAATTTGAGCGGCGAAACCCGAACCTTGATAATGTGAAATTTAGATGGGATAAAATTTGGCGGCATAAATTTAACCGCCGATTAAAACATAAAGCACCGCCTAGCAGTACTGCTTGTATCCTTTTTTACAGAGCTGTTTTTTGCCCTCTTGTTTTAGAATTTCGTTTTTGCTCTCGCCGTTATAGGTCGAGTTTTGATCGCTGCCGCCGACCTTTTCGCCGTTTACGTAGATATTAGCCGCATAAAGCCCAGCCAGAAATACCAAGAAAATCAAAATTTGCTTCATATATCGCTTTCAATTAAATTTAATCTCCAAAGCGCAAGCAAATCGCAGTCCAAATTTAAAAGCAAACACGTCAAATTTGAGAAAATATCGTTCGCGTAAGATCGGCAAATACAAGTAGAGCTGAGCAAAAGCGCCGTCCGCTATGCGGGCAAAAAATCTAAAGCGGCAAAACGACGAAGTAAAATTTACGCCGCCTCGCCGCAAAAACGATCAAATTTTAGTGTAAAAAGTGGCGCACGCCCGTAAAATACATCGCCATGCCATGCTCGTTTGCCGCAGCTACGACCTCGTCGTCGCGGATGCTGCCGCCAGGCTGTATCACGGCTTTTACGCCCGCCTCGCTTGCGATATCGATACTATCGCGGAACGGGAAAAATGCCTCGCTAGCAAGCGCGCAACCGCGTAAATCAAGCCCCATATCGCGCGCCTTGGCTACGGCCGCACGCGCGGCATCCACGCGGCTCGTCATACCCATGCCGATGGCGACCACGGCGCTGTTTTTTACGTAAACGACGCAGTTGCTTTTTGTGAGTGCCGCAACCTTCCATGCGATTTCGAGGTCTTTTAGCTCGGCCTCACTGGCTGCGCGCGCGGTTTGCAGTTTCATATTTTCTAGCTCGTTAGCTTTCACCTCGTCGCTTTGCTGATAGACAAAGCCGCCGTCAACGTGTTTGAAGTCGTATTTGTCGTTTGCGCGCTGTAAAAATTTATTGCCCTGGGTGAAAATTTTGATGCGTTTTTTGGCTTCAAATACCGCAAGCGCGTCCTCGTCCACGTTTGCGGCGATGATAACCTCGACGTAGATTTCGTTGATTTTCTCGGCCAAGGCGCGGTCTAGCGTGCCGTTTATCGCCACGACGCCGCCGTATGCGCTGACGGGATCGCATTTTAGCGCCTCGACGTAGCTCTCAAGTAGATTTGATTTTACGGCAAAGCCGCAAGCGTTGGCATGCTTGACGATGGCGACCGCAGGCGCGGCATCAAAGCTGCTCGCAAGAGCCAATGCGGCGTTAATATCGGTGATGTTGTTAAAACTAACTTCGCCTTTTAGCGCAGTGAAGTTGTTGCTGAAAAAATAATCAAACTCGTATAGCGCGCCCTTTTGGTGCGGGTTTTCGCCGTAGCGCGCGTCAAAAACCTTGCTGCCGGCGATAAATTTCATCTCGCCAAAACCGTCGTTAAAGCGCTCGTTCATGTAGTTTGCGATCATAGAGTCGTAGGCCGCGGTGTGCTCGTAGGCTTTTATCATCAAATTTCGCCTAAAAGCGGCTTTCTCGCTCTCATCCGCGCCTCCTATGACGCGTAAAACCTCGTCATAATCAAGCGGACTCGTGACGATATAAACGCTAGCGAAATTTTTAGCCGCCGATCGCACCATCGCAGGGCCGCCGATGTCGATGTTTTCGATAATCTCGTCAAAATCATCTGTGCGGATAGTGGTTTGTTTAAACGGGTATAAATTTACGCAGACTAGATCGATGCCGCCGATGCCGTACTGCGCGGCTTGGCTTACGTGGTTTGCGTCGTTTCGCTTGTGCAATATCCCGCCGTGAATCTTTGGGTGCAGGGTTTTTACGCGCCCCTCAAACATCTCGGGCGAGCCCGTGTATTCGCTCACTTCGACCGCTTTTACGCCCTGCTCTTTTAGCAGTTTGTGCGTGCCGCCCGTGCTTAATATCTCAAAACCGAGTCGCTCGAGTCCTTTGGCAAACTCTACGATGCCTTCTTTGTCGCTGACGCTGATTAATGCTCTCATTTATATTCCTTTCTTTATCGGTTTGTCTTTTGAGTGCTTTTTCGAGATTTTGCAAAATTTTCGCTCCGCAGGCTATAAGCCTAGCGCACGCTCAATTTTGCTTAAAAACTCGAAAAATCATCTCAAAATACCGCACCGAAATTTGATTAAATTTTAAGAACCCAAAAGCGTAGAATTTTGAGATGGATTTAAATGTTGTGCAGAAAATTTTGGGCAAGGCTAGACAGATAGTCTGCCGCAGTCCCAAATTTTCAAACTCATTTAAAGACACTCAAAAGGCTAGCTTTTTTGTTTTATGGTTTCATACGCCTCATTTATCTCTTGCAGTTTTCTGGTACTTTTCTCTATCATCTCCTCGCTCTCGCCGCGCCCCATAAGGATATCTGGATGATATTTTTTCACGAGTTCTCGGTAGCGCTTTTTTACCTCGTCAAACGGCGCGTCCTCTTTTAGCCCTAGCACTGCGTACGGGCTTTTCGTGCGAATTTCGTAAGGATTTCTCCGCGTCTGCCTTTGATCGTAAAATGCCTCAAACCTTGCCAGTATCGCCTCAAAAATGCCCTCGTCAAGCCCGAATCCCGAGGCGATCTGCTCGATGATATTGCGCTCGCTTTTACTAAATTCGCCGTCTATATAGGCCAAATTTAGTAAAAAAGATAGCTTCGCGGCCGCGGCGTCTTGACTAAGGCGGAAGCGATCTTTGTACTGCCGCGCGATAAAATAAGCATTATGCACCGTCTCTTTTTCGCGGTTATAGATCTGCTTTAGCTCCGCCCTCATCGCTGCGTCGTTACCGAGCCTTAGAGTGATATCATCTAGCGTCTCGCTGATGAGGCGAGCCTCTAGCTCATTTACCCTGCCGTCGCTTTTGGCGACTTTAGCAAGCAGGCTAACTAGAAAGTTAGCCTCTTCAAACATCGCTCTTTTTCGCGAGCCGCCTAAATTTACGGGATTTTGACTAAAATTTGAAACCAGATAATAAATCCCGTAAAATATCAAAAACCAAAAAATGAAACTCAAAATATCACCATAAATGATAAATCGTATTTTTGAGTTTGCCGCCCACTAGCTCGTTCTTGCGCCACGAGCTCTCGTCGTTCATCACGTTCCAGCGGCGCTCGTCGGGGCGATAAAACCAGTCCTTGTCGATCTGATAATAAATCTGCTTGCCGTTTGCCTCGATGATGTTTGCGATGTTGTTGTCGTGATAGCTGTTCTCGTCGTAGTCGGTAAAGGCGCGCTGTCCCATCTCGGAGTAAAGAAGCGTAAGCTCCTGCAGCATCTCGTTTAGCTCGTTGTCCATCTTTTGCACGTGCAGTCCGATCTCCTCGGCCTCGCGGAAAAGTATCGGATAGTCATGCGCAGGATAGTCGCTATTTAGGCGCTCGGAGATGTTTTGGATCTTTGCCTCGTCGTTCATGTGATAGCGCAAAAGCTCGCAGCAGATCTTTAGCGAGAGCGAGCTGGCGCGGTCTACGGCGCCAAAAACTAGCGGATGGATGTAGTTGTATAGCGATTTATACGGGTTTTCGTCGTTGTCTTTCTCGTGCATTTTCCACAGTTTTATCACGCGGTTTAGCTCGTCCATCGACACGCTAACGCGCTCGTTGCCGTTATCTATCGGGCTCATCGCGTGCTTTAGCGAGGTATCGACGGCGGTTAGATACGCTAGCGGGCCCATCACGATCTCGTTTGCGCCAAGAGCCATCATCGTCGCTGCAGACGCGCAGTTAGCGGGGATAAGGGCGGTTATGTTTTTGCAGTAGTTTCGCAGGGTGCTGATGATGCGAAGAGCTGCTATACCGCTGCCGCCGTCGCTTTTGATAAACAAAAACGCATTTTCTATCTTTTTACCTTTTAAAATTTCATACATCGCGCTCGCGTCGTTGCCGCAGACGCTGCCCGCGTTTGAGTTGTAGTATGTGATGAGCGTACCGCCTAGTTTAGCTTCGACTTCTTTTAATACCTGCTGCGTCTCGCTAAATAGCACCGGCGGCTTAGCTACGCTTTTTTGATCCATTCCTCTGCCCTCCTTTTGCGGCTGCTCGTCCTCTTTGTTGTTTAAAAAGTCTTTCCAAGACATCTACTTTTCCTTTCGTTGATTTATAAATTCGTTTGCGCCTAAAGCCGTTTTGTTTTTCGTCTCCTTTTTTGATTATTCGGCTTTGAGCCGTCCAAATTTAGCTTGCTAAATTTGATTAAAAGCGTTAGGCTAGCTCCAATTTTAGCCTTTTTAAACTTATTAAATTTTAAGTTCGGCTCAAAAACGTTAAAACGGCTTAAATTTTAGTCTTTAAGCTTACGAAATTCGGCTTTAAATCTGCATAAACGCCGACACCTTTGCTG
>CAUQPE010000101.1:0-6575 GCA_963519915.1 uncultured Campylobacter sp. | reverse complement strand
AAAATCGACATTTAAATTTAAAAATTTTATTATTTTTTTTTTAAATATACAAATACTAATTTTTAGAAATCAGCAAAAATAGCGACTCTGAAACCATAAAAAAAGCATTTAGAAAACTAGCACTAAAGTACCACCCAGACCGCAATCAAGGCGACAAAGAAGCGGAAGAAAATTTTAAAAAGGTAAACGAAGCCTATCAAGTGCTAGGCGATGAAGAAAAGCGCGCGATATACGATAGATACGGCAAAGCCGGGCTTGAGGGCAGGGGCGGCTTTGGCTCTAGCGGATTTAGCGCGGATTTTGATTTGGGCGATATCTTTAACTCGTTTTTTGGCGGCGGATTTAGCTCTGGCGCAAGCAGCCGCAAAAGGAGCAGCGACAAATATCCGCTCGATTTAGAGATAGCTCTTAGGATCAAATTTAACGAAGCTGTGTTTGGCGCCGAAAAAGAGATAGATTTTACGATCAAAAAACCGTGCCAAACCTGCAAAGGCAGCGGCTCGAAAGACGGCAAAACGCACGTATGTCCGCACTGCGAGGGTAGGGGCCGGATATCGCAGCAAAGGGGCTTTATGAGCTTCGTACAGGAGTGTCCGTACTGTAACGGCACGGGCGAAACGGTCAAGGATAGATGCTCTGATTGCGGCGGTAGCGGCTACAAAGAAGAACGCCAAAGCGTCAAAGTAAATATCCCAGAGGGCATCGACGACAGCATGCGCATGCGCGTGAGCGAAAAGGGCAACGTATCATCAACCGGCGCCAGAGGCGATCTGTACGTGCATATCGAGGTTGAGGCAGACGAGCATTTCGTGCGTCACGAAAGCGACGTTTATATCGAGATTCCGGTATTTTTCACGCAGGCGATTTTGGGCGAGACGATCACAATCCCGACGCTAAAAGGCACGACCGAGCTAAAATTGCCAGTCGGCGCAAAAGACAAGCAGCAGTTCGTATTTGACGGCCTTGGCGTAAAAAACGTAAATAGCAAAAGATACGGCAGGCTCGTAGCGCAAATCTCCGTAAAAACGCCAAAAGAGCTAACGGACGAGCAAATCTCTCTACTAAATCAGCTACAAGAGAGCTTTGGTATCAAGGCGGGCAAGGCGAGCTACGACGAAGAAGAAGACGAAGGAATCTTGGACAAGATAAAAGGGTGGTTTAAGGGCGAAGAGGCCGATAGCAAAGGCAAGAAAAAGAGCAAAAAGGCGTAAATTTACGTCAAATTTTGCCTTTTAGCGGCCTGATCTTTCGTTAGATTGCCGAGCCATTCGGGCTCAAATTTGCGTTTGTTGTAAAACGGCGCGTTAAATTCGGTGATTAAAATACAAGATGAATAAATTTATATTTTTAGCTATTTTTGCGGCGGTTTCTTTAAATGCGACGGAGTGCGATACGAGCGGACTGCAAAAAGATTGCGACGCGGGCGATTTTGAGAGCTGCGACAACTTAGGCCTTGCCTACATCGGCATCAAGCTTGAGGAGTGCGACATGGACAAAAACTACAAAAAGGCGTTCGCGCTGTTTAAAAAGGCGTGCGACGGGGAGTACGTGCGAGCCTGCGTAAATTTGGGCGTAGCGTATCGCAAAGGCGAAGGGGTTAAAAAGGACGAACCAAAGGCCGCCAAGCTCTATAAAAAAGCCTGCGATAGCGGTTATTTGCTAGGTTGCGCAAATTTAGGCTCGCTTTACGAGCAGGGACTCGGCGTCAAAAAAGACGCGCAAAAAGCGGGCGAAATCTGGCGCAAGGCCTGCGAAGCAAAGGATGGGATGTCTTGCTTTAATCTGGGCGTACTCTACTACAACGCAATGCTTGGCGAAAAAGACGTAACTAGCGCAAAAAACTATCTGCAAAAAGCGTGCGCATACGGCTGGAAAGATGGTTGCGACGCGGCGGAAGCGATAGAAAAAGCTGCGAAACGATAAATTTACCGAAATAGACCTTGGCGGCGGCGCGGAATTTAAATTTGCGCTACGTAATCGCTCGCTTAAATTTTACGTTTAGTGCGCAAATTTGATCGCTTTTTGCGTCAAATTTGACGGATTGACTTGCAAATAACCGCGGCGAAATTTGCCCAAAAGTGGAGAGTTAAATTTGCGCTTTCAAATTTAGCTCAAATTTTGCAAAATAAGCTCCAAATTTCATCAAATTTCACTCTCTTTTAGCTGCTCGATTTTAGCCGCCACACTCCTATTCGTCACCTTTTCGATCTCTTCGCTTGTTGCGGTCATTATCGCTTCAAAGCTACCGTAAAATTTAACGAGCTTTGCGATACTTCCCACCGATACGCCCGCGTCTGCTAGCTTGCTAGCGCCCAGATCCTCCTTGCGCTTGGTTTTTTGATGAAAGGTAATGGCAAATCGGTGCGCCTCGTCGCGAAGTCGCTGGAAAAACTGAAGCCGTCTATCGCCCGTCGGTAGCGTAAATACGCCGCTGCTAGCGTAAATTTTATCCCTCGCGCCGCCTTTTGCTCGGTGGGCTTTGGCGTCTATTTTTTCTTTTGAGATGGCTAGTATATCGACATTTGCGCCGCTGCTAGCGATGATGTCCGAGGCGAGGTCTAGCAACGCCTGGCCGCCGTCGATGAGCCATAGATCGGGCGGGCTAAGCTTGTCAAACCGCAAAGCACGCTCTGTGAGCATCTGGCGCATCTGATCGTAGTCGTTTGCGTGGGAGAGGTGCATGTGGCGGTAGTGCTCTTTGGCGAAGTTGCCGTGCTCAAAGCGCACCATCGCTCCGACCGCGGCCGCGCCAAACATATGCGAGTTATCAAAAGTCTCGATGGCGTACGGCGCGCATGCGAGGCCGAAATACTCCTTTAGCTCGTCCAAAAACGCGTCGTCGTGGGTTTTTAGGTACTTTTGGATAAAGACTTGCGCGTTTGTTAGCGCCATCTCGCAGATGCGCTTTTTCTCGCCGATTTTAGGGACACAGATGCTAAATTTACGGCCGTGGCGAGCGGTCAAGATCTCCTCTACTAGACTTGCGTCCTCAAATGCTTCGAGTGCGTAAATTTTCGCGCTCACGACGGGCGCGCCAGCTGGAAAGCTCTCTAAAACGATTTGCTTATACGCGTCGTTTAGATCGCCTTGCGAGCTCATCTTGGCGTTCGTGATATTTTGATACACGCCGCTGATCTTGCCGCCGTGCACGCTAAAACGCACCGCACAAAGCAAATTTTGCTCAGCACGCACTGCAAAAACCTCAAAGTCCTCAAGCTTAGCCAGATCGACCTCGATTTTGACGTCTAGGTCTTTGATAGCGTTGATTTTATCGCGCACGAGGGCGGCTTGCTCGTAGTTTTCGTTTTGGGCGTATTTGCTCATCAAATTTACGAGCTTTGGCAGCATAGAAAGAGGATTGTTTAGCGCTGCGATCGCGCCCTCTACGACCTTGGCGTAGTCTGCGGGCGAAATTTTGCTGATGAGCGGGGCTTCTGAGTAACCGATCTGATAGGGCAAGTACGCTCCCGTGGCTTTGAGCGCGCTTTTGCTTTGCACGAGTTTAAAGCTCAGCCTTAGCGCATCTAAAAGCTCGCGCGCGCCGCGAAAATAGGGGCCAAAATACTTGACGTTTTTGCCTCGGACGATCTTTCGCGTGATCTCAAAGCGCGGGAAATCGTCATCCAAATTTACGTAGATGTAGGGATAAGTCTTGTCGTCACGCAGCAAGATGTTGTATTTGGGCCTTAGCTGCTTGATGAAGGAGTTTTCTAGTATCAGCGCGTCGGCCTCGCTGGGAGTGACGATATACTCGAGGTGTACGGCCTCGCTGATCATCTTGTGGATGCGCGGGCTAACCTTGGGCGAGGGGGCGAGCGCCGGCGTAAATGAAAAGTAGCTTTTGACGCGGTTTTTTAAAATTTTAGCCTTGCCGACGTAAAGAAGCTTGCCGGCCTTGTCGAAATACTGATAAACGCCTGGTTGGGCGGGCAATGAGCGGATCTCGTCGATTAGCAAAATTTGACTCCCGCCAGTGAATTTGAGCTTTTGCTGCTTGGGGTTAAATTTGACCAAATTTGATTCATTGCGCCCCGCTTGATTCTTTGGCTAAATTTTGCTTTATAGCAAGGCGAATTTTTTCAAATCCTTCGAAAATCCGCTCGCTTTTGGCTAAATTTACAAACTCGCCTTTAGCAGGCTCGGCATAAGTAAAAATTCGCTTTTTTTCGTATGGGTCGGTCGCTTTTTTAAATTTTAAATGCTTTGTCACAAAAAATTTAACGTCCGTTACGCGAGCGAGCCTGCCGTCAAAATTTACGCTAGAATAGATTTTTAATAAGCCTTTTAACATTTTTATACTACTATCGCTTTTTAATTCCTGAAGTCCTAGCGGATGAAACAGGGCGAAAAACAAAATGCCGTTTTTCTCGTAGCAAAAGGCGATGAGCCTGCGATGATTTAGGCTTAAAAGCTGTAAAAATTCTCCGCATTCGCTACGGTTTTTTAACTCTTTATAAAAAGGATTATCAACAATATGTCGAATAATAGTCTTAGCGTCTTTCATAAGGCGATTTTAGCATTTTTTTTGTTAATTTTTATAGCAGGCTGCGGCCACAAGGGCGATCCGTTCTACGAGGCGCCGTCCGAGCCGTCAAACAGCAAAACCGAAAAGATAAATAAACTATAAATCAAGGAGAGTAAATGAAGATCGTCGGACTTCTGGGTCTGTTTTTCGCGCTTGCTTTCGGTAGCGGCGACGCTGCGGGCGAGGCGTTAAATTTAACGACTACGTGGGTGGGTATAGCATGCCTCATTATTTTCGTCGTGGGATATTTTTTCATCGCTACGGAGGAAAATTTTCATATGGATAAGGCTAAGCCGGCTATATTTATCGGCACTTTTATGTTCTTGCTCATCGGCTTTTATATGCTGGCAAACGGCCTAGACGTGCATTCGTTGCAAAATGAGGTAAATCACCTGATCTTAGAGATTTCGCAGATCGTATTTTTCCTCATGGTCGCGATGACCTATATCGAGGCGCTTATAGAGCGGGACGTGTTTAACGCGCTAAAATACAACCTCGTTTCAAAGGGCTACACGTATAAAAAGCTATTTTGGCTAACGGGCATTTTGGCGTTTTTTATCAGCCCCGTCGCCGATAACCTAACTACCGCTCTTATCCTTTCTACCGTTCTTTTAACGATAGATAAAAATAACGTAAATTTCCTAGTCGCGGGCGCGATAAACATCGTCGTAGCCGCAAATGCTGGCGGCGCGTGGAGTCCGTTCGGCGATATAACGACTCTGATGGCTTGGGCTGCTGGCAAGGCTCCGTTTATCGACTTTTTCGCGCTTTTCCCGGCTTCGTTTATCGGCTGGCTGGTTACGGCGTTTTTGCTAGCGCGCGTCGTGCCTGAGGGTAGTCCGCACTTTGACCCTGCGACAGAGCCTAAAGTAAGCATCAAAAAAGGCGGCAAAGTCGTCATTGGACTTGGCGCATTTACGATATTTTCGGCCGTTATGATGCACCAGCTTTTCCACCTGCCCGCAATGTGGGGCATGATGTTTGGCTTCTCGCTTCTTAGCCTTTACACCTACATCTACAAAAAAACTAATAAAAACGAAGAGCCTATGCACGTCTTTCACTATATGTCAAAAATCGAAAACAACACGCTTTTCTTCTTCTTCGGTATCCTTGCCGCCGTCGGCGCGCTACACTTCGTAGGATTTTTAAACTATGCCGTTTCACTTTACGATAAATTCGGCGCCACTGCCGTAAATATAGGCGTCGGCTTTTTGTCTGCTATCGTAGATAACGTCCCTGTTATGTCTGCCGTGCTAAAAGCAAATCCTATGATGGGTGCGGATACGGGCGAAAATTTAAGCCAGTGGTTACTAGTTACCTTAACTGCCGGTATCGGCGGCTCGATGATTAGCTTCGGTTCTGCTGCCGGCGTTGGCGTCATGGGCAAACTAAAGGGCATCTATACCTTCGGCGCGCATATGAGGCTTGCTTGGACTGTAGTAGTCGGCTACGTAGTATCCGTGGCGATTTGGTACGTGCAGTTTGAAATTTTGCATTTATATTTTTAAAGGGCGGACATGAATAACACGATAATAGTTTTGGATTTTGGTTCGCAATACACCCAACTAATCGCTAGGCGCTTGCGCGAACAAGGCGTTTATACCGAAATTTTGCCTTTTAACGCTAAGGTCGAGGAGATCAAATTAAAAAAACCAAAAGGCATAATCCTAAGCGGCGGACCTGCTAGCGTCTATGCTCCTGATGCGTATTTTTGCGACGAGGGCGTTTTTAAGCTAAAGCTGCCGATTTTAGGCATTTGCTACGGTATGCAGCTTTTGGCGCACAAATTCGGCGCCCAGGTCGCTCCGGCCTCCCACAA
The DNA here is from genome assembly GCA_963519915.1 of uncultured Campylobacter sp. Lineage (GTDB taxonomy): Bacteria > Campylobacterota > Campylobacteria > Campylobacterales > Campylobacteraceae > Campylobacter_A. The sequence continues at coordinate 231 of CAUQPE010000101.1, read as the reverse complement.
GGAGTACGGCAAAGCCGAGCTAACCGTGACTAAGGCGCACCGACTTTTTACCGATTTACCCCAAAAGCAGATCGTCTGGATGAGCCACTCCGACTTCGTAAAAAATTTACCAAACGGCTTTGAGGCAATGGCTACGAGCGAAAATTCGCCTTATTGCGTATTCGGCGACGACACACGCAAATTTTACGCTTTGCAGTTTCATCCCGAGGTGCAGCACAGCGAGTTTGGTAC
>CAUQPE010000100.1:0-6695 GCA_963519915.1 uncultured Campylobacter sp. | reverse complement strand
TCACTGGACTTTGAGCCCGGATCGTCTGCAAACGGAGCGACGCGCATACTAGACTCAAATCCCCAGCCGCTAAATTCATCCTGAGAGCTTTGGGGATCGTAGTAAAGCTCGCTCATGCCAAAGCTTATGAGATGACGGTGCGGAGCGCCTTTGATGGAGTCAAATATACTAACGCCCTCTAGATAATCCTCACCGCCCAGGCTCGCATGTAGCCGCGACGGGTAGTGGTGTTCGTTTGCGGGATCGTAGATATTTTCTAGCGCGCGTGCTATCGCGTCCCAGCCGGGCGCATCGTCTTCGCTAAATTTAGCCTCGTACTCTTGCGTCGTCATTTTAGTAGATTGCGTTAAGCGCGGGTACTATATATAAAATTTGCAAATTTAAGGGAATGGGGATAAATTTAAAAAGCTAAAATTTACGCCCGATATTTAGGCGTAAATTTCATCCACGATAGTATCTACGAAATCGTGCGGGTCAAATTTGACTAGATCGTTCATCGTCTCGCCGATGCCGATGTAGAGTATCGGCAGCTCCAGCTCGCGCGCGACGCCGAAAAGCGCTCCGCCCTTTGGCGTGCCGTCAAGCTTGGTGATGATGACGCCGTCAAGGCTCACGATTTCGTTAAAGGCCTTTGCCTGCGCTAGGCCGGCGTTGCCCTGAGTGCCGTCGAGGATGAGGATCTTGCGGTGCGGCGCGCCTGCGTAGGCTCTGTCGGCGATGCGCACGATCTTGCTTAGCTCGTTAGCTAAATTCGTTTGATTTTGCAGGCGGCCTGCGGTGTCGAGGATTACGTTGTCGAGATTTTTAGCGACGGCCGAGCTGATCGTGTCAAAGGCGACTGCGGACGGATCGTGACCCTGCTGCGTAGCGACGATAGGCACGCCCGTTCGCTGCGCCCACTGACGTAGCTGCTCGATGGCTCCTGCTCTAAACGTATCGCAAGCGCCCAAAATAACGCTTTTGCCTTCGTTTTTATATAAATTCGCAAGCTTTGCGATCGTGGTCGTCTTGCCCGCGCCGTTTACGCCCAAGATGAGCTCCACGAAAGGCTTTGCACTTTTTACTTCGCGCTCGTTTTCGTATATGAAATAGGTATTTAAAAGTCGCTTAAGGTCGTCTTTTTTGACCTCGTTTTGCGGCGGCAGGTAGTAGAGGACCTCCTCGACGATCTCGTAGGCGATGTCGGCTTCTAGTAAGATCTCTTCTAAAATTTCCTTTGAGATTTTTTTATCGGCGGGCTTTGACGAGCGTATCGCCGTCAGCGTCTTATCAAGCCCCTTTTTTAAAAAACCAAACATCAGTCGATCACCTTATTTATATCGCTTTCTAGCATCTCTTCGGGCACGAGACCGACGTAGTGCGTAGCGTATTCGCCGTTTGGTTTATAAAGCACTATGTAGGGTATGCCTACCACGCCACCAAGAGCCTTGGCAAAGCGAGAATTACCCTCGCCGTAAGCGACGTCGAAATTTATCTTATATTTTTTCATAAACGCGTCTATTTCATCCTTTGATTTATCTTCCATTAGTACGCTTACGATTTTTAGCTTGCCCTTAAATTTATCGCTTAGGTTGTTTAGATGCGGGATTTCAGCCTTGCACGGTGGGCACCAAGTGGCGAAAAAGTTAAACAAAATCGCCTCGTCATTGCCCTCGACTTTGAAACCCTTGTCAAATTTTTGTAGCGTCATCTTGCTCTCGTCCATTAGCGTTAGTTCAAACGGCGCTTCTAGGCTTGCGCTTGCGCTTTGGCTTTGAGTCGGAGCGGACGTGGTTGTTGTCGGCGTCGCGTCGCTAGTTTTGTTTGCGTCGCTTTTATTTTCATTGTCGCAACCGCTTAAAAATAGTGCCAAAAATGGTATAATCAAAAGATTTATTTTCATTTAATAATTCCTGTCTAAGATTGATTTTAGGCTTGAATTATACATAAAATTTATGAAACGAGCGTTAAATTTGATAAAAGAAGAGTTTAGGCGTAACGCGAAACGGATTTTAAAAAAAGAGGTTCAAATTTCGGCGCGGGCAAAACATTACAAGATGTTTAAGCCGCTTTTAAATTTGCTAACCGAGCTTAAAGCGAAACGGATTTTGATATTTAATCCACTTTCGTATGAGCCAAATTTCTACATTTTGAGGCGCGAGCTAGCTAAAAATTATGAAATTTTCGTTCCGTTTATGCTTGGTATTAGTTTAGAAATGGTAAAATCTAGACTACCACTTATATCTCGGACGAAATTTGGCGTAAAAGAGCCGCTAAGTACCAAGATATTTAAAAAGCGTATAGACGTAGCTATAGTTCCGACTCTCGGGGTGGACGGAAATATGGCGCGAATAGGGCACGGAAAAGGTTTTTACGATAGATTTTTTGCAAATTTGCCTTACCGACCTACCTTGATATTCGTTGAAATTTTAGACAATTTTACTAATGAAATCATATCCGAAGATCACGACGCCGCTTGTGATTTTTACCTGACCCCGAGCAAAATTTACGTAAAAAGAGGAATCTATGATAGATATTTTAATCGGCTTAGGAGCAGGTGCGGCGGGCGTTGGCGCAGGCTATCTCATCGCTAAAAAAATCAATGACGCGAACTACAATATATTTTTAGAGCAGGCAAAAGCAAAGGCTAAAGCGATAGAATTTGAGGCTGAGCGCACGCTAAAAGACGCTAAAATCCAAGTCCAAGAGGCTGAATTTGAAGCCAAGAAAAAATACGACGACAAAACCGTAAAACTCCAAAAAGAATACACTCAAAAATTTGAAGAGATCGGTAAAAAAGAGCAAACATTGCTAAACGAACAAGAAATTTTAAACGAGAGTAGGGCGGAGCTAGAAAAATCGCGAAACGAGGCAAAAAGCGTCTATGAGGAAGGAATCGGACTAAAGACAAGCTATCAAGCTAAACTGCAAGAAGCGCTAAAGGTACTTGAGCACGCCGCCGGCCTCACACAAGAAGAGGCGCGCGAAGAGGTGCTAAAAAAAGTAGAGGAAAAAAGCCGCGCCGAGATCGCTCACATCGTACGAAAACACGAGGAGGAGGCTAAACGCGAGGCTAAAAAGCGCGTGAACTACATCCTGGCGCAGGCTACGTCGCGATTTGCTGGAGAATTTGCCGCAGAACGTTTGATAAACGTCGTAGATATCAAAAACGATGAGCTAAAAGGCCGCATAATCGGCAAAGAAGGCCGCAATATCAAGACCCTGGAAATGGTGCTCGGCGTAGATATCATCATCGACGATATGCCGCACGCTATCACGCTAAGCAGTTTTAACCTCTATAGAAGGGCGATTGCTACGCGCGTGATAGAGCTTTTAGTACAAGACGGCCGAATACAGCCTGCAAGGATAGAAGATCTACACAAAAAAGTATGCGAAGAATTTGAAGCATCGATCCTAGAGGAGGGCGAAAATATCGTCATAGATCTGGGTCTTAGCAAAATCCATCCGGAGATAATGAAACTAATCGGCAAGCTAAAATTTAGAGCCAGCTACGGACAAAACGCCCTAGCACACAGCCTCGAGGTAGCGCATTTAGCCGGCATCATCGCCGCTGAAACGGGCGGGGACGAAAAGCTAGCCAAAAGGGCGGGCTTGCTGCACGATATCGGTAAGGCTTTGACGCACGAATTTGAGGGTAGCCACGTCGATTTGGGCGCTGAAATTTGCAAACGCTACAAAGAACATCCTGTCGTCATAAACGCCATCTATGCCCACCACGGACACGAGGAGGCAACTAGCGTAGAAAGCGCTGCCGTTTGCGCTGCGGATGCTCTAAGCGCGGCTCGCCCGGGAGCGCGCAGAGAGGTGCTTGAAAGCTTCCTAAAACGCGTAGAAGAGATAGAAAACATCGCAAAAAGCAAAGAAGGCATCAAACAGGCATACGCGATAAACGCCGGTCGCGAGATACGCGTCATCGCAAACGCAAAGCTCATAAACGACGACGAAGCGGTGCTTGTTGCTAAAGAGATAGCCGCCGAAATCGAGAGCAAGGTGCAGTATCCGGGCGAGATCAAAGTAAATGTGATCCGCGAAACTAGAGCCGTAGAAATGGCGAAATAGGTCAAATTTAGGTAAAAGATGAAAAAAATTTTATTAGCGATTTTTTGCGTTTTAGCGCTCGGCGCCAACGACGAGCTCGTGCTAAACGCGTCAAATTCTTTTACAAAGACGATGCGTAAAAACGCGGACGCACCGGTTAAGGCTTTGCTTCAAAACGCAAAAGCGGTCGTTATCTTTCCGAGCATTACTAAAGTCGGCTTCGTGCTGGGCGGTATGCACGGCAAAGGCGTGATGCTCGTGGGAAACCCGTATGCGCCCAGCGAAATGATGGTCGTGGACATTAGCGGCGGTAGCATCGGATTGCAGCTAGGTTACGAAAATAGCTCGCTTGTGCTATTTATCCTAAAAGATAGCCTGGTGGCCGACATAAAAGACGCCAAGATTACGATAAACGCCGACGCATCGTTTGCGTTTGCCGATACGGGCAAATTTTACGGTAGAGTGAGCGATTTTAGCTTTACTAGCGATATCTACGCGTATACGGACAACGACGGATTTTTTGCCGGGGCGAGCTTTGGCGGAGCGGTGCTGGCTAAAACTAGCGACGCGCCTCTAAGGATGGATAGCTATGGATATAACGCGCTAATGGGCGCTATCTCAAAATACTAAAGGCCAAATTTGCAAGAGATGCTAACCTCGCTATCGACCTACGGGTACGTGATAGTGTTTTTATATTCGCTTGGAGGAGGCATGGTTGCTATCATCGCGGCCGGCGTGCTATCTCATCTAGGCAAGATGGACATAACCGTGAGTATCGTGCTGGCAGCCGCAGCTAACGCTATCGGCGATACGCTGCTTTTTTATGTCAGCAGGTATAACCGCGCGGCCGTGATGCCGTATCTGGCTAGACATAAACGCAAGCTTGCCTTCTCTCAAATTTTATTCAAGCAGCACGGAAATAAAATAATATTTTTCAAAAAATTTATCTACGGACTAAAGACTCTCATCCCGCTTGCTATCGGGCTTACGAAGTATTCGTTTGCTAAATTTAGCGTGATAAACGTTATTAGCGCGGTAGCTTGGGCGATTTTGCTCGGGCTTGGTAGCTTTTGGGCGGGCGAGGCGTTTGAGCGGGCGTGGGATTTTATGGGCGAAAACGGCTGGCTGATGCCGGTTGCGATGTTTTCGCTACTGACGCTCATCTGGGTATATCTACAACAAGCAACAAAAAAGAAAGGAAGGTCGGAATGAAAAAGTTACTCATTGTATTGGTGATTATAGCCGGCGTGGTTTTTGGCGGGCTAAAATTTAACGCAAACAAGGTGGAGGAAAAGTACAACGAGGCTTTGAACCTAATCAAAGCATACGGTATGGAGGTCAAAAACAGCGTATTTGAGGGCGGTCTGCTAAAATCGCACGCAAACTACGATGTGGTTTTGTCTAAAAACTACATAAACGAGCTCGTCTCTCTTGGCGAAGAGTACGGCGCTCCCGAGGATCTAGCGATAAAAATCGACATGAATATCTCGCATGGATTTGATAGCTTGCTGGGTAAATTTGAAGTCGCGGGTGATGCCGAGTTTTTAAACGATCCGTATAAAAATTTCATAAAAGAGATATTTGATATTACAAGACCTATCAAATTTCACGCGGACGGTGCTTCGGGCGGAGATAAAAAATTCGTCTTTGAGCTAGTCGGAGTGCAAAAAGAACAAGACGGCAATAAGTTAAATCTCGCCAAATCGTTTTTAAATTTTGATATAAACGGCGAAAAGAAAATAACCGGAGTTTCTTTCGTAAACGATTTTATCGACTTTGCTAGCAAACAAGGCGTCGCTATAAAGATTAAAAATATCGACTACGACGTGAAGTACGAAACGCCGATCGAGCCTAATACGATCTCAAAAGCTCTCGTAAATAGCGCTTATAAATTTGAACTTGGCGGTATAGACGTCATTTCGGGCGCCGAGGCGTTGCAGATCGGAAAGATAGCGAGCGACTCAAAACTAACCGTGCTAAGTGATACTCTAACGCAGGATGATACGAGTACTATAGAGAAAATAAAATATGGAAAATATGAATTTAAAGAGTTTTTGATCAAAACGAAATTTTCAAATTTAGATAAAGGCGCGTTTGAAGATATTATTAACGCAAGGGGAGAGCCTGAAGCTCAGCTTGCGGCCATAATGCAAGCACTTGATAAATTTATAAAAAGAGCGCCGAAACTTACATTTGACAATTTAAATTTTAAAAATGCGGCAGGCAAGAGTTATGTCTCAAATTTTGAGATTTCTATCGATCCGGACGGCATAGATACTCAAAATCTGCTCGAAAATATCCCGACCGCTATAAATTTTAGCGGTAAAATCGAGCTTGATACGACGCCTGGTGGGTTTGTATTTGGTAGTGGTGAGGAAAAAGAGGGGATAGATGCTATGCTCGTAAACGGCGGACTATTTATAGAAAACGGCGGCAAATACGTAACTATCTTTAAATACAATAAAAGAACGCAAGACTTGATCTTTAATGAAAATTTATCCTTAAAATCTCTTCTTCAATAAAATTTAGCATGCTTAGACAAATTTTATGTTTGTTTAAGCATGTTTTCTATATAATTCACTTTCCGCTTCACAGAAAGCGAGTTTTTTAAATTAACACTGTTAAACTAATTAGTCAATCTTTGAAATCTAAACAAG
>CAUQPE010000099.1:0-6792 GCA_963519915.1 uncultured Campylobacter sp. | reverse complement strand
CTTAAAAATCTTCAAATTTTATCCTTTTTGCTCCGCTTTAAATTTCGCGCGCGGCTAAATTGCGAAATTATAGTAAATTTTTGCTACAATCGCCATAAAAATGCGGAATTTATAAAGAAAAATATGGAAAATCAGGCGTATTTAAAAGAGCAAATTTTAACTTATCTTGGCAACAAACGCTCTCTTTTAGGCTTCATCGAACAGGGCGTAAATATCGCAAAACACGCGCTTGGTAAAGAAAAACTAAGCTGCTGCGACCTTTTTAGCGGCAGCGGCATCGTGTCGCGGTTTTTAAAATCCCACGCGAATTTCATCGTCGCAAACGACCTGGAGCTTTATAGTCGCGTAACAAACGAGTGCTACCTCGCAAACGCGGACGCGAAATTTAAAAAAGAGCTTGATTTTTGGCATGAAAAACTAACTCGCCAAATCGGCTCAAATTTGCAGGAAGGCTTTATCTGCGAGCTTTACGCACCAAAAGACGAGGCAAATATCTCAGCGAGGGACCGCGTCTTTTACACGAAGAAAAACGCCGCCTACATCGATACCGCGCGCCAGATGATCGATGCGCTCGTGCCGCAGGAGCTATGCGTTTTTTTCATCGCGCCGCTATTGTATTCAGCTAGCGTGCACGCCAACACCAGTGGCATTTTTAAGGGCTTTCATAAAAACAAAGACGGCCTGGGGCAGTTTGGCGGACGCGGCAAACACGCCCTGTCTCGCATCACGGCAGATATCGGCTTGCTTAAGCCCGTTTTTTCAAATTTTAACGTCGAATTTGAAGTGCAAAGGCGAGACGCAAATGAGCTTGTCGCCGAGCTTCCGCCGCTTGATCTAGTCTATCTTGATCCGCCGTATAACCAGCACCCCTACGGCTCGAACTACTTTATGCTAAATTTGATCGCTAGCTACGAGCGTCCGAGCGAAATCTCGCGTGTTTCCGGTATCGCTCGGGGCTGGAACCGCTCGGTTTTTAATCAAAAATCAGCCGCCGCACCCGCGTTTTTCGAGCTAATCTCAAAGCTAAAAGCTAAATTTGTGCTCATCTCGTTTAACTCCGAGGGCTTCATTGCGCGAGAGGAATTTAGCCAAAATTTAGCGAGGCTTGGCGAAGTGCAAATTTTGGAGCAAAAATACAACGCCTTTCGCGGTAGCAGAAATCTAGCCAGTCGCCCGACGCACGTGAGCGAGCTGCTTTACGTTTTAAAAAAGGCGTAAATTTGGGCTAAATTTGACCGCGCTCAAACCCGCCTCAAATTTGCGCGAATAATCAAAAATTCATCTCAAATTTGATAAAATCAGCCCGATTATTTTAAATTTAAGGAAGCCGATGGCAAAAGAAAAAGAAGAGAAAAAGATAGTCCCGCCGACAAACGATTCGGACAAGAAAAAGGCCTTAGAAGCGGCTTTAAAGCAGATAGATAAAGCGTTCGGCAAGGGTACACTGATCCGCCTGGGTGACAAACAGGTCGAGGCGATAGATAGCATCTCCACGGGTTCGCTAGGACTTGACCTAGCCCTTGGTATAGGCGGTATCCCAAAGGGCCGTATCATCGAGGTTTACGGACCTGAGAGCTCGGGTAAAACGACTCTAACCTTGCACATCATCGCCGAAGCGCAAAAAGCGGGAGCCACGTGCGCCTTTATCGACGCCGAACACGCTCTGGACGTGAAATACGCGGCAAATTTGGGCGTAGATACCGAAAATCTCTACGTCAGCCAGCCGGACTTCGGCGAACAGGCGCTTGAGATCGTAGAAAACCTCGCTAGAAGCGGCGCGGTCGAGCTTATCGTCGTGGATAGCGTCGCGGCTCTAACGCCAAAAAGCGAGATCGAGGGCGATATGGGCGATCAGCACGTAGGCTTGCAAGCTCGTCTAATGAGCCAGGCGCTGCGCAAACTCGCGGGCGTCGTGCACAAGATGAATACGACCGTGATATTTATCAACCAAATTCGTATGAAGATCGGCGCGATGGGTTACGGTACGCCTGAGACCACTACGGGCGGTAATGCGCTTAAATTTTACGCTTCCGTGCGCCTAGACGTGCGAAAAATCGCCACGCTAAAGCAAAACGAAGAGCCTATCGGCAACCGCACGAAGGTAAAAGTCGTGAAAAACAAGGTCGCGCCTCCGTTTAAAACGGCGGAATTCGACATAATGTTCGGCGAGGGCATCAGCCGCGACGGCGAGATCATCGACTACGGCGTGAAGCTCGATATCATCGACAAAAGCGGCGCGTGGTTTAGCTACAAAGCCGCCAAAATCGGCCAAGGCCGCGAAAACGCAAAAGCCTATCTCAAAGAGCACCCTGAGATCTCGGACGAGATCGTAGCTACGATAAAAAGCTCGATCGGCCTAGATAAGATAATAAGCGGCGCGGGCGGCAAAGATAGCGACGACGAAAGCGAAAGCATAGAAGAAAATACGGAGGAATAAAACAATGGTATTTATAGAAGACGTAACCGCGATAGAAGTGCTTGATAGCCGCGGCAACCCGACCGTGAAGGCGACCGTAGCTCTAAGCGATGGCACCGTAGCAAGCGCGATAGTCCCAAGCGGCGCAAGTACGGGCAAACGCGAGGCGCTAGAGCTTCGCGACAAAGACGAAAGATACTGCGGCAAGGGCGTGCTAAAGGCGGTAGAAAACGTAAATTCGCAGATCGCAGAGGCCGTGATCGGGCTGGATGCATTTGATCAAAAGGCGCTTGATGAGCAGATGTGCGAGCTCGACGGCACTGATAACTACTCAAATTTGGGCGCGAACGCCGTGCTTGGCGTATCTATGGCGGTAGCGCGCGCGGCGGCAAAGAGCCTTGACGTGCCTTTGTATCGCTATCTGGGCGGCGCGAACGCTAGCGTGCTGCCGGTGCCGATGTTTAATATCATCAACGGCGGCGCGCACGCGAACAACAGCGTGGATTTTCAAGAATTTATGATTATGCCGTTTGGATTTGATAAATTTAGCGATGCGCTGCGAGCGGCGAGCGAAATTTACCACACGCTAAAAGGCCTTCTAAACGCGGCAGGCCATAGCACGGCAGTAGGCGACGAGGGCGGATTTGCGCCAAATTTAAACGACAACGAAGAGCCGATCAAACTAATCATGCAAGCCATCGAAAAAGCGGGCTACAAGGCGGGCGAGCAGATCAAACTAGCTCTTGACGTCGCAGCTAGCGAGCTGTACGAAAACGGCAAATATAAGCTAGAGGGCAAGGAATTTAGCAGCGAAGAGCTGATAGAGCGATACGCGCAGCTTTGCGAGAAGTATCCGATATTTTCGATCGAGGACGGCCTAAGCGAGGACGACTGGGCGGGCTGGGCGAAGCTAACTAGCAGGCTTGGCTCCAAAGTGCAGCTCGTGGGCGACGATCTTTTCGTAACGAACGAGAAAATTTTACGCGAAGGTATCGCAAAAGGCGTAGGCAACGCGATCCTAATAAAACCAAATCAAATCGGCACCGTCAGCCAAACCATGCAGACGATCCGCCTAGCGCAGCGCAAAGGCTACCGCTGCGTGATGAGCCACAGAAGCGGCGAGAGCGAGGATAGCTTTATCGCAGACTTCGCAGTCGCGATGAATACGGGCCAAATCAAAACGGGCGCGACCTCAAGAAGCGAACGCAACGCCAAATACAACCGCCTGCTCGAGATCGAACGCGAGACGGACGAGTTTTTGGGAAATCAAATTTGAGCGAAGTCCTAGACGAATACGTCGAGAAAAAGCCTTTTGATTTCAGGCTTTTTCTCAGATTTACGCTTATAGCGTTTTGCGTGATATGTTTTGGTATCTACGTGGGCAACATAATCTTTGGCAAACGCTCGCTAGACGTGATGCTAAGCCTGCAAGAGCAAAAAACGCAGCTAGAACGCGACGTAGAAACGCTAAAAAAACAAAACGCCCAGCTGCAAAAGGCGTATTTCGAGCTAAAAGAGCTCGAGCCAAGCAGCGGCGGCTGATTAGTCGGAAAATTTAAAAAACGGGGGAGTTATGAAAATCGGTAAAATTTGGCTTTTGGCGCTGGCCTGCGGGCTGGCTTTTGGCAGAGAAAATCCTTTTGCGCCCTCGGGCGATGTAAACGCGAGCATGGCTAGCAGCAATGTTGTGGAAAATTTGCCGCCTTTTGAAAAGCAGAGTTTCAAATTTCCCGCCGACGCTAGAAACTTCATCTCCGTCACGCTAAAATACAAAAGCCTCGACGGCAGTATCAAGGAAAAAACCGTCGATATAAACAAAAGCATCTCGTGGCAGGACGAGTTTTTGCTAAGCAAGATCGCAGTGCCCGTCGTTGTAGAAAAGCCCGACGTCTCGGTCACTAAAGAGGAGCCAAAAGCGGCCGCGATAGACGTCGCGCCAAAGCCTACCGAGCGCAACATGACAACGCAAGAGCCGCTAAAAGACGTCGTCATAAAACCGCTTGAAAAGCCGCAACCGCAAAAGCAGATCGTCTATAAGCAGACGAAATTTGAGATCTATCCGATGCAGATAAAAATCCTCACGACCGACGAGAAGCTAAAGGACTACTCTATCAGCAAAGGTACCAAGGTCGTGATCGACTTCGCCTCGCAAACGGACGTAAATACCAGAAAAGACGAGCTTGACTGCGGCGCGTTTAAAACGGCGCTTTTTGGCTCGCACGGCAAATTTTACCGCGTAGTTTTTGACCTCGACGGCAGCTACAAGCACGAGATCGAAAAGACTCAGGACGGATATCTGCTAAAGCTATCTAGGTAAATTTGTTTTTTGCGCGCCGATTTTTGGACGTGTAAATTTGCGCCGATAAATTTCTCGCGACGAGGGTTAAATTTGAGCCTTCGCCGCTCTTTTTTAAATTCGGCTTTTAAATTTAGCCGAATTTGCCTTGATTTAAATTTTCCCGCATTTTTCAAATTTATCGCCCACAAATTCACTCAAATTTAACCGCCCTTTGGCTAATATTTCGCAAATTTGACTTAAGGGATAAATTTGAACAAACTCGCACTTGGCCTCGCCGCTCTTTGTCTCATCGTTTTCGTAAATTTTATTTACGAAAAGCTATCCGGCCCCACTCGTTTCGTCGTTACCGCCGATACTAAAATAATCCCCGGTTCGGAGCTAAGCAAATACGTAACGCAAGAGGAGATAGACGATTTTGCTTTTAGATATTGGGATATAGATAAGCAGATAAAAGACGACTCATTTGCCGAAAATTTCCGCAAGCTTTTAAAATCAAAGCAAACGGATCAAATTTTAAAATTTATGCAAGATAATATATTAGCGTAGACTCCCCCGTCATAGACGGCGTTACTCCTTTGATGTACGCTAGCTTTTACGACGACGAAGTCACGGCAAAAAGGCTGATAGATATGGGCGCAAACGCTCGCGCGCAAGATAACTACAAACTCTCGCCCCTGGCCTACGCCATAGAAAATAACTCTACAAAGACCGCTAAGCTCTTGCTTGATAGCGGGGTTAAATTTGATGAAGTAAAGGCGGTGCAGTGGTATAGAAAAACTCCTTTTTACTACAATATCGAAAAACTTATCATAGACGGAGACGACGTAAAGATAGTATATCGAGATAATTACCAAGTCAATAAAGAATCCAAAGACGTAAACGATCCGATAGGATATATAGTAACCCATAACTACGTAGAGATGACCGAACTTGCCCTTGCTAGCGGGCATAGACCGAAACTAGACGATCATCCAAATACGTTTTTTCACGGACTAAGAGACGATTCCGAATTTATGCGATCTTTATATATCTTGCTAGATACTATCCCAAACTACGAACCCATGCTAGAGCTTCTTTTAAAATACGACGTCGTAGGGCAGCCCACTAAAGAGGAGCTAAAGAAGGCGTATGAGGAGTGCTACGATAACGTAAAATACTATACAAAAGAAAAAGAAAACTATATCTATAAGATGAATCAAGGTAGAGACGAAGAGGCCGAGGAAAAGATACAAAGAACCAATAATAAATACAAACATGCTCCTTATTCGCTACTATATGAAGACGGCCTTTTACAATACAAACCAAAGCCGATAGACCCGAAACGAATAAAAAGATTTGACAATCAAATAAATTTTCATTCACATTTTTGCCCCGACGAAAATGCTACGTTTAAAGATATTAGGGCTTTCATAAAATGGGCAAACGAAATGGAAAAGCAAGACGGGATCAAGAGCGCTATAGGTAGAGCCAAAAAGGGCATGGCTCAGGTGATTTACGTAGATAGCAACCGAAGTAAATCAGACTCAAACTCAAATTTACAAAGCAAATAGATAAAAGGAGATAAAATGTCAGGGGAAAAATTTAATAGAGCGGAGCATGCCTAAAGCGGCGGAGGTCGCCGCTGGGCGCGGGAGATTTGACTCCGCGGTTTAAGTAGCAAGGGGGCACCAACCGGAGGCGGCTTGCCGTCAAATTTAGCTTAACGGTCTAGGTTTAGCCTTGCTACGAGGCGCGGCTAAATCCGCAAATGCCGCACCGATCTAAAATTTACGATCTGTGCTCGGCCAAGGCTAAATCGTTTGTACTCGTCCGCGCGCAAATTTGAACTCTGCGCTTTAAAAACTGCGCTCGGCGTAAATTTAGCTTTATTTTTCTGCGCTTTTGCCGGCTTTTTTGGCTTCTAAAAACTCCTCGTAGCGGCGGTCGATGATCTCTTTGATCTCGGCGTAATTTTGCGGCGAATTTTCTATGTAAAAGTAGGCGTTGTCGAAGTTTTTCTCGCCAAATTTGCGCGCGACGAAGTCGTCGTAATCTTGCAAATACCAGCCGTGCGTTTTGGCAAATTTCGTGCGGTCCG
>CAUQPE010000098.1:0-6881 GCA_963519915.1 uncultured Campylobacter sp. | reverse complement strand
TTCCATTTTACCGCCGGTTTGCGGAGGTTAAGATGCAGATTTTTGAAGGAAGCCTAGACGCCAAAGCGATCACGAACGCTTGGTACGACGATTTTAAGGACAAAAACTGTGGCGCGCTCATCACGTTTACCGGCATCGTGCGCGAGGAAGGCGGCATCAACGCGCTTAGCTTTGATATCTATGAGCCGATCCTGCGCAAATGGCTAGCGGGCTGGGAGCAAAAGGCTAAGGATCTGGGCGCATACGTGCTTTTTGCGCACTCTCGCGGAGACGTGCCCGTGCACGAGAGCTCCTATGTCGCGGGCGTCGTGAGCCCGCAAAGAAAGGTCGCCTTGCGGCTAATAAACGAGTTTGTCGAAGACTTTAAGGCTAACGCACCGATCTGGAAATACGACGTCGTGAGAGGCGAGCGCATCTACGCAAAAGAGCGCAGCCAAGCAATAAAAGGCGCCGGACTTTTAGGATAAATTTCTCGGCGCAGCTTTATCATACGCGCTGAGCAAATTTGATTACTTTTTAGAAAAAGCTTTATTTCTTGCGGGCTAGACCATGATGTTTAGCCCGCTTTTTACTCCCAATCGCTATCAAATTCGGCAAATTTCGGCTCGTTTTTTATATGAGTTAAATTTACGTCTCTTACCCACCGAGACCCGCGCCGCAAAAATGTCAAATTTACAAATTTAGTAAGATGCAAGGCAAATATTCAAGACATAATAGGCGTAGTTTAGCCTTAAAATTTTAACCCGTGAGGGCGCGTATATGAAATACGTAACCGAAACGGGTTTAAAATTTTAAAGCTTGAAATCCGTCGTTTATGGGGAGTCAAGCGGCTTTTTTATGAAAAAATCCCACATAAACCGCAAAAACAAACCCTATCGCCACCGCCCACGGAGCCGCTGCCGTTATGGCGCTCGGAGAGCTGGCGAGCAAGAAGTTATGCGCTACGGCCGCGCCCGCCGCCATACCGATGACGAAGATTACCGAGTTTAGATTGCCCGCGCCCATTTGCACGAGATGCTTGCCCGGGCAGCCTTCGCTAAGGCTAAAGCAAAGCCCTGCTAGCGTCATGCCAAGGAAGTTCCAAAGCACGTCGTTGTGCGCGATAGGCTGGCCTTCAAAGCCGAATTTATACTGTCCAAGTGCTAAATTTACGATGCTGGCAAACACCACTATGCTGATGATCCCCGTAAACATCGAAAAATCCTTTTTAAAAAGCCTGCCAAACGCCCCGACGCTGCAAAATTTGCTTTTGTGCATTAGCGCGCCCAGGGCGACGCTAAAACCAAGCGAGATCAGGATCGGAGCGTGCATGGAGCCCGGGCCTTTTGCGGAGCTAAAAAGCGCGCCGTTTTCACCGAGCTTTAGTCCAAACGCAAGCGCAGCAAGCAGCAAAATACCCATAACTGTCGGCAAAACGCCTATCGCGGCCTGAGTTTTAGTCTCGTGCGTGAGGCCGTAGCCGAGCTTTTTGAAAAATACGCCCGCGCACACGCCCGCAAAAATACCGACGACTCCCGCAATCGCCGTCATATCGCCGCCGCCCAGACGCAAAAACGCCCTCCATGGGCAGCCCAAAAACACGAGGCACCCGATCATCGCGAAAAATCCGAGAAAAAAGCGCACGAAAGGCGACGAACCCGTGGTCGCGCTAAACTCCTTCGTCCAAAGCACGCTAGCCAAAAAGCCGCCCAAAATAAGCCCGATGATCTCCGGGCGCACGTACTGCACGACTCCTGCGCGGTGAAAACCCAGTGCCCCAGCCGTATCTCGTAAAAAGCAAGCCGCGCAAACGCCCATGTTGCCGGGGTTGCCAAAATACACGAGCAGCGCGCCAAGAGCGCCGAGCGCCGCACCTGAAACGATAAACCATTTTGAATTTGAAAAATTCATGAAGTGTCCTTTGAAAAGGTAAAATCGACCCGATTTCTTAAGCTGTATTTTACTGATGTTAAAATAAAAAATTAATAAATTTTGATTTATATTTAATCAAATTTGAAGGAACATATAAAATTGAACTCAAACGGTCAAATTTGTGAAAATATCAAGAGTATTTAAAATTCGCAGGCGTCAAATTTGTGCCGCCAGATAAAGATATAAAAAACGATCGCGATATACTATTTCTGCTCTGATTATAAAAAAGGGCGGCTAAATTTAATCGGCTTTATCCCGATTTCGCCGTCCCTTTACATAGCCTTAATCGAATTTACGGCCAAATTTACTTTTTCTTACCGTCTTTTTGTTCGCTTGCGACGTTATATTTCTCGGTATCTTTTGCGCTAAAATCCGACGCGTCTTTAGGTTTTTTGAAACTGCTTAGCAATGGCGAAGCGATATTTTGTATCCCGCCGTTTAGGTCGATGCCTACTTGCTTCATTAAATCATCGATTATAGGCGCGTTTACTTTATAGTTTAAAGACGCGTTTACGATTTGATCGGATAGCGATGCGCCCGCGTTGCTAACGCCGCTGCTAGCATTTGAGCCCACACCGCTCTGATTTGCGCCACCAAGACCCGCCATTTGCACGATTTTGATAGAGTTGATTTTCTCCGCCGGTTTTACGACCTGGGCGATGATTTGCGGCATAAACTCGATCAAGGCAAGCTTAAATCTATTTTCCAAAATCTCCGCAGAGACGATATTTTCAGCGTTATTTATCTCGGTTTTACCTTTAGCCTCGACCTCGTAGTTTAGCCTGTTGGCTTCGGCGGTTATCTTTATAGCTTCGGCTTCGGCGATAGCCTTGATTTTTAGCGCTTCGCTCGCACCCATAGCTTTGATTTTAGCAGCTTCGGCTAGGTTTTCCTCGGCCTCTTTTTCAGCCTTTGCGGCGACGGTTTTTTCGATAGATAGCTGCTCGGCGTCTTGCTGTGCTTCGATTAGAGCTAGCTTTTTGATACGCTCGGCTTGCTCTATTTCGGAGGCGGTTTTGATCTTTTCCAGCGACGCGGCTTCTAGCGCCTTTTTCTCGTTGGCTAATGTTTTAGCCACGGCTTCTTCTTCGACTTTTTTAGCGATTTCGATATTTTTGCTCTGATTTGCCAGCTCAATGACTTTTTCCTTTTCTATCTCGGCTTCTTTGACAACTCTAGCCTTTTGCACCTCGACCGTTTCTATGGTTTTGGCCTTTTCAATTTCAGCTTGTTCGATGGCTTTGTGAGCGGCGATCCTGACCTCTTCAACCTCTTGATTTTTCTTAGCTATCTCGATGTTTTTGTTTTGAGTGGCGATTTCGAGAGCTTTTTCCTTTTCGATCTCGGTTTCTTTGATGGCCTTTGCTTTATTTATCTGCGCCTCCTCAATAGCTTTGTTTGCTACGATCTTGGCTTCCTCGGCCTCTTTACGCCTACTTTCGGCCTCTTTTGCCCTTAGCGCTTCTTGTTCTGCTTGGAAATTTGCTATTTTTGTTTGCTGCGTGGACTCGGCCTCGGCTTGTTTTCTTTGGATTTCAAATTTCTCTGACTGCGTCTCGTAGTTTTTCTGTGCTATTTGCACCTCGGTCGAGCGCTCGATATCGTTTCGTAACTTTTTGCGCTCCTCGATGGTCTGCGTTAAGCTTGTTAAGCCCTCCGCGTCAAAAGCGTTGTTTTCGTTGAAAAACTCTTTTGCCGTTTGATCAAGCGACGTGAGAGAGACGGACTCTAGCTGAAGGCCGTTTTTAGATAGATCGGCTTCGATGGCGTTTTTGACCTGCGAGCTAAATTCGTCTCTTTTTTCGTGTAGCTCTTTCATCTCCATCGAGCTTGCTACCGAGCGGAGCGTGGCTATGAGCTTGCCTTCTATCAGCCCGGTTAGCTCTCTTAGATCGACCGTCTTTTTACCCAGCGTTTGCGCCGCGCGAGATATAGACTCCCTATCCTCGCCCACTCTGATATAAAAATCAGCCGTGATATCTACGCGCATCCTGTCTTTGGTTATGAAGCTATCACTTTTAGAGCGAGCTACCGTGACTTTCATCGACTGCATATTTATGTCGATATAATCATGCAGTATCGGCAGTATCAAAGCGCCGCCATCTACTACAACCTTTTCGCCGCCAAATCCCGTTCGCACGAACGTAAGCTCCTTTGTCGTCTTTCGGTAAAGCCTTGAAAAAACGATACCTAAGATGATGATAGAAAAAAGTCCTATGCCGACAAATACGGCTAAAGACGTCATCCCGTCAATATTCATACCACTCTCCTTTGATTAAATTTATGATTTTTTCCTGACGTAAAAGTTATTTTTATCGATTTTAACGATGAGCGCGACATCGCCTTTTACAAGCTCGTTTTCATCGGCAGCCCACGCAAAGACAAAACGCTCCTTGCCGTTTTTATCCGTGACCTTGACGTCTCCGCCTTGCTCTTTTGTGATTTTATAGTCCTTTACTTCGCATTCGCAGCCAAGAAGCTCCTTTTTACTAAAGGCCGACGTTTGCACCTGAGGTAGGTACTTTGCCGCGAGTAAGCTCACCCATCTAGTCCAAGCCAAAGCAGCAAAAAACGAAACTACGGCGATAACTGCGCTCATATACCATGCAGGCGAGGCTAAGCCGTAAAAAACGCTAACGATAAAAAGCCCGCACGCTCCAAAACTCATAAGCAAAATCCCGTAAAAAACGGTACTAGGCACGCCGCCCTTATTCGCCCACGCTAGCAGCTCGGCACCAGGCGCATTGATACCCTCGGCTCCGTCAAACAGCCCGTTTAGCGGCTCAAACACCGAAAATCCAGTCATCATCAAAATAACCTCAAGCAAGGCAAAAACTACAACGATAACCAGCGGAACGGAAAATATAAGATTGTTGCCAAGAAGCTCTAAAATTTGATCCATTTTTTTACCTTTTTTAATTTACCGCTTGCGAGGTCAAATTTGACCTTGACTCCGCTTTATTCTATGCTATACACGTCGCTTTGCTCGATTTTTTCTAGCTTATTTACCTTGCTTTCTAGCGTCTTACTCATCTGCGCGATTTTAGCGATATTTTCTTTCATCTTCGGCAGCGCCTCGTTTTTGAAATTTTCTATCTTATCTAGCGAATCTATCATCAAATTTATCGCTTTTTCGAGGCTCTCGTTATCTAGCGCGCCGCCTGCGACCTTTGCCGTCACTTCTGTCGCCGTGTCGTTTACGTCCTGTGCGTTTTTTAGGATGACGTCGCTAGCTAGCTTGTCCATTTCAGAAACCGCTTTTAGCTGCTTTTTGCCCTCCTGCGCGGCGCTTGCGATATAGACGTTGGTTTTTAGCGCGGTGATGCTAGTTGTGATCGTGTTTTGCGTGGCGAAACTTAAAAGCGAGTTATTGTGCTTGATAGTAGCGTAGTTTGCGAGGCTTTGCTGCATCACGACTAGCACCTGTTGCAAATTTTGCAGATGCATACGGATGTAAAATAGCGCCTCTTCGAGGAGAAATTTTTTCTGCTCTTCATCCGTTTGATTTGCCGCTAAATTTTCGATGAGCTCGTCTGTTTTGCTTAAAATTTCTATCTTGCCTTTTAGGCTTTCGATGATGAGCGAGAGCTCTTTTTGTTTCTCGGAGATTTCGGCGTTTCTAGCTTCTAAAACATTTATCGAGTGCTTTAAATTTGCCGTGATCTCTTCAAACAAGCTTGACACGCTTTGATATTTGCTAGCTAGTTCGGCAGCCAGGTCTTTACCGAGCAAGAAATTTATAAATTTCGCACCCAGTCCGCCCTCTTTTATCTTATCGCTTGCCTTGATGAGCTCGGCGGAGTATTTTTTGACCGACTTTAGCGACTCGCCGACCGAGCTTCCCACGCTTTGGCTCATACTAAGCAGGTCGCCGACCTTCATATCCATATCGCCGTTTAGCTTTTCAAACTCGCCCAGTTCGTCCTTGCCAAACGATACGATAAATTCTTTCGGATAGTTAAATTCTTTCCTTTTTTCGATGAGCAGAGCGACGACGTCTTGTGGAGTTTTAGCGATCTGGGGTTCGTTCACGGCTATTCCTTTGCTTAAATTTTGAGAGTTATTATAACTAAATTCGTACGCTTTTTGCAGGCTTGATAATAAACTTCTATGCTTTATTAGCATAATTTACGATTAAATTTAGTAAAATCGGCAGAAATATTCCAGACATAATAGGCGTAGTTTAACTTTAAAATTTTAACCCGTGGGGGCGCGGACTCGTCGTCCGTAACCGAAACGGGTTTAAAATTTTAAAGCTTAAAATCCGTCGTTTATGGGGAATCAAAAAAGGACAAAAATGAAAGAATTTATGAGTTATAAGGCCTCTCTTGAAATTTTACGCTCTACGCTGGCTCCCTGGGACCGCATAGAAAAGGTCACTCTCACGCAGGCGCTTGATCGCCGTATCGCCGTGGATATCGCGGCGCAGGACAACTACCCGGAGCGTCCCGTCTCGGCGATGGACGGCTACGCGTTTGCGTGGCAAGAGGGCCTAAGCGAGCTAGATCTCATCACCGACCTACCCGCAGGTAGCGACAAAGGGCTAAAAGTAGAAGGCGTAAAATGCGTTAAAACCTTCACCGGCTCGCTAATGAGCGAGGGCGCCGACACGCTAATCCCAGTCGAAAACGTCGAGGTCTCAAGCGGCAAGATCCTTATCAAAAAGCCCGTGCCAAAGGGCTTTGCCGTACGCGAAGTCGGCGAAAGCTACAAAAAAGGCGAAATCCTAATCAAAAAAGGCGCGACGATAGGCTACGCCGAGACTGCGCTGCTAGCGGAGCTTGGGATCTTTAACGTTAGCGTATTCGTGCGGCCTAGAGTCGCGGTGCTAGCGACTGGAAGCGAGATAAAAGACCTCGGAGAGCCGCTAGAAAACGCCGCGCAGATTCACAGCTCAAACCACGTAGGTATCGCAGCCATGGTGCGCAAAATGGGCGGCGAACCCGTGCTGTGCGAGATAGTTCGCGATC
>CAUQPE010000097.1:0-6892 GCA_963519915.1 uncultured Campylobacter sp. | reverse complement strand
TGCTACAAAAGGTCTGGGAGATGGTAAAAGACGTCTCCGACCGCGATAAAGAGCCACTGCTAGAAGGCCGCTACGTCAATATGTTGGTAACGCCGAAGAGGTAAAATTTAATAAATTTGGGCGAGAAATCGCTCAAATTTATCCTAAAATTCCACCAAAGGAAATTTATGACTGCACAAGAGCTAGGAAAAGAGCTGGCAAATATGTATTTTACAGCAAAAGACGGCGAAAGAGTAGCCATGATACATTTGTTTGGTATAAGATTTAGCAAGCAAATATTATCAAATAAAATAAGTGCAAATGAAATCATTAAGTATGCAAAATCTCCAGATGGCTCCATAGTTAACAAGTCATATTTTGCAGAGATAAATAAGGGCGTAAAGCTAGCAAAATATGTTGAAGAAAAGATAGATAAAACGAATATGCAAAAAGCAAACTCGCGCAAGTCAAATCGCTACACAAACGATCAGATCAAAGAAATTTTAAAAATACGTATCGAGCTAGCAAAAGAACTGATCTCCTGCGAAATAGCGGAGCGAAAAACGCTAAAAATCATCCCGACCTACCCCATTCACAATCTAAACTATGACGCCAAGCGAATGCAAAAAACTCTTGTTGGCATAGGCGAATACGGCTTTGATTACCCTGCTAACTGGGCGCAAGCACTGCTTGAAATAACGAGCGGCGAAGAGCGAGCGCAAATTTTTAAAGCCCTAAAAGAACAACAGCGACTATATCTCGAAAAAGACGGTAAAAATAACAAAAAGCTAGAAAAAGTCCTTCAAGCCGCCAAGCAAAATTTAACCTGGTAAAAGCCCAAAAGCTCGGTAAATTTAAAAACCTCAAATATAAAATTTGCAAGTTGGCGCACAAAATGGCACCAAAAAAGTAAATTTGATAAATTTGAGCCAGAGTTGGCCAAATAATAAATTGGATATGCGAACCGCTTGATAAGTCAAATTTGGCCTTTACAAGCGGCCGCGTTTAAAACCGAAATTTTAGGCAGCGATTATTTGCCGACCTTTTTGCAGCACTCTCTCATGAGGCCACCGCTCTTTTTGCAGCATTGCGCGTAGGCTTGCTTTGAGAGAGCGTCATTTTTTTTCACTCTCTGAGGGCCAGCACCGCCCTTGCCGTACTCGTATATCACGCCAAGCTCTTTGCAAGAGCCTGCTTCGTTGTCGTTATAGTTATAACAAGCTGCCGTGAAATACTGCACCGCGTTAGCCCACTCTCCTCTGGATACGGCTCTCAATCCATCGCCGTACTCTTGGCCGCCTTGTGCCGAAGACAATGCCAAACAAGTCAAAAAGATCGAGAAAATCAACTTTTTCATGACGACTCCTTTGTGTGGATTTGTAAAGCGATTATACTACAAAAACGCTTTAATGTTTAGAAAATATTTACGCTATATCGTGATTAAATTTACGTAAAATTTTATCATTGCATTCAAATTTGAGCCGCGAGCCACAAAGCTGTCCAAATTTCAAAATTACCAAATTTTGCGGTTTAAATTTAACTCTTTTACTATCTGGATAAAGCTTGCTATCTCGCTCTCGTAAAGCGCTATGGTTTCGTTGTTTATTAGTGATTTGCGGATATCTGGCTCAAAGTCGTCGCGCCAGGTCTCTACGGCGATAAAGATTTGATTATCCTTAAAAACAGCGTTTACGGGTGCATCTAGCCTGAGGCAAAGCTGGGTAAAATTTTCCATCAGCGCTGGGCTAAGCGCATATCTAGCGCCGATCTGATCGGTCGTATAGACGTCAAAGATCTCCTCAAATCTCACGTCGTCCATATTTGCCTTCTGCCCGTAGATCGCTAAATTTCGCGAATTTACGTGCGCGATTTGCGTTATGGAGCTTAGCTTTTTATTAAAATCCGCCTTAAAAAGCACGCCTTGAAACTGCACGGCCGTCTCGGTGCCGTTTTTCTTTTTCACCTTTTTGGCTGCGTAAAAGTCGCTAAATTTGACGCTAACGCCGTCTATATCGCCCTCAACAAGATCCTCGCTATGCCACTCATCGACCCTGCAATCATAAATCGTAAAAAAATCATCAAGCCCTAGCCCGCGGTCTTTATCGTAGCTAAGATCGTGCTTTTTTACGATATTTTCTATGATTTGCCGTTTGAAATTTGCTCTAAATTCACGCCTTTTAGACGCAGTCAAAAGGCCGGTCGTCGCAGCATATGAGATCGCACCCAGCGTCACGCCAAAAATCGCGTCTAAAAAATACGCTGCTGCTGCGCCTACGCAAACGCCGACGCCAAGACCGATCAAATTTGCTTTTTTGACAGCGGCTACTAAATTTACGCGCTCGTCTTCCAGCTCTTTTAGCTCTGACAAAGGCTCACTTTGAGCTGAGCTTTGAGCATTCTTGCTTAAATTTCGGGCGGGTTTTTCGCCTAAGGCCGCAAAAAGATTAGAAGCCGCGGGAAGCGTGAAAAGCACTGCTATGGCGCCGACGAAAATAAAGGTAAATAAAGTTTCCGTTTTAACTCCTTTACGCGTCTGGCCGCTTATTTTTACGGCTTGTTGGCTCGCAAACCAAAGCCGCCCTGGTTAAATTTCGGCGCGACAATTAAATCCAGGCCGCGCGGTCCGCATTCGCGCTTAAATTTACTCCGCTTTTGATTTCGTATTTTTGATTAAATTTAAGCCATCCGCTGCCTTGTTTTGTCCCGCTTGCCTGTAAATTTAAACGACCCGCGCTTTTTTCTCGCGATTGTCGCCCTTTTTTGTTTAAATTTCGCTCTTTTAAATTTAGCGCCTTACGGGAATTTAGGATTTTAATAAATGAACCCAAATTTAAACAAACCTGCGCGAAGGTAAAATTTGCTTTGCGGCGCAACCTTTACACCTAAATTTCGCGTGCTTGTCGCTCAAATTTACCGCCGCGCTCGCCTTAAAGAAGCCTAAACTCGCGAGCTAGCTCTAGGCTCGCCTCGATCTCGGCGCGCTTAGCCATCACGCTTTCGATGTTTGCGCTCAAATTTAGCCCGTTTTCGTCGCCGAATTTCTTTAGCTCGCGCCAAATTTCTTTGATGATCTCGCAACTTTGCGCCAGATAGTCCTCGCTAGTGTTTAACCGCGTCTCGACTGCGCTAGGCACGCTAACGCCCAGCCATTTGATAAACTCCAGCGTTTTTGGATTGCCGGCCGTTGAAAACGTGAGAAATATCGGCTCGGTTATCTTTGCGGCCGCGCAGTTCTCTAAAAATTTACGCGTCATCTGTGCGTCAAAAATCGCCTGCGAGATAAAAAACTTCGCCCCAGCCGCGATCTTTTCGCGCATTCTTTGCGGTTCGTCGCCCTTTTTAGCGTGACGTTCGGCGATACACACTCCGCCAACGGCCAAATTTTCAAATTCACCCGCGATCTCGTACGCACGAGCCAAATTTAGCCGCACTTTTTGCGAGCTAGACGCAGCTCCAACTAGCACATTTAGATTTGAGCTTTGAGCCGCAATCGCCGCGCGAAAAGCGTCCTCGTCGTAGCCGCTAGCCACGCGGTAAAATACGCTCGGAGTCGCGACATTTAGGTAGTCGCGGTAGTAGGTTTCGGGACTTAGCGTGCCGCTGAACTCAAACGTCCGCTCACTTTCGCTTCTCTCGCTTTCGTCTTGCACCTCGTAAAGCACGAGCCCGTCGGCGTTTATACCCTCTATCCTACCCGTCCAGCGATCCGAGATGTCGCGCAGCTTGGCCTCATCAAATTCGGCCTTGGGCGGCGTTAGTCCGTAGAGCACGAGCCCTTTTTCTTTGTTTAAGATTTTTTCTTTTAGCATGAAATTTCCAAATTTAAAATGTAGAAAACCGCGCCGTTTGCGGTCAAATTTATGCTGCTACGGCGCGTGCGCAGATAAATTTTGCTTGCTCGCGACCGGCAATCAGCTCTACATCAAATTTTAGCGGATTTTCTAAACCAGCCAAAATTTGAGCTAGCAAAGCCGCTCTCACCGCAAATTTAAGCGGCAAAAGCGGCAAATTTATCCGAGTCGCAAGCGGTTAAATTTATGAATTTCTTACGATCTTGACGGCTTCGACCATATTTTTTAGGCTCGGCTCAACCTCTTCCCATTTGCGCGTTTTTAGGCCGCAGTCCGGGTTGATCCAGAGCTGTTCTTTAGGCAGAACCTCGAGCAGCGCGCGGATCTGGCGCACGATCTCGTCGGTGCTAGGAACCCGCGGGCTGTGGATGTCGTATACGCCTGGGCCGACTTCTTGTTTGTAGCCGACGGATTTAAAGATCTTTAGCAGTTCGTTGCCGCTGCGAGCGGTCTCGATGCTGATGACGTCGGCGTCCATCGCCTCGATCGTCTTGATGATATCGTTGAACTCGGAGTAGCACATATGCGTGTGGATCTGAGTTTTTGGCTCGGCAGAGCTAACTGAGAGCTTAAAGCAATCAACGGCAAATTTCTCGTACGCAGGGATGTTTTCGGCGCGTAGCGGATAGCCCTCTTTAAACGCAGCTTCGTCCACTTGGATGATGCGGATGCCGGCGTCTTGCAGGTCTGCGATCTCGTCAAATATGCAAAGCGCAAGCTGCTTAGCAACTTCGCTGCGAGGCAGGTCGTCGCGCACGAAGCTCCAGTTTAGCATGGTCACGGGACCCGTTAGCATGCCCTTCATTATGCGGCTAGTGCGGCTTTGGGCGTATTTCATCCACTCGACGGTCATCGCTTTTGGGCGGCTCACGTCGCCAAAAAGTAGAGGCGGTTTCACGCAGCGGCTACCGTAGCTTTGCACCCAGCCGTTCTCGCTAAACGCGTAGCCCTCGATCTGCTCGCCGAAATACTCAACCATGTCGTTGCGCTCAGGCTCGCCGTGAACTAGCACGTCTAGGCCGATATCTTCTTGAAATTTGACGCAGTCGTCGATGTATTTTTTGATGCCGGCTTCATATGCAGCCGCGTCGATCTCGCCTTTTTTGAAGTTTTGGCGAAGCACTCTTAGTTCGACGGTTTGAGGGAAGCTGCCTATCGTCGTGGTCGGTAGGATGCCGTAGTTTAGGCTTTTGCGTTGGATTTTGATGCGATCTTCAAATTTATCTTCGCGCTCAAATTTGACTAGATTTTTCACGCGGTTTTGTACGCTTGAAGAGTGGATCAAATTTGACGTCGCGCGCGTTTTAACCGCAGCTTTATTCTCTTCGTAAATTTTACTCTCCGCCGCATTTAGCGCTACGCCGTTAGCTAGTTTGGTTATGATTTTGATCTCGTCTAGTTTTTCTATGGCGAAGCTTAGCCAGCTTTTAACCTCGGAGTTTAGTTTTTCTTCGTATTTTAGGGTATAAGGTACGTGAAGCAGCGAGCAGCTAGGTCCGACGTAGAACTCTTTGCCGCCGATTTTTTCGCCGATCTCGCGGACTAAATTTACCTTTTCGTCGATGTTGCTTTTCCAGATATTTCGTCCGTCGATGACACCTGCAAATAGCGTTAAGTGGCTGTTTTTGATAGTTTCAAGCGCTTCAAAATTTCTTTTTCCGTGAACAAAATCTAGTCCGATACCGTAAATTTTAGTTTTCGCTACCTCGGCGACCGCTTTTAGCGCATGCTCGAAATACGTCATAAATACGATTTTGACGTTGTTTGCGGCTTCGGCTAGTTCGTTATACACTTTACCAATGACGCTAAGTAGGATATCTTCGTTTTTATCGGTCACGAAAATCGGCTCGTCAAACTGCACCAAAATCTCATCGTCAAGCGTCGAAAGTAGCTCAAGAAGCTTTTTGTACTCGGCGACTAGAGCGTTTAGGTTTTTAAACGGGCAGCTGCCGTCAGTGGTCTTTGAAAGCGCCAAAAACGTGATAGGGCCGATCAAATTTACCTTGCCTTTTACGCCCGCAGCCTTTGCCTCTTCGTATTCGGCAAGGATTTTTGATGCATCAAGCTTAAACGACGTCTCGGCGCTAAGCTCAGGCACGATGTAGTGGTAGTTTGTGTTAAACCACTTCGTCATCTCCATCGCTACGCCGGTTTTGTTACCGCGCGCGCAGGCAAAATACTGCTCTCGTCCGCTCAAATTTGCAAATCTAGGCGGTACGGCGCCAAACGCGGCGATGCTATCAAGCATCAAATCGTAAAACGAAAAATCATTTACGCTGATAGCCGAGATTTCGGCGTCTTTTTGGTATTGCCAATGTCTATTTTTTAGCGTTTTAGCGACGCTTAGTAAATTTTCCTCACTAAAGCCCTCTTTGCCGGCCCAAAGGCCCTCAAGCGCGCGTTTTAGCTCTCTTTTTTCTCCGATTCGCGGGAAACCCGTAACATAACTTTTTATCATTTTGATTCCTTTAAATTTGATTTCTTATTTTTAAATTTTATGTGCTATAAACTTGCTATTTTGAGATGAATTTGAATGTTGCGCCGAAAATTTTCGTCCCAAGGCTAGGCATATAGCCTGCTGCAGGGCGAAAACTTTAAGCTCATTCAAAGTCGCTCAAAAGAGCGAGCTTAGAAACGGCGGGTGACAACCGCTTTTTCTCAAACTAAAATAAAATTTATAAAAAACTCTACTAAATAAATTTCGTCCGAATTTCAGACGCTGCTTCGCTTTGTTTTTAAAAATGCAGTTGTGATGCACCCTTCGCGGCGATAGAAATAAATTTATATTAATGTTTAAAAACGTGAAATTATTTAAAAATTTGGTTGTTTTTTTAAAGTCGTTTGCGGTTTTTTTGCTAAGATTAAAGAGTCTCAGGCATGGGGCAAGGCATTAAGCTCATCCTTTTGGGGTCAAATTTGAGCCGTATTATAAAGATTTTTAAAAAATAAATCAAGAAGTTTTTATCAAATTTGGGCTAATTTGAGGCAGGCCGCAGCCCGCCTTTTAAATTTGCCTAGTCTTTTTTGCCTTTGTTTAGCGATTTTAGCTTGGCGTCGGTGTC
>CAUQPE010000096.1:0-7009 GCA_963519915.1 uncultured Campylobacter sp. | reverse complement strand
ACGAGTACGTTTGAATTTACTATCGGACAACGTTTCTAATATTACAATAAAACGGCGTTTTGTGTGGCAAGACGCCGTTTTTAACTTTCTATCCCATAAATACTGCTTTTATCTCGATACAAATTTGCACTAAATTTTGCCTTATTTACGTTGCGATTTAATTTTATCTACAAAATCCCTAATCATCTAAACCGCCAAATTTGCCTCTTGCTTAAAAATATCAAGGCTAAAATTTAACTCGTCTATGATAGATAAAAGCTCTGAAATTTCCTTTTTTATCTGCTTTACGTCATAAAGGCTAGGCGGTAGCGAAAAGAGCGTCGTCTCAAATTTATTTTCCGCTCCATTTAGAAATAGATAAAATTTATCGTCCACAAACGCCGCGCTCACGCCCATATCTCCTGCAAATTTTTCCTTTAGCTCGTACAAACGTCTCATAAACGCAGGAGTCAAAAGATACCTCGCCTCGACCTTGTCGTCCGTAAAAACCCTAAATTCATCGTTAAAAAGAGTATCGTCCATCTGCTCTTTTTCGCCTAAAAATTTGGTATTTAACGTACGGCTCGCCACTATCGTTTGACCGCTAAAATTCTTGTAAAACTCGCAGACCAAGACAGAGCCGCTAAAGGCCTGCATATCCTTCATCGTCTCTCACGCAAAAATTATCACTCGGAAACTAAAAGCTTCTCATGGTTTATGATACACATGACTTCGTGAGATTAATTTGATATTGTTTGGAGCGAAATTTACGCCGTAAGGGTGCGGGTTTGGCGGGCAAGCCAGTAAAATATGGGCGTCAAATTTAAAAATTAGCCGCGCAAATTTTAGTATAATACCCCAAAATTTAACTAGGCGGAAGCGATGATAAACGACGAATTTTATATGTCTCTAGCCATAAAAAAGGCTTGGGAGTTTCAAATTTTAACCTACCCAAATCCAGCCGTCGGTTGCGCGGTTTTAGACGCCGGCGGCAGGCTTCTCTCGGTCGCCGCGCATAAAAAGGCGGGCTTTCTACACGCCGAGCCAAGCGCGATTTTATTGGCGCTCTGCGAAAAAAGCGAGGCATTTTTGAGCGATTTTTTACGCGATTATCATGCGGCTTCGGGCGTCAAATTTGAAAGCGCCGCAGAGCTTGAAAATGCGGACTTGGAGCCAAATTTCACGTATGAATACATCCTGCAAAATCACGGCGATCTGCTAAAGGGAGCCAAGGCCTACGTGACGCTCGAGCCCTGCGCCCACCGCGGCAAAACTCCGCCTTGCGCCGAGCTTTTGAGTCGGCTAAAATTTGCCGAAGTCGTCATCGCTAGAGGCGACGAAAATGCCGTAGCAAGCGGCGGCGCGCATATCCTGAAAAGCGGCGGCGTAGCGGTCAAATTTGACGTGCTAAGGCGCGAGGCGGATGAGCTAGTGGAGCCGTTTTTGGCGTGGCAGAGGGGGAATTTTAGCTTTTTTAAGCTCGCTCTTAGCGCAAACGGCGTCGCAGTCGGCACCGCGCAGAGCAAGATTATCTCAAATTTAGCCAGCCGCACGCACTCTCACCGCCTGCGTAGCGCGGCCGAGCTGCTAGTTATCGGCGGCGCCACCGTCCGCGCCGACCGCCCGAGGCTAGACACCAGGCTGATAGAGCGCGGCAAAAATCCAAACGTGATGATCTACTCGCGCGAGCAGGAGTTTGACGCGTCTATACCGCTGTTTGGCGTGGAGGGCAGGAGCGTGCGCGTAGCGAGCGATGTAGACGAAGCCTTTGCGCCGCATTTAACGATGTTTGAGGGTGGCGAAAATGCGCTAAAAACCCTAGACGAGCGCGTAAAATGGCTACTGCTCTACCGCTCGAGCGAGTTTTTGGACGCGCCCGCGGTGAGGCTAAATTTAAAACTCAAACCGCTATTTCACGGCGAGATTGAGGGCGATGTTTACGGGTGGTATAAATTTGAGCGGGATTTGGGCTAGAGCGCGTCAAATTTGCGCTATGATTTTGTAAATTTAAGGAGAAAAATGAAAGAGATAACGCTAAACGGAGCGAAATTTCAGGTCGCGGCAAACACGATGGAGGAGCTAAAAAACGAGGCTTTGGGTGATAAAAACGGCGAGATGTATAAATTTCTAGCCAAATTTAACGCTAGCGAGCCCGATATATTTATCCTAGACGGCTTTGCGACGAAGGAAAATTTGGAGCTAAAAGAGGGCTCAAACGTCGTATTTATCAGGCGCGGCGTGATGCCTGGACGCGAAGTGCTAAAAGCTATGATCGCCTCCAGAAACAGCCCCGAGCTAAACGCGGCGCTGGCTAGCGGCTGCGTGGGCGTGGCGGGACTGGGCGGTCTTGGCTCAAATATCGCGCTAAGCCTAGCTCGCACGGGCGTCGCCAAGCTCGTGCTGGCCGACTTTGACGTCGTGGAGCCTAGCAACCTAAACCGCCAGCAGTACTTCGTCCGCCACATCGGCATGAAAAAGACGGACGCGCTAAAAGAGCTCATCGCCGAGGTAAATCCATTCGTCAAGGTCGTGACGCACGACGTGACGCTAGATGCGGCCAACGTCGCCGAGATTTTCGCGCCGTGCGGCGTCATCTGCGAGGCGTTTGACAACGTCGCGGGCAAGGCGATGATGGTAAACGAGGCGGGCGCGAGCCTGCGGGATAAAAAGATCGTCGGCGCGTCGGGCATGGCGGGGCACTTTAGCTCAAATCTCATAAAAACGGTCAAATTTGCGCGAAACGTCTATCTGTGCGGCGATCTGCAAAACGCTGCTGGCGTAGGGCAGGGGCTTATGGCCGCGCGCGTGGCGATCTGCGCAAATCATCAGGCAAATCTTGCTATCAGGCTTTTGATGGGGCTTGAGGAGGTTTAAATTTGGCGGCGGCGTTTAGCGTGGGGGGGTTGGCATTTTTAACTCACGTTCAAATTTGGCTTTGACGAGTTTTTGATTGCGTTAAATTTGAGCAAATTTCGTTGCGATAAAGTTGATGGTTTGCGTTTCGTCGCGTCAAATTTGGCCCACAAATCGGTTATTTATCGTATGCAAAATTTGTAAATTTGCGTCTAATTTATATAAAATTTGACCAAATTTACCCGTCAGGTCTATTGGCTAGTCGTTTTTTGCTTGGCTGGTCGCACCGAAGTTTAGTTTCAAATTTTATCGCTAAAATTTAATCCAAATAGGCGCTTATCCAGCAAGAAAAATTTAGCTACACTACTTCATCTTCGGACGAAACGAGCGTTTTACGTCAAAGCCCTTGCCAGCGATTTTTATATCGTTTGGGATTGCGCCTACTGGGGTGGAGGCGTCCTTTTTGGCGGATAAAAACTCTACTAAGCTTTGCCACACGAAATCGGCATCTATATAAAGTCCCATCGCGCTAAGTTGCGGATTTATCGCCGTAGTGCGGATGGTTTGCGTTATCTTAACAAGCATGATCTAGGAGCTCAAAATTTCGTCTTTGCTTATGACTTTTTCGCCACGAACAATGTCTTGTATCGGCTTTTCACGAAAATCCAGAGGGTACTTACGCAGTTTAAAATACCCTCCCGCGTCGCTTGATTGCCGTTTTTCCAAAACTGCGAAACGGGATAGGCGCGAAAACCGTCGTTAAACGTCAAGATCCCAGTTTTGTTATCGGTTTCTTTTAGATCGAGGCTGGTATAGATCTTGCCATCAGCGGCGAAAATATGGACCAAATTTTGGCCGATAAAGATAATGGAGTGCAGTAGACGCGGAACTTCATTGATGTCGGTTTTGTTTAAATTTATAAATTTACCGTCCGTAAATCGGTATCCGCGCGGTTTTCGCTCAAAATCTATTTGATCTATTTCGTTTAACTTCCATAGCTCATCCGCGCCGACTAGGGTCGAGTTTCTACGGTCGTAGACCAGCGTCTCGTCAAGGCCGTTAATACCATGAAATCGTAATTATCTTTAAATTTCGAGATTATTTTCACGGCGCGTCTTTAAATTTTATCTTGCCTTAGCCTCAAAAAACGCCGAGATTAGCGAGTTTGCGCCTTGATTTATAAATTTCTGCATCGCTTTTTCGTAGACGGACGGCTTTGCCCAGACGGGCTCGGCCACGCCGCTTAGCTTCTCTAGCTCGGCGCGCGCGGAATAATAATCGCTCACCTCGTCGATGAGCCCGAGTTTTGCGGCATCGCTGGCGAGAAATACCCGCGCGTTTGCCCACTCTTTGCTTTTGTTTGCGTCTAGATTTCTATCGGCCGCCACGTCGCTCACAAACATCTCGTAGCTGGCGTTTACGAGCTCTTGCAGCTGCTCGCGCTCGATCTTACTCCACGGGCGCAGAAACGTCCCCGCCTCTTTATACTCGCCCGCCTTTACGACTTGTTGCGAGACGCCGATTTTAGCCGCTAGCTCGCTGGCGTCGGCGCCTTGCATTATCACGCCGATCGATCCGATAAATGCGCCCGGATTTGCCAAAATCTTGTTTGCGCCAGCACCCGCGTAGTAGCTGCCGCTCGTCATCGATCCCCCCGCATACGCGACCACGGGCTTTGCGGCGCGTAGATTTTTGATCGCTAGGTGCAGCTCGACGCTAGGCGCCAGCGCGCCGCCCGGGCTATCGATATAAAGCAGCACGCCCTTGATATCGCCGTCCTTGCGCGCGGCTTCGATCTTTTCTAGCGCCTCGTTTGCGTCCATGATCGCGCCTGAGAGGTTGATCTGGGTTAGGTTGGGCGGATTTACGCTCTCGCCTTTGCCGCTAAAAAATATCAAAAATATGATGAGTAAAAAGAGCATCGCCTTAAAATAGGTGTTTATGAACCTAAAAATCGCCGCGATCGGCGCAAAAATAAATCTTAAAAATCCCATTTTTTTCCTTTAATTCATTTAAAATCGGGGTGCATTTTACCATTTAAATTTATAAATTTAGCTAGCGGACCTGATTTGAGGGGCGGGCGTCAAATTTGAGCTTAAATTTAGCATTTTTATTTTTCCGCGCCAGAGCCTAAACCGTAAAATTCGGCTTAATCGTTTAAATTTACCTCTGCGCCACCCACAAATAGCCGCTCGCAGCCCTTAGCGTGCAAGATGAGCATGAGCGGTAGCTGCACCGCGTCCGCCTGCGCAAAACCGCCGTAGAGAGCGAGATCGGCTAGCCTGCCCATTTTTATCTCGCCTGCTTCTAAATTTAGCGCGCTTGCGGCGTTTTTTGTCGATGCTAGAAGTAAAATTTTAGCAAGCTCTAGCGGATCAAATTCGGCGTGAATGAGCAAATTTGCCCGCAGTTCGTCAAGGAAATTTAGGCTTATATTTGAGCTAAGGCCGTCCGTGCCGATATTTACGTTCAATCCGGCATCTAGCGCGGCGCGTAAATTTAGCGTGCGTTTGCTAAGTAGTCTGTTCGAGACCGCGCAGTGCGTTAGGCTGTGAAGCTCGCGGTCAAAGCCCGAAAAATCATCCGCCCAAACGCAGTGCGTAAAAAGAGTCCGAATGCCCGAAAACATCGCTACAAACGAGCTTGGCGTATAAAGTGGACGCGCGGCGGGGTTAAATTTACCCAGCCACTCCTTAAAGCCGCCCGTACCGCCCTCTAGCCAGCTTTTTTCGTATTCGCTCTCCATAAAATGCGTCGAGACGATCAGGTTCTGCTTGCGGGCTAAATTTAGCGCAGCAGCGGCTAAATCAGGGTGCGTAGAGTAGGGCGAATGCACCGAAACCGCAGGCGTAAAAAGCGAGCTTTTGCGCTCTAGAGACGCTTTAAATCGGGCGCTAAAATTTGCCAAATTTTGCTCGAGCGCGGCTTCGTTCGTGCCTAAAATTTCGTTAAAAAACACGACCCTGCCGCCGCAGTTCGCGCAGGCCTCCAAATCCCCGCCAAAGCTTGACACCGCTCCGAAACTCGCCACGCCGCTACGCTGCATGGTTTTTATTGCAGAGGCGATGAGGTTCTCGTTTGCCGCCTGCGAGAGAGCGCCGCGAGAAGCGATGACCGAGCTTAGCCACTCTAAAAAATCGCCGTAAACGAGGCTGGTTTTGTTCGCGCTAAACTCCAGGTGCACGTGTGGGTTGATGAAAGCAGGCGCCAAAACGGCGTCCGGATACTCGAAAAACCGCGCGTTAGGGTATCTTTTGCGCAGCTGCTCGGCCTCGCCAATGGCCTCGATACGCTCATCAAAAGCGACCGCCGCATCCTCTAAAACAGTAAAATTTTCGTCGCATAGCATTGTAAATTTTGGTTTAACGATGATCATTTTTTAAGCTCCTATTTTTCGTGATTGTAGCGAAAATTTAGCTTAAAAAATGTATAATCAAGGCTAAATTTAAATCTTTTAAAAGGCTAAAAATGGAAACAAAATCTAAACTAATGGTCATCCAAGGCCCGAATATCAACATGCTGGGCACGCGCGAGCCTGATATCTACGGCTCGATGAAGATGGAGGATATCCACGCGCAGATGAAGCTTTTTGCAGAGCAAAACGGCATAGAGATCGAGTTTTTTCAGAGCAATTTCGAGGGCGAGCTAGTGGATAAGATCCAAGAGTGCTTCGGCGAATTTGACGGTATCATCATAAACCCAGCCGCCTACACGCACACATCTATCGCGATCCGCGACGCTATCGCAGCCGTCGGCCTTCCGGTCATCGAGGTGCATATCAGCAACATCCACCGCCGCGAAGAATTCCGCCAAAAAAGCCTCATAGCACCCGTAACTGCGGGACAGATCGTGGGCTTTGGACCTGTGGGTTACCACCTAGCCATGATAGCGATTTTGCAAATTTTCGAGCAGATAAAAGCTCTAAGGGCCGCGAGAGAAAAAGCGGAGTAAGATAGGGCGAAGTTGAAAAATTTTATCCTAAAGGACGAAAACGCCGTATTTCACGAGTGCGGATACAGTTGCGACAACGCAATATTTTTGAGCCTCGCGGGGCGCAAATTTTTCCTCACAGATGCGCGTTATAGCATCGAGGCGCGCGAGCTTTGCCGCGATACCGAGGTTATCGAGGTCGAGCGAAATTTGATAAAAGACGCGCGGCTGTTTTTGCGAAAGGCGG
>CAUQPE010000095.1:0-7166 GCA_963519915.1 uncultured Campylobacter sp. | reverse complement strand
TATTTGTAATATTTAAATATTTATTTAGCCTCAAAACGTGATTATATCGGGGTAGAATAGAGCTAAAATAAATTTGAATTTAGTCTAATTAAATTGATTTATTATACAAAATTTAAAGATATAAAAATATATTTGATCAAATTTCGGCGATAATATAAAATTTGAGGGCGGGGTAAAATTAGCAAATCGGCAAAATTTGCAGATAAAATGACGGCAAATTTGAATACATTTGCCGCCTGAAAGCTAAATTTAGCCTAGTCTTTTGTTTAAAATTTGAGAAAATCCCCATAGGTGTCTAGCCTGCGCGAGTTCTGTTTTTTCGAGTTTTGCTACCATCATCTCTTCGTTTTTGCCTAGGCGCGAAACCACCTCGCCAAAGGGGCTAATCAGCATCGAATCTCCGTAAAAGCTCCACTGCTCGCCGCTAGCGGCCTTGTGGTTGCCGACGCGGTTTACGCGCAGGACGTAGACGTTGTTTGTAAAGGCGCGGGTTTTTAGCAGCTCCTCCCAGCGCGACTCGCTAAAAAACGTGCATGCGGTAGGAACTACGACAGCATCGACTTTCTTGCGCGCCATATACGCCCATGCCGCGTCAAAATGCGCCTCAAAGCCAAACATCACGCCGATTTTAAATTTTTCGTAGCTAAAAACGGGTAAATTTAGCTCGCCATCCTCTTTGTTAGCAAAAAATTTCGCCTCGTTCCAGTGCGGGTAGGGCATCAAGATCTGCTGCTCGTAAAAGCGCGACGACGCGGGACTAAATCTCGCCGCGACCTTGATGAAACCTTTGCCTTTGGGTAGTACGAGCGGAGCTAGGATTTCTAGATTGTATTTTTGCGCCATCGCGGCAAGCGCGTGTTTTTTACGCTCGCTTTGTTCCTTGATGAGGCTTTTTGGCATGAGCTCGAGCTCTTTAAAAAAGCTGTTTAGCACGTACTCTCCGAGCACCACGAGTCTAGCGCCTTCGCCCGCGCAAATCCTAAAATAATAATCCAGCCTCGACTCGCTCATGGGCTGGGTCGGTAGCTGCAGGGCGCAAACGGCTGCAGTAGCGTTATTCATCGTCTGCGTCCTTTACCACTAGCTTTGCATTTTGTAGGATTTTGTCTGCCTCTTCGAGCAGCTTTTTGCCCTCTTTGTGCAGCTTGACGCTTTGTTCTAGGCTCAAATTTTCATCGCCGAGCTGTTTTAAAATTTCATTTGCTTTGGCGAGTTTGCTCTCAAAATCCTCGCTTAAATTTTCACTCATCTAAAACCTTCTTTATGATTTTTTCAAATTTATCTACTTCGACCAAAAACGCGTCGTGGCCGTAGTCGCTGTCTATCTCGTGGTAGTCGCACGCCTTGCCGATACCCTGCAGCGTCTCGTGCATCTCGCGCATACAGCTTGGCGGAAATAGCATATCGCCGCTAAATGCGACCAGCGTAACCTTGGCGCAAATAGGCAAAAGGGCGTGCGCAAGGTCGTCGTAGTGGCGCGTGCAGTCAAAGATATTCATCATCTTTACGATGTAAAGGTAGCTCAGCGGGTCAAAGCGCTTTGGAAAGCCGTGGCCGTTGTACTCCATATATCGATCGACCTGAAACCTTCCCGTAAGCTCGTAAAGGCCGTCGGTTTCTACGTAGTTGCGGCCGAATTTGGAGTCCATGGAGCTAGGCGAGAGAAAGCTGATGTGCCCCGCCATACGTCCTAGCGCCATGCCGGTTAGTCCCTGCGCGGCGATGTCGTTTTCGTCGTATTGGCCATCTTTGAATCCCGGATCGCGCAGTATGCCTTCGATCGCGATTTTATTAAACGCGATCGCCCAGGCCTTGCTCTGATAGGTGCTGGCTAGGATGATGACGTTTTTGGCGAAATTTGGAAACTCGATCGCAAAACAAAGCGCCTGCATACCGCCTAGGCTGCCGCCCACGACTGCATGCGCGCGCTCTATGCCTAAGTGCTCAAAAAGCCTCATCTGTGCCTTTACGACGTCGCTGATGGTTAGCACCGGAAAGCGCAAACGATACTGCTTGCCCGTGCTTTTTTCGATACTGAGAGGATTTGTCGAGCCGAAATTCGAGCCGAGGATATTTACGCAGATGACGAAAAATTTGTTCGTATCTATACCCTTGCCATCGCCCACTAGCGCGTCCCACCAGCCAAATTTCTGCTCATTTTCGTATCTGCCTGCGGCGTGGTGACTGCCCGTTAGCGCGTGGCAGACGACTATGACGTTGCTTTTATCCTCGTTTAGCTCTCCATAAGTTTCGTAAGCGAGCTCAAATTCGGGTAAAATTCGGCCGCTCTCCAAATAGAGCGGCTCGTCAAATTTTACTTTGCCGGTTTTTAAATTTAGCACTAATTGACTTTGTAGTTAGGGGCTTCTTGTGTGATGACGACGTCGTGGACGTGGCTCTCTTTTAGTCCTGCGCTCGTGATCTCGACGAACTGGGCTTTTTCCTGAAGCGTTTTGATATCTTTTGAGCCCATATAGCCCATCGCGCTTCGTAGGCCGCCAACTAGCTGGTGTACAACCTCTTTTATGCTACCGGCAAACGGTACGCGGCCCTCGATACCCTCAGGCACGAGCTTGTCTTGAGCGGTGCCTTCTTGGAAATACCTATCGCTACTACCTTTAGTCATCGCGCCGATACTTCCCATACCACGGTAGACTTTATACTGGCGTCCTTGGAATGTTATCACCTCGCCCGGAGTCTCCTCGCAGCCTGCTAGCAAACTGCCAGCCATCACGCAGCTAGCGCCTGCGGCTAGGGCTTTGGCTACGTCGCCGGAGTACTTTAGTCCGCCGTCTGCGATGACAGGGATGCCGTATTTCGCAGCCTCGGCCGAGCAGCTATCGACGGCGAAAATTTGAGGTACGCCAACGCCCGCTACTACGCGAGTGGTGCAGATGGAGCCCGGTCCTATGCCCACTTTGATACCGTCGGCGCCTGCTTCTGCTAGGTCTTTGACGGCGGCTGGGTTTGCGATATTTCCAGCGACGACGTCCACTTTTAGCTCGGCTTTAACCTGTCTTAGCGTATCTAGTACGCCTTTTGAGTGGCCGTGAGCGGAGTCTATGACGATAACGTCAACGCCGGCTTCTGCTAGGGCCTTTGCTCTGTCCATTTGCCCTACGCCTATGGCTGCTGCCACGCGGAGTCTGCCGTAGGCGTCTTTGTTTGCGTTTGGATACTCTTTGCGTTTTTTTAGATCTTTTATGGTTATGAGGCCTTCTAGGTGGCCGTCTTTATCGACGATAGGCAGCTTTTCTACGCGGTTTTGAGAGAAAATTTTCTCCGCATCGTCTAGCGTGCAGCCCTTTGGAGCCGTGATTAGCGGAGCTTTAGTCATCCTATCTTTTACGAGGACGCTTCTATCGTTTTCAAATCTCAAATCGCGGTTGGTTAGGATTCCTATTAGTTTATTTTCCTCATCTACAACAGGAACGCCTGAGATGTGTAGATCAGCCATCATATCAAGCGCCGAGCCGACGCTAGCGTTTGGCGAGATGGAGATAGGATCGATGATCACGCCGCTTTCGCTTTTTTTGACGCGGCGGACCTCTTTGACCTGGCTTTGTATGTCCATATTTTTATGTATGACGCCGATACCGCCCAGGCGCGCCATCATGATCGCCGCGCGGTGCTCGGTGACGGTGTCCATCGCAGCCGATACGATCGGGATATTTAGCTCCACGTTTCTGCTAAAGCGCGTTTTTATGTCGACTTGTTTAGGCAAAATTTCGGAGTACTGCGGGACGAGCAAAACGTCGTCAAAGGTGAGAGCCTTCGTAACTATCTTCATGCGTTTATCCTTTTATAGAGTTTTCTAAACTGAGCGCGCCTTCTAGCAGCGTTTTTTCGTCCCACGCCTTTGCGATGAGCTGAGCAGAGACGTTTAGGCCGTCTGCGTCTTTTGCTACCGGAACTGAGATGGCAGGCAAGCCGGCTAAATTTACGCTGATCGTATAGATGTCTGATAGATATGAATCTAGCGGGTTTTTTAGTTCGCCGAATTTATACGCCGTGCTAGGGGCGACAGGCATCAAAATGAGGTCGCATTCGCTCAAAATTCGCTCATACTTGGCCTTTGTGTAAGCGCGAGCTTTTTGCGCTTTGATGTAGTATGCGTCGTAGTATCCGCTGCTAAGTACGAAAGTACCGAGTAAAATTCGCTTTTTTACCTCTTCGCCAAATCCCTCCGAGCGGGAGTTGATGTATAGCTCTTTTAAATTTTTAGCCTCGGCTCTGCGTCCGTATCTTATACCGTCGAAGCGGCTAAGATTCGCGCTGGCTTCGGCCGTGGCGATGATGTAGTAGGTAGCGATGTCGCATTTTGAGTTTTCTAAATTTTTATAGATTATTTTGTGGCCTGCGGCTTTTAAAATATCGACCGCCTTTAAAAGCGCTTTTTTGGTCTCTTCCGAGGCTTCGTTTATGTAGTTTTCGATGACGCAGATCGTGAGTTTTTTATCCGCGTTTAGCTTGTCTGCTACGCTTTCAAATTTTATATCCGCGCTCGTGCTGTCTTTGTCGTCGTGTCCTGCGATGATGTCGTACAGGATCGCGGCATCCTCGACGTTTTGCGTTATTGGGCCGATCTGATCTAGCGAGCTAGAGTATGAGCCCAGGCCGTAGCGGCTCACGCGTCCGTAGGTCGGCTTTAGTCCCACGCAACCGCAAAATGCCGCAGGCTGGCGTATCGAGCCGCCCGTATCGCTTCCTAGGGCAGCCACGGCTAGTCCCGCGCCTACTGCGGCAGCCGAGCCGCCAGAGCTACCGCCCGCCACTCTTTCGCGGTTTAGCGGATTTAGCGTTTTGCCGTAGTAGCTGTTTTCGGTCGTATTTCCCATGGCAAATTCGTCCATATTCGTACGGCCAAACGGCGCCAAGCCTGCTGCTAGTAGTTTTTCTATAACCGTCGCGTTATAAGGCGCGATGTAGCCTTGTAAAATTTTAGACGCGCTTGTTACGCTCCAGCCTTTTACCTGGATGTTGTCTTTTATAGCGATCGGCACGCCAGCACCCAGTTTATCAAGCGGCAAATTTGCCAACTGCTCGACGTAGGCGCCAAGCTCTCTATCTGCGAAAATTTTCTTTTCCAGCTCGTTTCTAAGCTCGGCTACTTCGCCGGCGCTTAGCTTTAGAGCCTCTTTTAAAGTTATCATTTTTTATCCTTAAATTTATTTACCGCTACGATACCCGCGGCTGTGACCGCGAGGATGGTCGCGATGGTTGCCGCGACGAACCAAGCGGAGATGGGCTCAAACATTTTTTAGTACCTTTTCGCATCTCGGGCATGTTTCGCCGTCGTGCTTAGCGGTAAATTTCCAACATCTCGGGCATTTGTGACGCGTCGATAAAACGAGTTTAAATTTATCGTTGCCGACGTCAAATTCAGCCAGGCTGTCGCTGCCGTCTAGGCTCTGGACGTCGCTAACCATATACCAGTCGCTTATCTCGTTTATATCCTCGCTCAGGATCAAATTTGAGCTAGTTTGCAGCACTAGCTCGAGGGTTGATTTTATCTTTTTATCTTTTTTGAGTACATCGATTAGCTCGAAAAACTTCTCGCGGCTAGCCACTAGCAGCTCGTCGTCTACGTTAAACTCAAAATCTAGCGACGCATACTCTAGATCAAATGCGTCCGCCGCGCCGTTTTTGATGATCTTAGGCGCATAGTCCATCGCCTCGTCCACGGTGTAGGTTAGCGTCGGAGCGATGAGAGGCAGTAGCGCTCTAGTGATTAGCGCCATGGCGCTTTGAGCCGAGCGGCGCGTATCGCTGTCTTTGGCGTCGCAGTATAGGCGGTCTTTGCAGATATCAAGGTATATGCCGCTTAAATCCGCACTTAGGAAGTTCATCAGCAGGCTAAAGCCCTTTG
Organism: uncultured Campylobacter sp.; assembly: GCA_963519915.1. GTDB lineage: Bacteria > Campylobacterota > Campylobacteria > Campylobacterales > Campylobacteraceae > Campylobacter_A. The sequence goes on along the minus strand of CAUQPE010000095.1, from coordinate 1,297 downwards.
AAAAATCGTAATTTCTAAACGCCGCTTCGGCCTCGTCGAATGCCTTTTTCGCGCGGCTTAGTATCCAGCGGTCTAGGATGTTGAAATTTGACGTTTCGATATCTTCTAGATCGTTTACGTTGGCTAGTAGAAATCTTATCGTATTGCGTATTTTTCGGTATTGTTCGCTTACTTGTTTTAGGATGTTTTCGCTGATTTTTAGGTCGCTGGAGTAGTCGCTAAGCGCAACCCAAAGGCGTAAAATTTCTACGCCGTATGTTTTAGCGACGTCCGCCGGAGCTACGACATTGCCCTTGCTTTTACTCATCTTTTGACCGTTTTCGTCGACGGTAAAGCCGTGCGTTAGTACGCTTCTATACGGCGCTCGTCCTTGCGCGGCGCAGCTTAGCAGTAGCGAGCTTTGGAACCAACCCCTGTGCTGATCGCTACCCTCTAGATACATATCGGACGGATAGCTACCCGCATCGTAGTCGCCGCTTTTTAGCACTGCAGCCCACGTCGAGCCGCTGTCAAACCAGACGTCTAGGATGTCCATAACTTTTTCTAAATTTTGCGGATCGTATTTGCAGTTTGTCGGCAGGAGATCTTTTATCTCGCTATCCCACCACGCGTCAGCGCCTTTTTGCTCAAATATCGCCGCGACGTTATCTAAAATTTCATCGTCAAATATCGGCTCTTTGGTATCCTTATGCCTAAAAAACGCTATCGGCACGCCCCAGTCGCGTTGGCGCGAAATGCACCAGTCGGGACGATTTTCTATCATCGAGCCTATTCTTTTTACGCCGCTTGCAGGGTAAAATTTGACGTTTTCAAGCTCTTTTAACGCGACTTCTCGTAGTATTTTGCCCTCGATTTTAGGCTCGTCCATGGCGATAAACCACTGCTTGGTAGCGCGGTAGATGACCGGCTTATGCGTCCTCCAGCAAAATGGATATGAGTGGACGAATTTGCTTACTTTTAGCAAATTTGAGCCTAGAAGCTCTAAAATTTTCTCGTTTGCTTTAAAGATATGCACGCCGATTAACTCGTCTACTACGTCCTCTGGAAATAACTTTTTTGCCTTTAGCGTCTCGTCGTATAGGCCGCCTTCATCGACCGGCATTATGACTTCGATGCCGTATTTTAGGCTCACGTGGTAGTCGTCCTCGCCGTGACCGGGAGCGGTGTGTACCAGACCCGTACCGCCGTCCATCGTGACGTGATCGCCTAGGATAAACAGCGATTTTCTACCGTTTAGCGGATTTATAGCGTGCAGGTTTTCAAGCTCGGCGGCGGCAAATTCTTTTAAAATTTCGCC
>CAUQPE010000094.1:0-7172 GCA_963519915.1 uncultured Campylobacter sp. | reverse complement strand
AATTACTTCGGCTCCGAGGCAAAAATCTGGCAAATCTTGCAGTTTAAAGACATAATCAGGGATGAGCAGGGAAATTTGACGCATAAAACCTCGGTCAAATTTAAGCCCGCGGACAAATACTACGAAAACGGCGACATAAAAGAGATCGGTCTATACAAAAAAATGGAAATAAAATATGAATACTACGCAAAATAAGAAAAAATACCTAATCAGTCTAAAAACATACACGGCGGCGATGTTTATCTTCGTCTTTTGCGCGCTTTGCGTCGCGGCGTCGGCGGCGATACTGGCTTACGAGCGGATATTTGAGATGAAGCTGGGGATGTTTTGGGGCATTATCAGCTTTTGTGCGATCGTGATGGGCGCGGGCGGAGCGATATTTTATGCCGTAACGGCGTATTTTTTAAGATACGTCGAGAGCTTTAAGCAAGCAGCCGGCAAGATCGCTAGAGGCGACTTTGCCGTTAGGGTCGCGCGCAAAAACTGCAAGCGCGGCGCGGATAGCGAATACCTGCACGAGCTAGATGAGCTAGCGGCAAATATAAATTTGACCGCGGCGGCGCTAGAAAAAATGGACTACATGCAAAAGGACTTCGTCTCAAACATCTCGCACGAGCTAAAAACGCCTCTAAGCGTCATCAGCGGCTACTGCGAGATCGCGCAAGACGAGACGAACAAAGCACACAGAAACGAGTATCTGGGACTCATAAAAGAGCAGGCAAACTCGCTAAGCAGGCTGTGCGAGGATATGCTGCTACTATCGCGTTTAGATAGCCAGGCTGGCGTAAATTTAGACGAAAACGTGCGAGTAGACGAGCAGCTACGAAAGGCTGCGGCGATGCTGATGCAAAAGTACGATGGGCGTGAGTTTGATCTAGATCTAGCCGCCGTAACTGTGCGAAGCAACGCCTCGATGCTAGCGCAAATTTGGATAAATTTAATGGATAACGCGCTGAAGTATTCGGCTGCCGATATCGGCGTGAGCTGCCGCGAAGAGGGCAGGCGGCTTGTCGTGCGCATTAGCGACGAGGGAGCGGGCATAGAGGCTAAAAAGCTAGAAAAAATCTACGATAAATTTTATCAATGCGAGGAGTCGCACAAGGGCAAAGGCAGCGGCCTGGGGCTATCTATCGTGCGGCGTATCGTTCATCTTTTAGGCGGTGAGATAAGCTACGAAAGCGAGCCTGGACGCGGCACGACCGCTAGCGTAATGATCCCAAACGCGCGTAAAATTTGAGGCAAAGCGCGGCTAAATTTTATTAAATTTGCACTTTTTAGCGGGCGAATTTAGCTATCGGGGCGGGCGGCAAATTTTACTTGCGGACGCAAAATTTGACGAAAATTTAAATTTGATGCGAATGACGCAACCGAATTTGCCGTAAATTTGACGAAATATGCGTAAATTTCAAACCAAATTTTAAAAAGTCATACAAAGGACACATTGAGGACACAAAAGGTCATTATAATTCTCCAAAAATAAAGGAGAAAGAGATGAAAGATTCTGCAGTAACTCACGTAACTATGGCTATCGGAGCCGTACTTTGGGGCTGTCTAACCGCAGTGGTGGTTTTGTTTTAACGATTAACGCAAAGAAACGTAAAAACAAAAATCTACGGACGAGTATCGCGGCAAGCGGCCCGCAAGCACGGCGATAGCTCGTCCAATCTCTAAATCAAATTTAACCGCGGTCTCCGCATTAAAAAACTCAGCTAGTTTTCGTCTCGTCACGCTTGTTTTTATATAAAATTAAAATTTGACTCGCAAGCCGAACTGTTTAAATTTAACCTCAAATTTACCCGCACCGGCCGCTACCTATCGCGCTTTGATTGTTTATTTAGCTTCTTTTGGATAAAATCGCCCAAATTTAATCTTAAGGCGAATCATGAAACAAGCAAAAGTCTGGAAATTCGGCGACAATATCGACACCGACATCATCATAGCCGCGCGCTATCTCAACACCTCGGACGAAAAAATCTTGGCCACTCACATCATGGAGGATGCCGATCCTGAATTTAGCAAAAAAATCTCCGCGGGCGACGTCATCGTAGCTGGCGAAAATTTTGGTTGCGGCAGCTCGCGCGAGCACGCTCCTTTGGCGCTTAAGGCCGCAGGCATCGGCGCGGTGATAGCTAAAAGTTTTGCTAGGATTTTTTATAGAAACAGCTTTAACACAGGGCTTTTGATACTTGAAATCAAAGAAACAGACGAGATAAATGCAGGCGACGAGCTAAAAATCGACGTGGATAACGGCGCGGTCGTAAATTTAACGAGCGGCAAAGAGTATAAATTTAGCCCGATACCACCGTTTATGCAAGAGCTTTTAAAAAGCGGCGGACTCATAGAATACGCGAAAACAAGGATATAAAATGGCTAAAATTTATAATATCGCAGTGATAAAGGGCGACGGCATAGGCCCTGAGATAGTGGACGAGGCGATAAAGGCGCTGGACGCGGTTAGCGCGGAGTTTGGTTTCGAGCTTAGCTATAACTACTACCTGATGGGCGGCGCTGCGATCGACGTATTTGGGGAGCCTTTGCCTAGCGAGACGCTAAGCGGCGCGCTAAACTCGGACGCGGTGCTTTTCGGGGCCATAGGCGGGCCTAAATGGGACGGCTTGCCGCGCCATCTACGCCCTGAAAGCGGGCTTTTGAAGCTACGAAAAGAGCTTGGTGCGTATGCGAATTTGCGCCCTGCGATGATATTTGACGAACTGGTGGACGCTAGCACGCTAAAGCCCTCTGTCCTTCAGGGCGTCGATTTTATCGTGGTTCGCGAGCTAACTGGCGGGATATACTTCGGTCAGCCGCGCGAGAAAAAAGAAAACAGCGCCTACAACACTATGACCTACACGAGCGAGGAGATCGAGCGCATCGCAAAGGTCGGATTTGAAACCGCGATGAAGCGCAAAAAACGCGTCTGCATGGTCGATAAGGCAAACGTGCTAGAGACTAGTCAGCTCTGGCGCGAGGTCACGAGCGAGGTCGCAAAGGACTATCCGGAGGTAAATTTGGAGTTTATGTACGTCGATAACGCGGCTATGCAGTTAGTGCGCGCGCCTAGTAAATTTGACGTGATTTTGACGGAAAATCTCTTCGGCGATATCCTAAGCGACGAAGCTAGCATGGTGTGCGGCTCGATAGGGCTCCTGCCAAGCGCCAGCATCGGAGGCAAGGTAGGCATCTACGAGCCCATCCACGGCAGCGCGCCTGATATCGCGGGGCAGGGCATCGCAAACCCGGTCGCTACGATATTAAGCGCTGCGATGATGCTTAGGTATTCATTTGGCGAAAACGAGGCTGCAAAAGCGATCGAAAACGCCGTAAAAGCGGCTCTTGCGCAAGGATACAGGACGAAGGATATAGCGGAATTCGGCGCTAAAGAGATTTGCTCTACGAGCGAGATGGGCGGCATCATCGCCTCGCTAATAAAAAAATGAAAAATACTATCACAGAAGCCCTAATCTACGAGGCTCAGGGGCTAAAAGACGATGCGCTGATAGTTTATAAAAACATCCTAAAGCGCGAGCCGACAAACGCCGCTGCGATTGCCGCGATAAGGCGTCTAAGCGGCCTTAGCAGGAAAAAAACGGGCGTAAACGAGCAGATGAAAGACTTTTTCGTCAAAATGAAAACCGACGAAGAAATAACCGAATTTAAAAGGTGGCTGATAAAACTATGAAACTAGAAGAAATAGCAAAAATGGCGATAGACGAGGTGGCGATGGAGCTAAAGCAAATGAGCGCCGCGCAGAAAAACTTGGGTGCTAGTGATACTGAAAGCGCGGCAAATTTGACGGGCGTTCCAGCGTCAAGCGGCGATGTAAATTTGACCAATGCCGCCGGGCTTGCAAATTTAGTCGGCGAGATAAGCGTAGCGGACGAGGCTAGCGAGTTTGAGGCGACTTTGGATAGCGCGGTAAACTCGCAAAAAACGGCGGCGGAATTTGACGCCGTCCAGGAGTCCGCCCTGAGCGCCGCGCCGCAAAAAGCCTTTGAAGTCGAGGTTGCGAATTTTACGGGCGAGGAGATATTTCTAAAAAACCTAAAAGAGCGCATTTTGGTGCTTTTTGAGGGACTAAACGCGACTAGCGAAGAAAATCTAAAAGACAGACTCTCGCTCACGCTTAAATTTTTAGAATTCGTACTGGCAAATGTCGAAAATCGGCTCGAAAATCTGCAAAAATAAAAATCTAAAATGGTTGCGAGATTTTCTAGCACCCCACACCAAGCGCGCGTATATCGTCGGCGGCTGCGTTCGCGACGCGATGCTCGGTAAAAAAATATCCGACTTTGACGTTGAAATTTACGGCATCGACCCGGCTAAATTTGACGCGCTGATGGTGCAAATCGGCGCTTGTGGCGTTGGCAAAAATTACTTCGTTTATAAATTTAAAAACTTCGATCTTTCTTTGCCGCGAACCGAAAACAAAACGGGCGAAGGACATAAAGCGTTTGAGGTCGCTTACGCCGATGACGAGCGCGCGGCGTCTTTGCGCCGAGACTTTACCGTAAACGCGATGATGATAAATATCTTTGACGGCTCATTTTTGGACTTTTACGGCGGAGAGCGCGACCTAAAACGCGGTATCTTGCGCCATATCGACGATGAAAAATTCGCCGAAGATAGCCTGCGCGTACTGCGGGCGGTGCAGTTTAGCGCACGGCTAAATTTCCGTATCGCGCGAGGTAGTTTGCGGTTGATGAAACGTTTAAGCATCAGCGACCTTAGCCGTGAGCGCATAAACGGCGAGCTGATGAAACTTTTTGGCGCCAAATTTCAAGAGATCGGCTTTTTGTATCTTTATAAACTAGGTCTTCTTGGTAAAATTTTTGGGCTAAATTTGAGCCGAGCCGAGGTGGAAAAATTTGCCGCAAAACTAAAAAGCGCGGTCAAATTTCTGCCCAAACAAAACGGCAAAAAAGACGAGCGCGAGTTTTTGTATCTTTTAAACGGCTATTTTGGCGTTAGAAATTTTTACGATTTAGGACTTCCTAAAAGCTTTGAAGCCTGCGTCAAAGAGCCGTTTTTTGTGGGTCATCCGAGCGACAAAGATTTGCTAAAAATCGCCCTTGATAAACCGCTAAAAAGCTGGCTCGGCCTAAACTCGCCCAGCCTCATAAAAAGAGCTAAAAATTTAGGCGTTTATGAAGCTAAATTTGAACTTGCTATTGATACGGCAGAGATTTTAAAACTGGGCTTTAAAGGCGCTGCAATAGGTGCTGAGATAAGGCGCAGGCAGGATATAGCGATAGATAAATTTTTAAACGAAAAGTCAAGCTCGGCTAAAAATTAACCTAGTTAAAAGCGCAAATTGGCTAAAATCAAGCCCTATTTTAAAGAGGCGAAAGTGGAAAAAACTTCAAATATAAATTTTCAAAATAAAAATATTCTTTTTAGTATAAGTTTTGCAAAAAGCCTAAATTTGAGCGACGCGTCAAGTACTTTTGTGGCTTTTAAAACGCAGGCTAAGGCGGCTTTTTAAATGTTTAATATAGTCCTAGTTCATCCTCAAATCCCCCAAAATACGGGCTCAATCGGCCGCATGTGCGTAAATGCTAATCTTAAGCTTCATATAATCAAACCGACCGTTTTTGACATCAGCGAAAAGGCCGTTAGGCGCGCAGGGCTTGATTATTGGACGCGGCTAAATCCCGTGATTTGGGAGAGTTTGGACGAGTTTTTGCACGCAAACACCGCTTACGAGGATAGGTTTTTTTATGCAACGACAAAGGCGCATAAATTTTATTTTGAAGCAGAGTTTAAAAAGGGCGACTTTTTGTTTTTCGGCGGCGAAAGTACGGGTCTGCCTATGGAGCTGATGGAGCGAAATTTCGCAAACGCGATCAAAATCCCGATGGGCGAGCATGGTAGAAGCTTAAATTTAGCCACGAGCGTGGGCATCATCGCGTATGAGGCTATCAGGCAAAATTTCGCCGAGTCAGGCTTTGGAAACGCGATATGAAATTTGCGGCAAATAGGCTCTTTGCCCTCATTTTTTCGGCTCTGTTTTTTGCCGTTTTTGCGGCAGGTGCCGAGCTAAAGATCGCTACGTTTAACGCACAAAATTTATTCGACGCTAAAAACGACGGTAGCGAGTATAAGGATTTCGTCGTCGGAAAATCGGAGTGGAGCGAGAAAAAAGCGAGCGCCAAATTTAAAGCCGTAAGTGCAAAGATAAAAGAGCTAAATGCCGATATTATCGCGCTTCAAGAGATCGAAAACGAGGCGATTTTAAAAGAGCTAATGAAGGAGACGGGCTATAAATATTTTGCCTTTTCTAAAGGCAAAAACGGCCCTGTAGGCCTAGCCGTGCTGTCTCGCGTAAAGCCTGAAAAAACACAGATCTTTAGCGTACCAAACGTAAAAACAAGAGATATTTTAAAGCTTGATTTTGAGGTTAATGGGCAAAAATTTAGTCTCTTAAATTTACATTTTCCCGCCAGGAAAAATCCTTTAAAACAGCGAAAAACGGCTTTTATCACTCTAAAATCAGCATTAGCGGATGCCGAAAAGGTCGTGGTTTTGGGCGATTTTAATACGCCTTACGGAGATAAAGAGCTGCTGGGCGATTTTGAAACTATTAAAAATTTAGCCAATCTTTGGGCGTTTTTGCCAAAGCACGAGCGATACTCGCACACGAGCCTAAACGCACTCGATCACGTCCTGCTCTCCAAAGACGCGCTTAGCCAAAATTACGTTTTAAACAGCTTTAAGGTTGAGCAAGAAGGGGCGCAAATTTCGGATCACTTCGCTCTGGTTTTTAGGCTAAATTTTGATAAAAACGCTAAAAATACGCTGCAACATATAGCCGAGGCGCGGGTCGGCGAGCTGTCAAAAAAGTCAAATTTGCCCGTTCTGCTAAAACGCGCTACGGTCGTGCAAAAAGATAAAAAAGGCTTTACGCTAGCGCAAGATAAGCGTGGTATATATGTGTACGAGCCAAAAAACGACGCAAAGCCCGGCCAGGTCATGGACGTAGCGGTAAATTGCCTAGACGAGTTTAAGGGAAATCTTGAGATCAGCTCGCATTATGCGGTGAAAATTTACGACAAAACTCAAGATCCGCAGGGGCAGATGCTGGAGGCTAAAAATCTAAAACAAGCGCGCTCGGGCGACGTGTTTAGCCGTATCGGCGGCGAAGTTCGAAACGGCAGACTCTACACGCCTTACGG
>CAUQPE010000093.1:0-7349 GCA_963519915.1 uncultured Campylobacter sp. | reverse complement strand
TTCATCGTGGATAAAAGACCTAAAATTTACATGGCAAATCCGGACCTCACGACCTACGGCAGCGGCAAATACACGGGCATAATGTTTATGCGAGCCGGCGCGCAAAACGTCGCAGCAGAGAGCATCAAGGGCTACAAGCAGGTATCTGCAGAGCAGGTTTTAGCGTGGGCGCCGCAGATGATCTTCGTGCAGGATCGCTACCCTCAGGTGCCAGCCGAGCTTAAATCCAACCTGCAGCTTGCAAATTTAAGTGCGGTAAAAGAGGATAAAATTTACATGATGCCCGAATACGCCAAAGCGTGGGGCTATCCGACTGCCGAAGCCATGGCGCTTGGCGAGTGGTGGCTAGCGATGAAGCTCTATCCGAAGCACTTTGACGAGGCGGAATTTAACAAAAAAGTGGAGGAATTTTATCAAAAATTCTACCGCACGAGCTATAAATGAAATTTTCCGCCCTGCTGCTGCTCTGGGTCCTGCTGTTTGCGGTATCGCTGGGCATCGGGCAGTATCCTGTGAGCCTAGAGGAGACGGGTAAAATTTTGCTCGGCTCCGCGGCCGACGAGACGGCAAAGAGCGTGGTGCTAGATATCCGCATCCCGCGCGCCCTACTTTCGAGCCTTTGTGGCGGGATACTGGCGCTTAGCGGCCTCGCGCTTCAGGCGGTGTTTAAAAACCCGCTCGTAGGCCCACACATCGTGGGCGTTAGCACCGCGGCGGCATTCGGCGGAGCGCTTTGTATCATGCTGGGCTTTGGCTCCTATTTTATCGTGGGCTTTGCCTTCTTTTTCGGGCTTGCGGCGCTTTTTATGCTCTATTTTATCGCTAAATTCGTCTCGCGCAGCGACGTCTTTTCGCTCATCCTAGCAGGCATCGTCATAAACGGCGTATTTGCCGCGCTAACGAGCCTCGTGCAGTATCTAGCCGACAACGAAGACGTGCTGCCAAACATCATCTATTGGCTGCTTGGCAGCTTCGTGCGCGCAGACTACGACAAGCTCGTCATGCTCGCCGCCGTTTCGGCACCCTGCGTCGCGGCGCTCATCGCGATGCGGTGGCGGTTTAACCTACTCAGCCTCGAAGACGGCGATCTAAAGGTGCTCGGCGTAAACATCGTGCGGCTGCGCTCGGTCATCCTCATCGTCTGCACGCTGCTAGTCGCCGCGCAGGTCAGCGTCAGCGGAAACATCGGCTGGATCGGCCTGGTGGTACCGCACGTCGCTAGGATGATATTTGGCAGCGACCACTTGCGCTCCATACCCGCTTGCTTTGTCGCGGGAGCCGTTTTTATGCTCGCCATCGACGACGTATCGCGCTCGATCAGCTCCAGCGAAGTACCGCTTAGCATTATCTCCGCGCTCATCGGCAGCCCGATATTCGCCATCCTCTTAAAAAGGAGCGCCGATGCGAACAGAAGGTAGTTTGCTCTCCATCAAGAACGCGGGATTTTTCTACGAAGAGGGCAAATTTCTTTTTAGAAATTTGAGCTTTGAGATTGGGCGCGGTCAAATTTTAGCGATCTTGGGGCTAAACGGTCAGGGTAAAAGCACGCTGATGTCGTGCATGATGGGAATTTTAAGCCTCAAAGAGGGGCGGCTTTTTACGCAGGCGAAATTTGGCTTCCTACCGCAAAGCTTTAGCGTCGCGTTTGATTACAGCGTGCAAGACATCGTGGCGATGGGGCGCGTGCGCGATATTTCGCTATTTTCAAAGCCGAGCAAACGCGACGTGCAGATCTGCCTGGACGCGCTTGAGAGCCTTGAAATCTCGCGCCTGAAAAACAAGCGCTTTAACTCGCTTTCAGGCGGTCAAAAGCAGCTCGTGCTCTTTGCCAGAGCGATCGCGAGCAAGAGTGAAATTTTGTTTTTAGACGAGCCTGCCAGCGCGCTTGATATAAGAAACCAAGACCGCGTGCTAAGCCTCATCGTAAATTTAAAGCAAAAAAGCAACGCCAGCATCGTTTTTACCACGCATCAGCCAAACCACGCCCTTGCGGTGGCTGACCGCACACTCATTTTAAAAGACGGTCTTAGCTACGTTTACGGGCTCAGCGCCGAGGTTTTAAACGAGGAAAATTTAAACGCGCTCTACCGCGTGCGGATGAAAACGGCGGAATTTGACGTTGCGGGCAAACAAATCCCCAGCATCACGCAAATTTTCAGCGCGCAGGTGAGATAAATGCCCGCGCTCTTTTGGTTTTAAATTTAACCACTGACGATAGATACGACGATAAATTTACAAAAAACGACGATTATCCAAAATTTATCGTCAAAATTTGGATAATCAAATTTACCGCAAATTTAACTCCAAACATTGTCTGATTTTAAATTTAAGCCGCCAAACCTCGTAAAATCGTCCTAAATTTAAGCTCAAATTTCTTGCTAAAAAGTTAAAATAATGATTTAACAATAAGCAAATTTAACCACAAAAATCAGCCGAATTCGACTCAAACAAATCAAAATTTAGAAGGAAAAATTTGAAAAATTTAAACTCTGTCTTAAATGCCATTTCTCAAATGCCTACAACGCCAGCAGAGGCCAGAAGGCTTGGTATTTGGGCTTCTGCGCTAACGGTGGTATCTATTATTCTTTTCGGTAGGACGGAAATCTCCTTTTTGTACATTTACTTTGATGTCAGAGTCCTTAAGCTTGCCTGCGAGGCGGCCGAGATAGCTACGATATACGCGGCTTTTAGGCTCATCGCCTTGCACGCGAGCGGCGTCAAAACCTGCAGATATTTTACACTATTTGCCGCGACTTACGGCGTTATTTTTGTTTTATACGTCTTTGCAGGCGTTATGTTTACGATGTTTATGGGGAATATTGAGGCCGATGTCGGCGAATTTGTGGCGTATTTATCCTATCTGGCTTATTTGGTATTGGACTTTAACAGCTGGGCGCTTTGCATTCCTGCCATATTTCTCGTTTTAGGTACGTTTGATATCATAAAAAATACAAACAAACTCTTTTGGGGTTATTGCGCCTTCGTAACGCTCAATGCTGCAACAACGCTACTTAGAGCGACTAATCTTAATAGCTTTGGCGACGGGCTGGATTATTCTATTTTTTATGCGGCGACTATGTCAAATGCATCGGCTATGTGTTTTTAGCGGCCGCTTTTTATAAGCTTGATGATATTGGCCCGAAAGAGTTAGCGCAAGAAAGCGTCGCTCGCGTCAAATTTTACGGTATCGTCTCAAGCGCGCTTTGGCTTGCGGTTTCTATTTTAACCGTAGTTTTAAACTCCGCTTCAAACATTACGGATAGCCTTGCGACAGCGCTTTTGGTGCTGCTAGTTTGCATCCAGATTGCCTCTTTCGTCTGCGGCTGGATCGCGATCAAAGGCATAGGAGCGATCTTTGAAAGCAATGTTTTTAAATTTTATTTAGCTTTTTTAGCGTGCGTCGTTATCTTGATTTTGATGTCGTTTTACGCTAGATTGCCCGAAGTCAACGTAGATAGAGCTTTAGCCGTAAAATTCGGCATTTGCGCGCTTGCGGCGTTTATTTTTTAGATCGCCATAAACGTTAAATTAAGCCGTTTGGGTAAAAATTTATATTTTATACTTTACGTCGTAGCGCAAATCATTTGCGTGCTTACACTAGCGGCCTTTAACGCGCTGATGATGTTTAGTTTCGAGTTTGCGTTCATCACCCACAGATACAGCTTCACTGCATCGCTAACTTTATACTTTGCGCCGATTTTCATATATCTGCTCGCTTGGATTAAATTTAAGCTTCCTTTAAAGCAAATTTAAAGCCTAGGTTGGACCGAATTTAATAAAAATTTTAAGCTTGTTTGTGTAAAATTTTTATTAAATTAATAAAAGGCAAAATGTGCAAGAAAACTTCATAAGGCGCATAAGCACGGCAAGAGCGCTTGGTATGACGTCGGGGATTTTGGTTATTTTAAATTTGCTCTCGCAAGAGATGGTTTTGCCCAAAAGCCTCTTTGATATCGCAACGAGCGCGCGCGTAGCGATGTTGTTTGTCTCCGTTATCTGCCTTTACGGCGCGATATCAAAGGTAAACAGACTCGCCGGCGGAGGAGTATTTAAGCTTTACCGCATTTTTATCACCATTAGCAGCGCGATGATTTTACTAAGCTTTAGCGCGAACTACGCTCCCGCCAGCACGCACAAGGTCCTATTTTTCGTCATTTGCTCCGTGGCAGTACTTGCGTTTTTGCTTTGGATAAAGATAAATTTTAAACTCGGCGCCGTCACGCAAAACGCCCTATTTTCAGGCTATGCTGTACTTTGCGTGATCGGCACTTTTATCGCTGCGGCGCTAAAGCTTTTACTCACCAAAGCCCTGCGCGATCCCTACCCTATCGAGCTTGCGGTGCTTGGCATCTACCTGGCGTTAGGGTTTATCTACGTGCTTGCCTGGTCGAGAGTGGATTACGTCGAAAATCGCAATCAAGGCTAAGCCGAGTTCGTCAAATTTGCGTTTCAGGCAAATTTAGACGATAAAAAATCGCGCGGCTATACTAAGCCCGTCCAAATTTAAGCCAGGTCAAATTTAAATTTATCGCAAATCTGCAAATTTGAGCTGACGACGGCTTTAAATTTAACCCCGCAAAAGTCCAAATTTAGCTCGTAAAATGCGCCTAAAAACTTGGCTTCTATTACGTCTGCTTCGTATTTTTCACCGCTTATGATTAGCTCCGGACGAAACATAAAGTTTCTTTGCTCCAGCCACGCTCTAAATTCAGCCGGCAAATTTTGCGCATCCCGCTCATCGATCAAATTCATATCGCCCAAAAAGCAAGCGATCTCGTAAGATGCGGGGCTAAAATACAACTCCCTAGGCACGCCGAAAGCCAAAACCTTGCCGCCTTTTATCAGCACGATTTTGTCGCTTAACAAAAAGGCGTCCTCCTTGTCGTGCGTCACCATGACCGCGCTGATGCCGTTTGCCTTTATCATCTGTTTTAGCTCGCCTCTTAGCGCGCTTTTTAGGTTGCGATCGAGGTTAGCGAAGGGCTCGTCGAGCAAAAATAGCTTTTCGCGGTTTGCTACGGCTCTGGCAAAGGCCGTCCTTTGCGCTTGACCGCCCGAAATTTGATCGGGAGTTTTGTCTTTTAGCTCGGAGATTTTAAATTTCTCCAGCAGCTGCGTGCTCCTTTTGGCTCGCTCGGCGCTAGGTAGTCGCCACAGCGCAAATTCCACGTTTTTGCAAACGCTTAAATGCGGAAAAAGCGCATAGCTCTGAAACATCATCGCCGTACCGCAGCCCTCTTTGACGCAAATTTGACCGCCGCTTGGCGTCTCAAGTCCCGCAATAATACGTAAAAGCGTGCTTTTGCCGCAACCGCTATCGCCTAGAATGCTTAAAATTTCGCCCTCGTCGAGGCTTAAATTTACGTCCTTTAAAACCTCTAAATTTCCGAATTTCTTGTTTAAATTTACGATTTTTAAAATTTCGTCCATATTTTTATCTTTCTTATTTTTTTCTGGAGATTATCTTGAGCCAAATGACGGCTACTAGCGACATCAAAACGATGAGAAACGACGGCAGAGCCGCAGCGTAAAGCCTCTCATCGCTCGCGTAGAAAAACGCTCTGATACTAAGCGTCTCAAAGCCCAAAGGCCGCAAAATGAGACTAAGCGGTAGTTCCTTAATGATGTCGATAAAAACGACGATGAGCGAGAGAAAGAAAAAGTGGCGAAGTAGCGGAAAATGCACTTTGAAAAACAAATTTAACCGCGAGCCGTTTAGCAAAAGCGCGGCGTCGTCGATGTTTGCCGGGATCTTGGCGTATCCGCTCTCGACGGCATAGATCGAGGTCGCCAAAAACCGCACGACGTAGCCAAAAATCAGCACCACAAAGCTCGACGAGAGCAGATGCGTGCCAAAATTTCGGTCAATATAACCAAAAACTATCATGACACAAAGCCCGATACTAGCGCCCGGTAGCGCGTAGCCTAGTGAGACGGATTTTAGCAAAAAGGCGTTTAGCGCTTTGTTTTTTATAAGTCTCGTCGCAAAAACGAGGAAAAAACTCACCGCCGTGATGAGTATCGCCGCGCCCGCAGCCATCAGAAGCGAATTTAAAGCCATCTGCACGAACTCTAATTTAAAGCTATCTAGCTCGTGAATACTCCAATACAAAAGCCAGGCAAAAGGAAACGCAAACGCTAGGCAAAATACGCTAGCGCACCATAAAAACGCCGCCGCCGAGCCAAATTTGCCAAGCTCCTTTTTTTGCGTAAATTTGGAGGTGTCGTGCGTGGATAAGCTGTATTTTTTAGAGTTTTTATTAACGTGCTCAAATATCATCAAAACAAAGACGAACATCATCAAAAGCCCAGCCAGCACGGACGCGGAGTACGAGTCGCCCATATCAAACCATAGCTTAAAAATGCCCGCGCTAAAAGTCTCTACGCCGTAATAAGCCGCCGTGCCGTAGTCGCTAAGCATCTCCATGAGCACCAGCATCGCTCCGCCCACGATCGCCGGACGCGACAGAAATATGGCAACCCTAAAAAACACGGCAAGACCGGGGAGCTTGTAAATTTTACAAACGTCGTAAATCGCTGCGGACTGCGTCTTAAACGAGGTTTTGGCAAACATGTAGATGTATGGATAAAGCGACAACGAAAGCACGAAAATCGCTCCGTAGATATTCATAAACTCCAGCCTAAAGCCGAAAATTTGATGAAAATATCCGCCGTAATCCATAATCCCGACGTAGCAAAAGCTAAATATATAAGCAGGAATCGCAAACGGGAGGATGAGGGCATATTCAAAGAAATTTGATAGCGCGAAGCGGTAGTTCGCCACCAGCCACGCCGAAACTACGGCGATAACCAGACTAAGCGCCAAAACGCCCGCCGCAACAGCAAAAGTACCTTGAATATACCTCATAAAAAGATACTTAAAAAAGTGCTCGAGCAATGAGTAGTCGCCCAAAGCGATCTCGAAAAATATGCTAAAAATGGGGATCAAAACGATAAGGGCGATCAAAATCGCCCCGAATTTTACTTTCATTATTTCCAGCCGGCTACGTCGTAAATTTTAATAGCCTCGTTCGTATTTTGCACGCTTTTATAAAGCGGAGTGGAGTCTTCTTTAAATTTACCAAAGCCTTTTACGATGTCGCTAGGCTCGACCTCTGCGTTGATCGGATACTCGAAATTTATACCCGCAAGTATCTTTTGCGCCTCAGGGCTCACCATAAACTCCATAAATTTAACTGCGTTTTCTTTATTTTTAGCAGCTTTGGTTAGCGCGATACCGCTGATGTTTACGTGCGTACCGCAGTTGTCCTGATTTGGGAAAATTATACCCAGATTCTTCGCAGCCTCGACGTCTTCGGCTTTCGGAGAGGTTAGCATGAGGCCTATGT
>CAUQPE010000092.1:0-7362 GCA_963519915.1 uncultured Campylobacter sp. | reverse complement strand
AGACACCTGCAAACGCCGATCAGATCGGCATTTAGCTACAATGTAAATGATAAAATCGTAGCCGTCTCAAACGCCGTAAAAGCCCAGCTCGTCTCGCAGGGCGTGCGGGGAAATTTGATAGACGTTATCTATACGGGCGTGGATACGGCAAGGTTTAATCCAAATTTTACGAAAAACATAAAAGCGGAACTAAATTTGGGCGCAGACTGCGTTGTAGTGGGTATCGTGGCGGTCTTGCGCGCGGCGAAAAATCATCAGCTATTATTTGAAGCTTTTAGCGATCTAAATCTACCAAATGCCGCTCTGGTCGTGGTCGGCGACGGTCCGCAGGAGGAAAATCTAAAAAAAATAAAAACGCCAAATATCTACATGCTAGGCTCTCGCACCAACGTGAGCGAGTTTTTGGGCAGTTTTGACGTTTTCGTGCTGCCCTCAAAGATGGAGGCGCTGGGTACGGCGCTACTGGAGGCGCAGTCGTGCGGAGTGCCTTGCATCGGTAGCGACGCGGGCGGTATCGGCGAGGCGATAAATAGCGGCGAAACTGGACTTTTGTTTAAAAACGGCGATAAAGAATCGCTCAAAGCGGCCTTAAAAACACTGATAGAAGACGCTGCGCTTCGGGCGAAATTTAGCGCGAACGCGAGGGAATTTATCGTGCGAAACTTCTCGATAGAGACGATGGTCGCGCAGACGGAAGCGATGTATGAAGCTCTTTGAGAGCGCGGCGCGACTCATTTTGCGCTTTAAAAGCGTGCGCAAAACGCAGCTGGTTACGCAGCCTGTCCAAACGGTTTGTTTTTTTAGCAACACCGCGCTTGGCGATACGATTTTTAACACGCCCGTTTTTCGCGTTTTTCGGCAAAATTTCCCGCACGTACGCACCGTCGCGCTGCTAAATCCATCTACCGCACCGCTTTTTAAAACAGATCCGAATGTTGACGAAATTTTACTTTACGACGGCAAAAAAGGCGGCTTTTTGCGCGCTTTATCGCAGCTAAAAAAGATAAAACCCGACGCCATCTTTATCCTGCACTCAAACGAGCCGCAGGCTACGCCGTTAGCCGTTTTAAGCGGGGCCAAATACGTCTTTAAGCTGCCAAATGCCGGCAGTAAATTTAGCCCCTTTCACTCAAACGCGCCAGAGCCTTACGGAGATGAGCGATACGTCGTACTAAACCGCCTCGAACAGCTTAAATTCGTAGGCATAAAAAGTCGCGACACGAGGCTAAATTTGTATCTGCGAGATGAGGATTTCGCCCGCGTCGATGAAATGCTAAAAAAAGACGGCAAACGCAAATTTATCGGCTTTCAGATGGGGGCTAGCACGGTTTCCAGGCAGTGGTTTTGGCAGCGTTGGCGGCAGCTGGCGGGAATTATTTTGGAGCGCACGGACGCCGTCATCGTGCTAACGGGCAGCCCCGCCGAGCGAGCGATGACCGCGCAGTTAGACGAGGAGTTAAGAAGCGCGCACGTGATAGATGCGGCGGGCAAATTTAGCCTGAGGGAGGCTGCCGCGCTGATAGCTAGGCTTGATGTGCTTGTGACGCCAGACACCGGCCCGCTGCACGTAGCAGCCGCGCTAAAAACGCCTACGATCGGGCTTTTTGCCGTCGCTTCGCCCGTGAACTCAAATCCCGATTTTGACGAAAATATCCATAAATTTATCAAAAAGCCGCGCACCTGTTCGCCTTGCGTTGGTAAAAACTGCAAATTTCAGGAGTGTATGCTGCAAATAGGGGCGGATGAGGTCTGGGAGATGCTAAAGGAAATGATTTGAAAAAGATTTTGTTCGTCGATACGGGGCGCGAATACGGCGGTGGGACGAAGAGTTTTTTGTATCTTTTGCGTGGGCTTGCCGCACAGCAAAAGTACGAGCTTTGCGCGTTTTTTGAGACCGATTACGAGGCGGGCGGACGCAAAATCTCGCAAATCATCGAAGAAGACGGGGCTAAATTTATAAAATTTGAATCAAAAAAGCAGCCCTCAAAGCTAAAAAAAGAGCTTTTACGCGCGCTGGGCGGTCAAATTTTAGCAAAATACCTCTACAAAAAAGACTACGACTACGCGCTTTGTCTGCTACGGCAGGCGCGCCCCGACATCCTTCATCTAAATAATCACTTTTCAACCAATCTCGCCTACATCGCCGCCGCAAACACCCTAAATATCGCGGTAGTGCAACACCTGCGTAAAAACTCGGCCGTCGAGCCCTTTAAGCTTGAAATTTTAAAGTGGCTAAAATTTACGCCCGTTTGCGTTTCAAACGCTACTTACGAATTTTACGCCGCGCAGATAAAAATGCCTAAAAACGTGGTTTATAATCCAGTGGAGGCGCCTGTTTTAAAGCGGGAAAAGTCTGAAGCGAGCGAAATTTTAAGCCCCTCGCAGTCAAATTTAAAAGATAGCGGCGATGGTAAAAGCGCCGCTCTAAAAGCCAAATTTGACGCCGAAAAAATAAATATCGTAATGCCCGCAAATTTCTTGACGCTTAAAGGCCACGAGCTAATTTTTGACGCACTTGCAGGGATAAAAAGAAGCGATATAAAGGTTTATTTCGCGGGCGGAGGCGAGCTAAAAGCGGGCGCTAAAGCCAAATTTGATGCGCTGATAAAATCGGGTAAGGCCGAGTATCTGGGCTTTGTTTCCAAGATGGACGAGATTTACGCTGCGTGCGACTACGTGCTTGGATTTTCCAGCGACGAGGGACTGCCCAGAGTCGTCATCGAGGCGCTTGGCTGCGGGCTTGGCGTGGTGTACTCCGATATCGCCGTCATAAGGGAGATTTATGAAATCTCCTCGAAAAAGCAAGATTTTTTTATAGTTCAAAGAAGCTCGGACGCGCTTTTAGCCTGCTTTGAGAGCTTGCGTAAGCCAGCCTTAAAAAGCCCCGACGATGCCGTTATAAAGGCATTTAGCATAGAAAATTATCTTCGCGGGATAGATAGGATATATAGCGAACTTTGACGAAGGCCTCGATGTCTGCGAGGTTTTGCTCGCTAAGCTCGAAAAACACGCTCGCGTCGATATCCCGCACGGTTTTAAACACGGAGCTAACGGGTGGCAAATGCGAGCTAATCACGAGTGAGTCGGCGACGCCCCTTTGCTCGCTGGCAAAACACGGCCCCATCAGGCAGATCGTGGGCGTGCGAACGCTATCGGCGACGTAGTAGTTGCCGGTGTCAGAGCTCGCGTAAAGCTGCATCTGCGAGAGATAAAACGGCAACTCCTCAAGCTTTATTTTACCTATCAAAGAGATGATTTTTAGCTCGTTTTCGCCAAATTTTTTCACATAGGTATCGCAAATTTGCGAGCTTAAATTTGATCCGCCGCTAATGCCGTTTTCGCTGCAAATTTGAGCTTTTGGTTGCTCGTCGTTTGCATTTTTGATATCGCCGCAAATTTTGCCCGCGTCGTCGCCAGTTAAATCCACACAAATTTGCCGCCGGCTTAAATTCTTCGCCCGTTTTTCATCCGCATTTTCCGCGAGCAGGTTTTTTAGCAAAGTAGCCTCCTCGCCTACGCCGAAAATGTAAACCTCGCAGTCAAATTTAGCGAAAATTCCAAAGATTTTTTCCCAAGTTTTCTTTGGCGGCGTTTTGATTTTATTACCCGCGCTTAGGCTCACGCCGATCTTAAATTTGCCGCTTTTTATTAGGTTTTTTTGCGGGGTAAAAAGCGGTTTTTGCAAGCATTTTTCATATTTTAGCTCGGTAACGCCGACCGTTTTTAGGTAGGTTAGTAGCGTTAGATCTTGCAGGGTATGCAGCACTTTTTTCATGCCGAGTGTCAGCAAGGCAAAGTCGCTAGATGCCGCGTAGTGATGCACGGCGACGATATTTTTAGCCAGCGTGCAGCGCGCTAAAAAGAGATTTAGACTGTTTGGCATCAGCACATAGACGCTCTCGTAGCCACGCGAAAAAAGCTCGAGTGCGAGTCCTAGTTTGGAGGCTTTTTTGCGTTTTACGTCGTTTATCGTAAATATTTTTTCTATTCGCCGGTCGTGTTTTGCGAAGGCTAGATTTATCTCGTCGATGAGTACGTCAAATTTACCCAGCTTTTCAAAGATCACGGTCGAGTTTGCGTAGTCGCCGATTTTAGCGGTTTGGATGAGTAAAATTTTGCCTTTTTCGCCTTTAAATTTTAGTTTTTTCATAGCAAAAAGATACGG
Organism: uncultured Campylobacter sp.; assembly: GCA_963519915.1. Lineage (GTDB taxonomy): Bacteria > Campylobacterota > Campylobacteria > Campylobacterales > Campylobacteraceae > Campylobacter_A. Next base: position 3,197 of record CAUQPE010000092.1, on the reverse strand, counting down.
GTAAATCAATAAATAAATGAGAAAATATATCAAAACGTAGGCCTTTATTATTTATAAAATTTAGCCTAAATTTAGCATAAATTTATAAATTTACGGCCGGTTTTTGAGCGAGTGCGAGTAAAATTTAGCCAAAAACCGCTTACTGGATTTTAATGATTTTATCGTTATAATGGGCGTTTAAAATTTAAGGAAAAAAATGACGAAACTGCAAAACCGCCTGCAAAACGCCGCGCTATACCTCGTTTGCGTTTTTATCGCTTGCGAGCATATGCCGCGTATGACGGCGGCGAAAAACGTCTCGCTTTATCTCGCGCTTGTCTGCGCGATCTGGCTTTATTTCACGGATAGGACGCGATTTGCCGCAAGGGTCGGCGTAAATTTTAGCCTTTCTCGCATGCCAGCGTTTTTCCTTATCGCATTTACTTTTTACGCGTTTTTGATCTCGGCCTTTCCCTACGCGCCGCAGTTTGACTCTCTGGGCGATGCGGCAGGGGAGTTTGGGCGCGGATTTGCATTTTTACTCATCGTCTATGTCGCGGCAAACGGCGAGGCTGCTCAGTCAAAAGCCTTTTTTTACGCGCTGATAGCGGCTTTTGCGGTTATTAGCATCTACTATGCCGCACCGCTTTTTAGCGAGTTTGAGAGGCTTGGCAGCGCGGGCGAATTTGACGCGCGGGTCGTTCGCCGAGCGTATGCGGACTATGTGGATAGATTTTTGCCTTTTGCGCTTGCGGGAGTTTTTATCTTTAGGCGGCTTTGGGCGCGGATTTTGGTAGCTTTGCTTTGCCTTGCGGCCGTGGGACTTGACGTTTTGAGCGGCGTTAGGGGCAGCTGGGGAGCGATGCTGGTTTGTTTTATTATGTTTGGTTTTTGTTTGTATATCTTAGGCGGCGAGGCGAAGCGTAAATTTAAACTCTTTGCCGTTATTTTTGCCGTTTGCGTAGCGGGTGCGTCGGCGGCGGTTTTGAGCTCGCCTACCGCGATGTATAAATTTTTCCAGATCGGGATAGTGAGCGAGGCAAATCTCGAAAATGAGAGCATGAGAGAGCGCCTTGCGGAGCTTAGCTTTAGCTCGGGGCGCGATCTAATCTTAAAGGAGCGCTTGCCGCTACTTTTTGCTAGTCCGCGCGCGATAACTGGGCTTGGATACGGCAAGGAGCAGTACGACGCCTTTTTGCGGGGCGAGGCGGACAAAGGCGCGCAGATCTCGATGATGCAGACGAGGCCAAACGGCGAGCGGTATTGGTTTAACGACGAGCCGTTTTTTATCGGGCACTACTACTACTACGGTGCGGTCGGTACGGCGCTGATGTTTAGCGGTTTTATCTCGCTTTTGGCGTATTCGTTTAGGCATTTTTTACGCTCGCGCGAGCTGCTTTTTGCGGCGATTTTTATCTCGCTTGCGTGTTATTTTGGCGTGCGCGGGCTGTTTGAAGCGATAAATTTACGCATACTTTATATGTTTTATATGCTAGGATTTTTTGTCTTGCTGGCGGCAAATTCGAAAGCTGGAGCTAAAGGAGGCGGCGTTGAGCGTTAGCGTTTTGATGTATCATCATGTTTTAAAAAAGAGCGGATTTATTGCCTCTAGCGCAGAGGATTTTGCCTCGCAGATGAGATTTCTCGCCGAGGCGGGCTATAAAACGCTTACGATGAGCGAATTTATCGCCTATAAAAAGGGCGAGCTAGCCGTGCCTAAAAAAAGCGTCCTCATCACCTTTGACGACGGCTGGAAGGACAACTACGTCTACGCCTACCAGATCTTGCGCGAGTTTGGGCTACGGGCGACGATATTTTTAGTGACGCAGTGGATCGAGCGCGCGAGCGAGCGGCGGGGCGAGTTTATAGAGCTAACTCACTCTGAATACAAAAAAGCAGCCACCCAGCGCCCGCAGGACGTGTTTTTGAGCCTTGACGAGATAGCGGCGATGCGGGACGTTTTTGACTTTCACTCGCATACGCACACGCATTTTGACGAGTATTTCGGCGCGCTCTCGCCTGAGGAAAATTTCACTCGGTGCCGCGAGTTTATGCGCGTAAATTTGGACATCGAGGATAGGCTTTTATGCTGGCCTCGCGGCAAATACGACGCAAATTTGATCCGTCTAGCTGGGCAGGCAGGCTACGAGGCGTTTTTCACGACACAGCGAGGTATAAATAGGCCTGACGGCGACCTGTCGGCTATCAAGCGCATCGCCGCTAAAAAGGACGCTGCGTGGCTAAAGCGCACGCTTTTTATCTATCAAAACGACATTTTGGGCGGGATATACTCAAAGATAAAGAAGTAAAATTTGCTCTAAATTTTGAGTAAAATTTGGGCATTTTGACGAGCCTGGCTAAAATTTGACCCAAATTTGAAAGGCACGAAGTAGTGGGCGTAATTTCGCTCGTCGGCGAGGTGTGCGTTTGCTTTGCCGGCGGTATTTAAAGGACCCATTATGAAATTTCTCAAATTTAAATTTAAAATCATAGCCGCGGCGCTACTTCTAGTGGCGATACTTGGCGCCGCATTTATTCGAATAATTCCCGATTTTTCCACTTCACGAGGCTTCGCCGTCGTTTCCCTCCCTGATTACAATAAATACAAACAGGGATACTGCCTAAAAGAGAATAGAATTTTACCAAAAGAGGAGCTGTATAAAAAAGTAGCGGGAGCGTATTTAGATTATGATATAAAACTAGATTGGATGATTGACGATTACAAATTTAAAACCTACGGTAGTTTTTGGCATAGTAGATACGAGGTTGCATACTATGAATTAGAAAATATAAACTTATCGAATTGTTTTGAAGTATTAGAAAAATATTATCAAGAGGGAAAAACAACCGAGCAGATACTGATGAAAGAGTTAAAGGCTAAAAAAACCGATCCAAAGAAATATCTAAAAATAAATTTGAAAGATACGAGCGTTGGATTTGATAGACCGATAGTTGGAATAGATGGTAGCGAGAATGATGTTACTGGCACTTTGCTCCTTGATAAATTCGCTATATTTAACGGCAATTATATGCAATTTAACCATTCGGAGTATCTGTGCGATACAATAAAAAATTTTAATATTATCAAAAAATACTATAAAGAGAGAAAAAATGCTGTAGCGGGAATAGGAAAAGGTTTTAAATTTGATAACTGCGGGAATTTAAATTATCCGCTGGAAAAATATTATTTGGGCGGTAGAGATATAGAGAGGCGCTAA
>CAUQPE010000091.1:0-7381 GCA_963519915.1 uncultured Campylobacter sp. | reverse complement strand
GTATTTTTTGTGTTTTAGGCCTACTTTTTCCAGCCACGCTTCGGCCTCTTTTTCGACCTCTTCGCGGCTTCTTTTTTGCGCTTTTACCGGGCCTAGCACGATGTTTTCGATGACGTTCATATGATCAAACAGCTCGTAGTTTTGAAAAACCATGCCCACTTTTTGGCGGATTTTTATCCAGTCCTTGTAGTCTTTGTCGATTTTTTCGCCGGCTATCTTTATCTGTCCGCCGTCAAATGGCTCAAGGCCGTTTATGCAGCGCAGAGTAGTGCTTTTGCCGCATCCTGACGGCCCCAGGATCACGACCACTTCGCCGTTTTTGACGCTAAGGTCGATTCCTTTTAGCACCTGCAAGTCGCCGTAAGATTTGCTTAAATTTGAGAGTTTTAAAATTTCGCTCATTTGATTCCTTATGCCCATCTGTTTTCAAGTATCTTGGATAGTTTTGAGATAGGATAGCAGATGAGAAAATATAATAAAAATATAAAGCCGTATATCCAAAACGGCACGGTCGGGTTTGCCGTTAGGCTCGCCGCCTCGATCGTTTGCTGTCCGACTTTTAGCAGGTCGGGTACGCCGATGAGAGCGACGATCGGGGTGGTTTTGATGATACGGCTTAGTAAATTTACGCCGGCAGGCACTAGACGGCGCGTGGCTAGCGGGATCACGACGTAAAGATAAATTTGAGTCTTGCTAAGCGCCAGAGCCGCCGCGCTCTCAAACTGATGCCGCGGTATCGATACGATCGCGCCGCGCACGATATCCATCATCTCAAACACGCCCCACAGGCTAAATACGATGAGCGAGGCGTTAAATTTGGAGATATCAAGCCCAAAAGCCTTGCTCGCGCCGTAGTAAAATAAAAATAGCCAGACGATTTGAGGCATTATACGTACGATTTCGAGGCAAATTTTTAGCACGAAAAAGATAAATTTGCTTTTCGAGCTCATAGCCACGCCCAAAAACGTGCCTAAAACAAGAGAGATGGCGATCGAGATGGCCGAAATCTGCACGCTCATCCACAGCCCCTCGAAAATTAGCCGCTTTAAGACCAGCGGGTCGAATAAAATACTAACTCCGTCCAACTCTCATCCTTTTTTCAAGCCAAAATAACACCAAAGATATCGGCAAAATGATAATCAAATAGCTAACTACGAGCATAAAAAGCGCCTCGTCGGTCATGTAGTAAAGCCCGATGATGTCCTTGGTCGCGTAAACTAGGTCGGGCAGGGCGATGATGCTGATGACCGAGGTTTCTTTGATGAGAAAGATGACGTTAGCCGCGACCGCGGGGATCGAGACGCTAAATGCCTGAGGCAAGATAACGTAGCGTAAAATTTGCCCCTGTGTGAGCGCGACGCTAAGCGCGGCCTCAATCTGCGTCTTTTTTACCGCCTCAAAGCCAAGCCTAAAGCTTTCAGCCATATAGCTGCCGCCTAGAAACGCAAGTCCCGCGACCGCACAGGTAAAGGCGCTCAAATTTAACCCGAATTTGCTAAGTCCGTAGTAGAGGAAAAAAAGCTGTATAAGCAGCGGCGTGTTTCTAGAAACCTCGATGTAGCCGTTTACGATGGGCGTTAGGACCTTGACCTTGTAAAATTTAACCAGCGTGCAAAATATGCCGATAATAAGCGAGAGCAAGATGCCGTAAAGCGAGAGCTTGACTGTGAAAATGCCCGCTTTTACGAACATCGGCGTAAATTCTTTTATAAACTCAAAATCCATAAATTTTTTAGCTTCTTTTTGATAATTTCGCGAGATTGTAGCGAAAGCAAACTAAATTTAAAACTAATTTTGTATGATTTATTTTAAAATTTAAGCTTGCAAAAGGTATCATAACCCCTAAATTTTGATAGAAATTATTTAAATAAAGGACGAATTTGAGAGCGTTTGCAGAGTGGGAAAAACAAGAGCTGATATTTTTATCGCTTCCGCACGAAAACACCGACTGGAAGCCGTATCTGGGCGAAATTTTGGACGCTTACGAGAGTCTGGTCGCAGCTATCGTACCGTTTCAAAAGGTCATTTTGATCTGCCCTGAGGAGAGGATTTTTCGGGAGCGATTTGCTAAATTTGATAACGTAGAGTTCGTAAAAGTCGACACTGACGATACGTGGATACGCGACTACGGCATGATAGACGTAGAGGACGGCGCAAAAATCGTCAGCTATGATTTTAAATTTAACGCTTGGGGCGGTAAATTTGAAAGCTCGAAAGATAACGCCGTAAATTTAGAGCTAGCCAAGCGTTTTAAAAGCGATTTGCGAAGTATCGATCTCGTGCTTGAGGGCGGTAGTATCGATTTTAACGGGCACGGCACGCTACTAACGACGCAAAAGTGCCTGCTAAACGACAACCGCAACTCTCATCTAAACAAAGAGCAGATCGAGGCGCGGCTTAAGGAGCTTTTTGGCCTTCGGTGCGTAGTGTGGCTTAAAAACGGCTTTATAAAGGGCGACGACACCGACAGCCACGTCGATACTCTAGCGCGTTTTATCGCTCCGGATACCATCGCCTACGCCTCTTGCGACGATCCAAATGACGAGCATTTCGAGGAGCTCGTTGCGATGAAAAAGGAGCTTGAAAATACGGGCTTTAAGCTTGTGCCGTTGCCGCTTCCGAAGGCCAAATTTTATGGCGGCAAAAGGCTTGGCTGCACGTACGCCAATTTTATCTTTATAAACGGCGCCGTTATCGTTCCGACGTACAATGATAACAACGATAAAATCGCGCTCAAGAGGCTAGCTCAGGAGCTGCCTGATCATAAGATAATCGGCGTGGATTCTCTCGTTTTCGTACGTCAAAACGGCTCGCTGCACTGCTCCTCACAGAATAGATTTGCAGGCGCAAGAAGCGAAAGCGAAATCTAAATGCAATTAAATAATGCCGGAATAAAAAGGCAAAATGAAATTTTAGGCCGCAGAGCCGTGATAGTCGCGGGCGCGACGGCGTTTGCATTAGCTTTGGTTAAATTTGCCGCGGGTTTGATCGGCGGTTCTGTGGCAGTGCTTAGTTCGGCGATCGATTCGATGCTTGACCTGCTAGTTTCCGCGCTAAATTTCTTCGCCATCCGTAAATCCCAGGCCGCGCCTGATGCTAAATTTAACTTCGGCTACGCCAAGCTAGAAGCGCTTGCAGCGATGTTTGAGGGCGTTTTGATCGTGGGTGCGGGCGCGTTTATATTTTACGAGAGCGTGCGTAAGCTGCAAACGGAGCAAGCGCCCGTAGATACGGCTTTTTCGCTTTATGCGATGGCGCTATCGGTCGCGGTTACGGGGCTGCTGGTTGCCTACCTCTCCCGCGTCGCGCGCCGCACGCGAAATTTGATCGTTAGAGCCGACGCGCTGCACTATAAAAGCGACCTTTTTAGCAACCTAGCCGTTATCGCCTCGCTTATCTTGGTCGAATTTACGGGATTTGCCGCGATAGACGCCGTTTTTGGTATAGTAATCAGCGGCTACATCGCCGTTAGCGCGATAAATTTGATGAAAGAAAGCGTAGGCGTGTTGCTTGACCGAGCGCTAGATCCCGAGATGACGGCGCAAATCGAGGAGATAATCCGCTCGCGCCCTCAGATAGCAAGCTATCACGGACTGGCTACCAGAAAGAGCGGAAACATCTACTACGTCGCGGTTCATCTAGTCTTTAACCGCGAAATTTCGCTTTACGACGCGCACAAAATTTCAGACGAGATAGAGGCCGCTATCAGGGCTAAATACGGCGAGTTTGAGTGGCAAATCACTACGCATCTTGATCCGTGCGACGACCAAAACGGCTCGTGCGAATGCTAAATCAAAGGAAAAATATGAAAATTTTATTCGTTTGCCACGGAAATATCTGCCGCTCGACTATGGCGCAGTCCGTTATGCAAAATTTGAGTGAAAAGGCGGGTTTGGCGGAGCGTATTAGCATCGATTCGCGCGCCACGCACGAGGACGAGATAGGCGAGCCGCCGTACTACGAGACGGTGCGGGTTTTGAAGCAAAACGGCGTGCCCGTGACGCCTCACAAAGCGATCTTGATAACGCAAAAAGATTTTGATAGCAGCGATCTTATCTTGATAATGGACGATGAAAATTTAAGGACTTTGAGGCGCAAATTCGGCGCTGAGACTAAATTTGACGAAAAAGTAAAATTCCTGCTTGAATTTAGCGAGGCCTCAAGCGGTAAAATAATCGCCGATCCGTACTACACCCGCGATTTTGAGCGTTGCTACGAGGATGTTTCTAGCTCTTGCGCAGGCTTGCTTGAAAGGCTGAAGCAAATTTTATAAGCCGGCGGGAGCGGTAAAATTTAGATTGCCGGCCAGCCGTTCAAGCCCTAATTTATCCCCGTTTTGATATAATTTTGAAATTTTAAATCGTAAGGAAAAATATGAAAGTAGCGCTAATCCAACAAAAATTTCACGGCACCAAAGACGCGACCGTGCAAAGGACGCTCGAGCTCGTGCGCGAAGCTAGCGGCGGCGGGGCGGAGCTCGTGGTGCTTCAGGAGTTGCACCAGACGCAGTATTTTTGCCAGAGTGAGGAGACGAGGTTTTTCGACCTTGCCGAGGGCTGGGAAAACGACGTCAAATTTTGGGGCGAGGTAGCGCGACAAAACAGCGTCGTGCTCGTTACTTCGCTCTTTGAAAAGCGCGCGGACGGGCTGTATCACAACACCGCGTTCGTCTTTGAAAAAGACGGCAGCGTCGCAGGCAAATACCGCAAAATGCACATCCCAGACGACCCTGGCTTTTACGAGAAATTTTACTTTACTCCGGGCGACACCTGCTTTGAGCCCATCGATACGAGCGTAGGTAGGCTCGGACTTTTGGTGTGCTGGGATCAGTGGTATCCCGAGGCCGCGCGCCTCATGGCTCTGCGCGGCGCGAAGCTACTCATCTATCCGACCGCGATCGGCTGGTTTGAGAGCGACGAGGAGGAGGAAAAATCGCGTCAGCTAGAGGCGTGGGTCGCCGTGCAGCGCGGACATGCGGTGGCAAACGGCCTGCCTGTGATCGCCGTAAACCGCGTGGGCTTTGAAAAGGACGAGAGCGGCGTGATGGACGGGATCAAATTTTGGGGTAACAGCTTTGTTTTCGGCGCGCAGGGCGAGGAGCTTTTCCGCGCCGATAGCCAGAGCGAGCTGTGCCGCATCGTCGAGATCGATATGACCAGAAGCGAGGAAGTGCGCAGAATTTGGCCGTTTTTGAGAGACCGAAGGATAGATGCGTACGTAAATTTAACAAAAAGATTTATCGACTAAGGCTTGTCTTTTTGCCCTATACTTCGTTACTTTTAAATTTGGCTCGGTCATTACCTACATGGTAACTCCCGTCGCCAAATTTAAAAGTGCCTCGTCTAGCACAAAAATACTTCGCCTTAACTTTTTCTATTCAAATTTGAATTCAAATTCGCAAATTTGGCTCGCCGAGGCCCGCACCTTAAAAATCCTAAAATTAAGCCGCTATACAAATAAATATAACTTAACAACATAAATTTTAACTAAACCAAATTTAGCACTTTCGCGGTGCAGGTCTCGATGCGTAAAATTTAAAAATTTATCCAAATTTAATTAAGTCAAATTCTAAAATCGCAAGGCGCCCAAACGACTCACGAAAATACCGCTGTTTAAAGCCAAATTTAGCCTTTCTTAGTAAAATACCGCCCAAGAGTTGCGGGACAACTATTATTTATACAAGGCATTCCATGCAAAGACGCGATTTTTTAAGAAACACTGCGATTTTAGGCGCCGTTATGGCAACTCCGAGCACCGTTTTTGGAGGCGGCAAAGCTATGGGCAACAAGAGGGTTTTTGACCTCACTTTAAATCACGAAATTTTAGAGGCGGGCAAGAAAACCAGGCTGTGGATACCGCTGCCGTTTATTAGAGAGTATCAGAGCGTAAGCGACATCAAATTTGACGGCAATTTCGCCAATCCGTCGGTGAACTACGACGCGATACCGACGCTTTACGTGGACTACGCCGAGGTGGCAAAGCCGACGCTTAGCGTTAAATTTAGAGTCGAGACCTTCGAGCGAAACACTGACTTTAGTAAGGTCAAATTTGACCCGAACGAAAAGCTAAGTCCGGAGACGGAATTTTATCTAAAACCTACTCAGCACATCCCAAATGACGGCATCGTAAAGCAAAAAGCTGAGGAAATAACTAAAGGCATAAAAGGCGATCTAGAGCGCGCCAAGGCTATCTACACGTGGGTGGCAAACACCATGCAGCGCGACAACAGCGTCCTGGGCTGCGGTACGGGCGACGTAAAAGCGATACTTGAAAGCGGCAAACTAGTGGGAAAATGCACCGACATAAACTCCGTATTCGTAGGGCTCTGCCGCGCCGTGGGTATCCCTGCGCGCGAGATTTTCGGCATCAGAGTAGGGCAGAGCAGATTTTCAAACGAGATGGGAAAAGCTGATGAGAAAGGGCTAGCAGCGATCTCTGGCGGTCAGCACTGCAGGGCGGAATTTTATCTAAAAGGCCACGGCTGGATCCCTGTCGATCCTGCGGATGTGGCAAAGGTACGCCTAGGCGAGAAGCTAAGCAACGACGACAGCAAGCTTGCAAAAGTGCGCGAGTTTTTATTTGGCAACTGGGAGATGTGCTGGATCGGCTTTAACGACGCGCGCGACTTTGTCCTATCGCCGAAGCCTGCGGAATTCCCTCTAAACAACTTCGGCTATCCTTACGGCGAAGTGGACGACAACGTGCTAAATTACTATTCTCCGAAAGATTTTAGCTACGACTACAAGTCGCAAGAGGTCAAATGAAGGGCTTTTGGCTAGCTCTGGCGTCGGTAATAAGCGCGCTGGCGGCGACTCTTTGCTGCCTGCCCGCGCTTTTGTTTTTGATTTTCGGCGCTTCATTTAGCCTGCTTAGCTCGGAGGCGATCGAGAGCTTAACCGAGCTAAGGCCCTATTTTACCGCACTTGCCGCGATCTGCTTTGCGGCGAGCGCGTTTTATTTTTTCAAAAAACCAAAATCCTGCGACCTCGCAAATCGCCGCAAAAAGTTGATCTTTATCTACGTTTTTTTAGCTGTGTTTGTGATTATTCTGCTATCATACCCCGAAGTTTTAGGAAAAATTTATGAATAAAATTCTATCTATTTTACTGCTTGCAAGCATGGCGTTTGCAAATCAAAATTTTGTCATCAAAGTCGAGGGGATGCATTGCCCGCTGTGTACGGCGATGGTGCGAAAAGCCCTGCTACAGGTGGACGGCGTCATCAGCGCCAAGGCTAGCCTGCACGATAAAACCGCCCGCGTCGAGACGAAAGACGGCGTGAGCGAGAAGCAGCTGCTAGATGCGGTGGCTACGACTGGCTACACGGGCGAGATAGTTAAGTAAATTTAAGGAGCAAACATGCAAAAAAACGAGGTTATGAA